>CACYCX010000122.1 GCA_902772975.1 uncultured Spirochaetaceae bacterium
AAAAGCAAAAACTCTCCTTAAAAATATAATTACTCTTGCAGAACAGCTTGGAATGCAGACGCTGACTGAGGGTGTTGAAACAGAAGAGGCGGAAGTCTTTCTTAAAGAGATTGGCTGCCAAAAACTTCAGGGCTTCCGTTTTGGTAAGCCGATGACAGTTGACACGCTCGAACAGAAAATCAATCTCGGCGAATATAAAATCATGGAAAATTATTGAAGAAAAAATGAATGTTTCTATTGACACATGGCCGTGATACCGACACGGTCATGGAAATTTTTTAAGAATAATATAATTTATTGATGATTCTATTGACAGAAACGCAATGTAATTATATAATGTTTCTATAAATAGAAACTAAAGGTAGAAAAACATGAATTATTCTGATAACGGATTTTTTGATGATTTCGGCGGAAAGTATGTGGCGGAGGTTTTACGCCGCCCGCTTGATGAACTTGAAAAAACTTTTAAAGAAGCAATGAAAGACCCTTCTTTTATAAAGGAGCTTGAAACAATCCAGCGCGATTACATAGGTCGCGAAACCCCGCTTTTGTATGCAGAAGCCGCTACAAAAATCCTGGGCGGCGCTCAGATTTACATAAAGCTTGAAGGACTTGCAAATACAGGCGCACACAAAATCAATAATGCGATAGGGCAGTGCCTCCTTGCCAAACGCATGGGCAAAAAAAGAATAATAGCAGAAACCGGAGCCGGACAGCACGGTGTTGCAACTGCGGCAGCCTGCGCAAAACTCGGTCTTGAATGCATCGTCTATATGGGCGAAGTCGATGTAAGGCGCCAGCAGCCTAATGTTGCCGCAATGGAGCTGTATGGTGCAAAGGTTCATCCAGTAACAAGCGGCACCCGGACCCTCAAGGATGCAGTTAACGAAGCAATGCGCGATTGGGCCGCAAATCCTGACACAACGCATTATGTTTTGGGCAGCGCCCTGGGGCCGGCTCCTTTCCCGGATATGGTGCGCGAATTCCAGAGCGTAATCGGGCGCGAAGTTGAGCGTCAGGCCGCAGAACGTAATCTTGATGTTGCGGCGATGATTGCCTGTGTAGGCGGCGGTTCAAATTCAATGGGCTTTTTCGCGCCCTTCATCGATAAAGATTCGCCGCGCCTTATCGGAGTCGAAGCCGGCGGTATCGGAGATGGTATCGGCGAAAACGCAATCCGTATGTCCGGCAATGCTTCACGCGAAGGAATCCTTCAGGGATATAAGTCGCGCTTTTTGCTGGACAGTGACGGACAGGCGCTTCCGACGCGTTCAATTTCCGCCGGCCTTGATTATTGCGGAATCGGGCCGCAGCTTGCTTCTTTGGGAAAAAGCGGCCGCGTTGAATTTACATACGCCCGCGATAACGAAGCGCTTGATGCCGTAAAGTTTTTTGCCCGTAACGAAGGAGTTCTCTTTGCGATGGAAAGCGCTCATGCGGGCGCCGCTGCAATCAAGCTTGCACCGACTATGCCCAAAGACAAGGCGATAATCGTAAATATGAGCGGCCGCGGCGACAAGGATATTTTTATTACCTGTCCTGTATTCCGCAAGACAGAATGGAAGCAGTTCCTTGAATCAGAGCTGGAACGGCTTAATAACGAAACTGATATTCACGAAGCGAAGGTGATGACATGCCAAAAATAAAACTTATGAGCCATCTTGTTGCTGGCTACCCGACTGATGAAATTGCATTTACTGCGGCACGCGCTCTTGTTGAAGGCGGCGCAGATATTCTTGAAATCCAGCTTCCGTTCAGTGATCCGAGCGCAGACGGTCCTGCAATTCAGACTGCCTGTACGGAAGTGCTTTCGCGCGGATTTAAAACAGCTGACGGGCTTTCGTTCATCTCAAGGCTTCATAAGGAATTTCCTGAAGTGAAAATTTATCTTATGAGCTACGGTTCGCTTGTTTACACGCCTGGAGTTTTTGAATTCTGTAAAAAAGCTTCGGAAGCAGGAGTGAACGGAATGATAATCCCCGACCTGCCGTTTGATAATGATGAGGGACTTACTGAAGCGTGCCGTAAAAACGGAATGGAAAATATTCCGGTGGCAGCTCCATCAATGTCACCGGAGCGTCTTGAAAAACTTGCGCGCGCCGGCTTCCCTTATATTTACGCGGCTCTCCGTACTGGAATTACCGGAACTGATACTTTGATTGATGAGTCAACGCTTTCGTTCCTGAAAAATGTAGGTGCCGGTGGAAGCAAGGTTTACGGCGGCTTTGGAATTTCAGAAGGAAAACAGGCACGGGCTCTTTCAGAATATGTTGAAGCGATCGTTGCAGGAAGCGTCTTTGTCAGAATCATTACGAAGAACAAGGATAATCCTGCTTTGCTTTACGATGAAGTTCGGAAAAAAGCGGAAGAGCTTACAGGCAAATAAATAAAAAAAATGACCCCTATTTTCACAAAATAAAAAATGTGCTATTCTTCTGTCTGTTATTGAAAAAATCAAAGGAAAAAATAGCGTGAAAAGAAAGTTTTCTATCTTAATTTTTACTTTATTGTTCTTTTCAGTTACAGGCTGTAGAAGTACAAGAGTAGCACATAACCGTAATACAGCAGATTCCCTGAAGGAAGATCTTTTTGTATTTTATGATGATGGAAATTCTCCAAAAATCAATGATACAGATTCGTATGTCTTTTTCAGGCTCTACAATCCTAAGTACATAAAGCCGTCAGTTGGTGCTGTCCTTCAGTCATGCCTGAATTCAGTTGATACAAATGAATTTACGGGAAGTCATATTTCAATCGGCTTTGACTTGTCAGATAATTTTTACGGACTTACTCTCTGGGCTCGCCCGAATTTCAAGATAGAGCAGTGTACGAATCTTTCTACAAATGAATACATGGTTACCTGCGATGAGCGCTATTCACTTCAGACTACATTTGCGATGAAGGTCACCCAAAGCGAATACAATAATTTAAAGACTTTTGTAGAAAAGCTTTCGGAAAGAGACTGCCTTAAGTATGATTCAGGAAAGAATTTTGAAATCGCGTTTGATACGGTTTACCGTTTGAGCTCAAAAGGAAACAGGTCAGGACGCACTTACAGGCAGCGGATAAAGCGCATTAAAAATAATAAGGGCGAATTTAATTTTGACCGGAAATATAAATTTGTCTGCTCAACGGCTCTCGGCTTTATTCTTGATAAGACAGTTGCGAATGTTCACGATTACTTTATCGAAAATGACATCGATTATAATTTCCTGCTTCCGACTGATTTTGCAAAAATGGACGGCATGCAGGTTCTGTTTACTTCTTCGTGGGAAGATTATAACGATGCGGCAATCCTTTACTGCCAGAGAAATCCTGAAATGATAAAATACATTTCAACTGACCAGCTTTCCGGCAACGCAATTTTCCGAAGATAATTTGAAACTTTCCGGTAATCAGTCTTCGTATTTTTCTTCAAGCCCGAACTCCTGCCATATGGCATGAATGTCGTCGTAGGAAAGTACAAGCGATATGTAGCCAGAAAGATCCGGATAATTTTTGGTGTCAACTTTATCGACTTCGCCTACATATTCCGCATCGTATTCCAAAAGCTTTTCCTTTATGTTTTCAAACTGCTCTCTTGTGCATTCATGCGTCATTTTTATCTGGGCTTCAATTCCTGCAAAAACTGCAACGATGTTTACGGTTAAAATGTCATTTGAATTTGAAATATACAAAAAGCCGTCGTAATCCTTGTAGCGGTATTTTTGCCATGTAACGTTCTGCCTTTCGCCGCGGACACATGAAAAAAAAGTAAGTAAAAAAAGTGATGCGAATATAATTATAAATGAACGGTTGCTTTTCAATTTTGCTTTTCCTTCTTAATGTTTAAGTCGATTACCACAATCTCGCTCTTGTTGAAGATGCGCGGAAAATCAGGCACCTGATACGAAAGTCCGCGGCTTATAATAAAATCAATTTTCTGATTGCCGCTTTCACCTGCATCCCCAAATACAAAATGCCCGCCTGAATACTTTGGAAAAAATCCCTGTCCCGGTGCGTACAAGCCGTTTTGCGTCCACGGAAGCCGCACTTGTCCGCCGTGCGCGTGTCCTGAAAGAATAAGGTCAAAATCATATTTTTTATATTCTTCAATATATTCAGGACGGTGAGCAAGCAGCACTGTTGAAATGATTTTTTTCCCTTCAGATATTTTCTGCTTTTTTAAGGCGGCTGTTTTTTGTGCCAGCAATTTCAGGCGGGTAAAATATTTTCCGCGGTTGTCGCTCCGCTTGATTTCAAGCCGCTCGGCTTTTGTCAAATCAAAAAGCGGATCGAATAATCCGGCAAGTATTATCACGCCGCTTTCAGTATCCAGCGCGACCGCCTCATCAAATAAAATTTTCCCGCCTGCGTTTTCAATCAGGATTGCGTCTTCGCATTCGTGGCCGTAATAATATTCGTGGTTTCCGGCTACAAAATAAATTGGGGCGGAATCCTTTATTCCGTCCAGTAAAAGGACGATGTTCCCGATTGTTTTTTCGCGCTGGAATTTGTATTCAAAAATATCGCCTGTAAACACTATCAGGTCTGGTTCAAGCGAATTGATTTTTTCGATAAGCGGCTTTTCGTTTTTGCCAAAATCATTTGAATGAAAGTCCGATATCTGCACGATTCTTACTGTGCCTTCAATATTTTCTTCTTCCGGAATTTTATACTGCGGTACAGAAAAAGTCTGGCACGAAGCAAGGAGAAGGACTGCAATAAGCTCTGCAAATATTACGGACTTAAAATGCATTTTGCAAAAATCAAAAATTATTTTAAAGCTGCTTCATTACGTTAATCATTTCGATTGCACCAAGAGCACAATCATAGCCTTTGTTTCCGGCCTTTGAACCTGCACGCTCGATAGCCTGCTCGATGTTTTCTGTTGTGATTACGCCGAACAAAACAGGAACGCCGTTTTTCATTCCGGCCTGAGCAACGCCCTTTGAAACTTCATTGCATACATAATCGTAGTGTGATGTTGAGCCGCGGATTACAGCACCAACACAGATGACTGCATCGTACTTTCCGCTTGCTGCCATTTTGTCTGCGATTACAGGAATTTCAAATGCACCGGGAACCCAGACGGCTGTGATGTTCTCTTCCTTTACGCCGTGACGAACAAGTCCGTCTACTGCTCCGCCAAGAAGCTTGTTTACGATGATTTCGTTAAAGCGTGATGCAACGATTCCAATTTTTGCTCCCTCAGGGGCAACCAGTTTTCCTTCGATAAGATTCATAATATTCTCCTTGATTAGTTTATATCTATGTGTGAAAAAATGTGGCCCATTTTTTCTTTTTTTGTCTTTAAATAAAACCTGTCGTATTTTTGCGGCTCGATTTCAATCGGAAGGCGTTCCGTAACCTTAAGCCCGAATCCGTCAAGACCGTAAATCTTGTCCGGGTTGTTCGTTAAAAGTTTGAGTGACTTAATTCCCAGGTCGCGGAGAATCTGTGCGCCAATCCAGTATTCGCGTAAGTCAGGCTTAAAGCCAAGCTTGATGTTTGCTTCAACAGTATCGTATCCGTTTTCCTGAAGCATATAAGTTTTAAGCTTATTGATTAATCCGATGCCGCGACCTTCCTGCCTCATGTAAAGAAGAACGCCGCTTCCGTTTTCTGAAATGCGTTTCATCGCCGCGTGAAGCTGCGGTCCGCAATCACAGCGCCTTGAGCCGAATACATCGCCTGTAAGGCATTCAGAATGAACGCGGCACAGAACGTTCTCGCCGCTTCCCAAATCACCTTTTACAAGCGCAACATGATGCTCGCCTGTGATGTCATCAACATAGCCGTAAATATCAAAGTCACCAAAGTCTGTCGGAAGCTTTGCCTTTGCTTCCTGAATTACATGCTTGTCGTGAATGCGGCAATAATCCTGAA
>CACYCX010000123.1 GCA_902772975.1 uncultured Spirochaetaceae bacterium
GTTCTCCGCGGAAAAACAGTTACATTCAAGCGGACATTAATCAGGGCGTTAATCGAAGTTCCTACCGTTGAAAGCGCAATCATAAATAAAATCGGCTATGTGCGCCTGATTCAGTTTACTCCTGAAACTGTAGTAAGGACAAAAGAAGCGCTTGAATTGTTTAACGCAAATAACTGCAATGGAATTGTCATTGACTTAAGGAACAATCCGGGCGGACTTTTAAATAGCGCCGCTGAGATTGCGGATATGTTTATTGATGAAGGCCCGATTGTTTCGACAAAGAGCCGCCTTGCAAAAGAGACAAGAGTTGAGATTGCTCATAAAGAAAAAACGATTGTAGACAAGAAAATTCCTATCGTAATCTTGATTAACGGCGGCTCGGCAAGTGCATCTGAAATTCTTTCCGGCGCGCTCAAGGATTATCACAGGGCATATCTTGTTGGTGAGCGCACATACGGAAAGGGTTCTGTTCAGCAGGTAGCGTCGCTTTCAAAAAATGATGGAATTAAAATTACTGTTGCCCGCTATTATACTCCGAGCGATACGAATATCGATAAAATCGGAATTCCACCGGACAAAGAAATTCTCCTTGAATCAAAATATACTGACGAGCAGACAAAGGCATTGCTCAAGCTTTCAGAAGAAGATGTTATTTCAAAATATGTCGAAGAACATCCGAATATGGATGAAAAGCAGATTACAGCATACGCGCTTGAGCTTCAGAAGCAGTGTGATATTGAACTGAGGGTTTTAAGACGCCTTATCCGCGTACAAGTTTATCGTACAAAAGGCCGTCTGATTTACGATACTGATTTTGACATTCAGCTTAATGCGGCAATCGACATCATTAACAGCGGTGATTTTGAAAAGCTTGTAAAGTCTACAAAGACACTCAAGGAATTGCAGCAGGAAGTTAAAGCTGAAGACAAAGAAGGCAAATGAGGCAGCTTGTAGTTTCTGTTGAACCTGATTCAAAGGGCCTCATCGAAATAAGCGGAAAGGATTTCCGTTACATGCGGCAGGTTCTCCGTATTAAGCCGGGCGATATGGTAACAGTTCGTTCTCCGTCCGGAAGAATCGGAATGACTGTATGCACGATTGATGACAGGACAAAAAAGCTTGTGCTTCAAAAATGCGCGTCTCCTGCTGATTCAATTGAAGATCAGACGGCAAAAAATATTCCTGCTTCTTGTGAGAGGCCTGAGATTTATCTTTTCCAGTTTGTGCCTAAGCCGCAGAAAATGGAGCTTATCGTAAGGCAGGCGGTTGAGTGCGGCGTTTCGTGCATCGTGCCGGTTCTGGGAAAATATACTCAGGCCGGAAGTGAAAAAAGCCTTGCGTCTTCTGGCAATAAGGAAGGAAGCCGCCGTGACAGGTATTCGCGCATTATTCGTGAGGCAATGCAGCAAAGCGGCGCCATAAATGAAACGCGGCTTACTGAGCCGATGACGCTCGAGGCGGCGCTTGAGTTCTGGAAATCAGAAACTGCTGGAATTGCCGATGATGCAGATAAAGATAAAGCCGGAATAAAACAAAGCGCCGCCGTCGTGCTTTACGAGCGCACTGATGGAGCAGGCGGATTGAAGGAAGCACTTTGTGGAAAAGCTGGAGATGCCTGTAAATCCGGGAACGCGGACGACTTGTGCGATTTGAAAAAGATTGCGGTTGCCGTAGGATGCGAGGGTGGAATCAGTCCTGAGGAATATGCGCTTCTGGTACAGAACGGATTTGGCGCCGTGCATTTTAATGTAAATATCCTTCGCTGTGAAACTGCGGCGCTTTACGGGATTGCGGCTGTTCAATCTGCAATAGATAATTTTTTGCAATAATTTTTGATGAGGTGAGAATATGGGTGTGGAAAGAATAAATGTAATCGGCGTTCCTGTTGATATCTGTACGCGCGAAAATCTTGAGACTGCAATCCTTGAGCTTTTAGCGCGTCCCGGAACAAAGCAGATAATTTTTCTTTCTGTATGGGGACTTTTAAAAGCCCGCCAGAAAGGTGCGTTTGCTGAATGCGTAAAAAATGCCGACCTTATTCTTCCTGTTTCAAAAAGCATAATCCGGGGCGCGGCGTTCCTCAAAAAAGAAGTCCCGGTCCGCTACAATCCGTTTACAGCCGTAATCGACATCCTTTCAGTTCTGGATTCACATTACAAAACGCTTTACATGCTCGGCGGAAAGAAAAAGACATTGCAGAAAGCACAGGGGAATGTCCGCAAAACGTTTCCGGGCTTAAGTCTTGTCGGCCGCTATGTGGGCTATTATCCGCGTTCAATTGAAGACGACATCGTTCAGGCAATCTACAAAGCTTCACCTTCGCTTGTACTTGTAAGTGACGGCGTAAAGGAAAAAGACTGCTGGTCATTCAACAGACGCAACCGCTTTAAGTCGAGCATCTTCCTTTATTATCACGACGCAATCGGAATTTTTTCTGAACACATCAAGCGCGTAAAGGAATCTACATTTGATAAAGGACTTGAAATCTGGAGCGAAATAATCAGGAATCCGTTTAAAATTTTCTTGCTTTTTCCATTTTTATATTATAATCTGATTTTAGTCTGGTATCGGCTTTTCAAAAAATATAAATAATTTTTTGAATGTACCAAATCATAAAAAGTTGTTCAATCGCAGTTTGTTTTTGTGAAAAAAGCTGTCTGGAATTCTGCAGGTTTATTCTTGAAAAAAGGTACTCGGTAACTGTTTTTGATGAAGTGCCCGATTTCCTTGAAAACACTTTCTGTAATTGCGCAGTAATTGATTTAAAAGCGGCCGTCCATCTTGCACGCGATAACTGCTGGGAGCTCCTTTTGTCCAGATTTCCCTGCATCGGTGTAGTTGCACCTGATTTATCCCGCGAACAGTTTAAGCTCTTTTATCCTGAAAAAAATGTTTTCCGCTTGAACATCCCTTTTGCGCTCGACGATGTTGAGGCGTTTGCAAATCTGCCGCCCCAAAAAAACAGCACAATCTTTTCGCGCGCAAACAACTTTTCTGGTGGCACAATGTCAGATACTGTAGCGGAATCAATATCTGATAGCACATATATGGCGGTATCAGGTTCCGGTAATACGGCGTCAGGCTCTAATGGTACAATATCCGCGACCGAAGAAATTATCGGTGTTTCCGGTGCCGTTCAAAAAATAAAAAGTACTTTAAATAAAATAGCTGATACAGAATGCCGTCTGCTTTTTTTAGGAGAGAGCGGCACCGGAAAAAGTCTGGCGGCCAGAACGGTACACAGACTTTCTTCCCGAAGGCAAAATCCTTTTATCGAAGTGAACATGGCTGTAATTCCGCCAGACCTTTCTGAAAGCGCGCTGTTCGGAAGCGTAAAGGGAGCCTTTACAGATGCGATTGATCGACCGGGTTTTTTTGGGGCGGCCGGCGCTGGAACAATCTTCCTTGACGAAATAGCCGAGCTGCCCTTTGACGTTCAGGGAAAGCTTTTGCGCGTAATCGAGCGAGGATTATACAGACGCGTCGGAGAAGATAAGGAGCGTAAAAGCGAGGCGAGGATTTTACTTGCTACAAATGCCAATTTGATTGAGATGGTTCATCAGAAGAAATTCCGTGATGATTTATACTGGCGCATTGCAGGATTCCCGATAGAATTTCCGCCTCTCAGGTCAAGAAGGGAAGACATAATTGTGCTTGCAGAGCATTTCTTAAAAAAGGAAGAAATCAAGTTCAAAATTGCTTTCAGGCTTACTAACGAAGCGTCCGTTTTGCTGGAAAAATCTGACTGGCCGGGAAATATCAGGCAGCTGGAAAGCACGATTTCAAGGGCATGCCTTTTATCGCGGGAAACAGGCGTGATAACTCCGGAGCTCGTTCTGGAATAGTCGTGGAATCTGGAATAAAGCTGCCCGGATTGTTAGAGGCGCTTCGAGGCGGCATTATTTGTGGCTGTTGTCGATTCCGGCAGTCTTCCGCTTGGAAAGACCGGCTGCCTTTGTGAAAATTTTTTCTATATATTGAGCTTCGCCTTCTGATAATGAAGCGCGCGACAAAACTTCCTTCCAGAAGCGCTCCATGTCATCTCTTCCTGTAATCGAAAAAAAGCCGATATCCGAAAGCTTGTCTGCAATCGTGTTCACAGTTGAACCGAGGCGCTCAAGATTTATCGGAGTATAGCCGTTGCGTTCCTTATTCTGCGCGCGGAAAATATGGTAGCACATAATCTGGACTGCATGGGAAAGGTTAAGTGAAGGAAAATCATCACATGACGGAATCGTGACCGCCATCGTACATTCGTCAACTTCTTCGTCAGTAAGCCCCGTTCGCTCGTTCCCGAAAACAATGGCGACCTTTGCGTTATCTGAAATCCTGTCTGCATGCATGGCAAATTCTTCCGGGAAAAACAGCTTTCCCTTGCGCTTTTTGCCTTTTCTTCTCGTTGTGGCGGCCGAAACAGTGCAGTCTGCGGTTGCTTCTGTAATTGAATTGAAAAACTGGGCGTTTTGCCAGAGATTATAGGCGTGAATCGAAAGAATTCGCACTCTCTCCTCATCATAATCTTCTTTTTTTCCGATAATTCTAAGGCAGGATATTCCATTATTTGCCATTGCACGACAGGCGGCTCCAATATTGCGGCTTTCGTCAGGGCGATCGAGAATTATGCATATATTTTTCAGATTCATTCTGCCAATATAGCGTGTTTTTCGAGTTTTTACTATATTATTTGACATATTAGTAATTTTTGGTATATCATATACTATAAGGTGGGTGGAATTTAGAGGAGAAGTATGGTCAATAATAATACGCTTGTTCCAGGCTTTAATGATGAAAAAGACGACAGCTTGCGGATTTCTTTGAGCAAAATTGAAGAGGTTCCAAATTGTCTTTGCATTATACTTAACGGCTACGTAGACACATATAATTCAGCTTTTTTTCAGAAAAGAATCGCAAAGGTTGTGGAAGCAGGCTTTGTTAATTTGATTTTTAACTGCTCTGCACTGAACTATGTTTCATCAACTGGTATCGGTTCGTTTACTGCTTTCCTTAAAATGGTAAAGCCACAGGGCGGCGATATTGTTCTGCTTGAAATTCAGCCGAAGGTTTATGAAGTTTTCCAACTGCTTGGATTCTCACAGTTTTTTAATATCAAGGCATCTACCGAAGAGGCAGTTTCTTTCTTCAAGTCTGGTTCTTCTGATGCATCTTCATTGTTTCCTAAGGTATTTTCTTGTCCGGTTTGCCAGAAAAAGCTTAAGGCTACTCGTGCCGGACGATTCCGCTGTTCAGAATGCAAGTCGATTCTTGCGATTGACGGTCAGGGACAGGTATTCCTGGGATAACCAAATTGCTTGATAAAAAAGGCGTCTTGATTTAACAAGGCGCCTTATTTTTTTTGTCTGATTGCTTTTTCTGATTTGAGTTGAATTACTCCGTGCTAGATTTTTTCAAGCCGCTTTGCTTTTGTAAAAAACAGCTTGATTCCTTCGCGCGGAAACCGCTTTTTTACCGCTTCGATTACAGCCTTAAGCTTAGGTGCATCGTCCTTTTCGATATAAGCGAACAAAACGAAATTCGTTTCGGGCCAGGATGAAGTTCCCAGCTTGCTTCCGCTTTTTCCACGGCCGTGAGCAAGAGGAATCAGCGTATAAAGCACCGACGGAATGTGCTCTTCGATAAGCTCGATTATGTCATCCTGCACGGATTGATTTGCAATTATTTCTGCCCTGTACATTTTTTCCTCCGTTTAGTTTTCTGCAGTTTTGTCTTTCTTTTCAGATTTGTCCTTCTTGTGCTTTTTGCCTGTTGAAAGACCTTCAAGGAAAACGCGGATTTTGCTCCGGTTGACTTTCTTTTCCTTCATCATAAGCGAGTACAAAACCGGGATGAAGAAAAGCGTAATAAAGGTCGAGCTTGTAAGGCCGCCTGTTACCGCAACTCCAATCGGTTGAACCATGCTTGAGCTTCCGCTGTTCGTAAAGCACATCGGGAGCATTCCAAGGATTGTCGTAAGCGTCGTCATAAGGACAGGGCGCAGGCGGCTTGCTCCGGCTTCAAGACAGGCCTCGTGCATTTTGTATCCGCGGTCAATCAGAAGGTTCGTGTAGTCAACTAAAATGATTCCGTTATTTACTACGATGCCGACAAGCATAATCAAACCGACCGCACCCGTCATGCTGAATGCCTGATTTGTAAGCTTGTAAATGAACACGACGCCAATCGTAAGGAACGGAATCGTGCACAGATTGATGATCGGCGCCTTAAAGCTTTCGTAAGTTCCGGCCATAACGCCGAATACTAAGATTATTGCCATAAGCGCAATCAGCGAATAAGTCCGCTTCTGATCCTCGGAATCCTTCCAGCTTCCCTCATAAATTACGGTTACGCCTTCCGGTAAGATTATGTTTTCTGACATAAGCGTCTTGATGTCCTTTACGACATCGGTGTCGTTACGCATTCCGATATTGTCTGCGCTTATTGCAACGACGCGTGTCTGGTTTTCGCGTTTGATTGAAACAGGACCAAGGCCTTTCCTTACTTCCGCAAAATTAGCGACGCTTACCATGCCGTTTGTTCCCTTAACATAAATCTGCTCAAGATTAGAAACATTCTGGCGGTCAGATTTCTGATAGAGGATTACGACGTCATATTCTTTTCCGGCCTGGCGGTATGTTGTTGAGCTTACGCCGTTAATCGCGTAGTTGATTTCTTTGGCAACAGTCTGAACGTCAACGCCGAAAGAATAAGCGCGCTGTCTGTCGATAAGAATTTCAACTTCGGGAAGTCCTTCTTCCGTATCAATCGTAACCTCGCCGATATCTGGAATTGTCTCCAGCAGCGCGCGGATCTGGTTTGATAAATCAAGCGCGCAGTCCAAATCATCGGTGCGGACTTTTAATACAAAGTTGCTTCCGGTCATCTGGCGTGCATAGCCCTGTCCGAACGAAAAGCGCGCGTCAGTAAAATCGTTGAAGTGAGTGCGAAGCTTTTTCTGAATCGTGTCGCTTGTGTCTATCTGTAGCGCCGATTCTGGCAGGTTAATTTGTATTGCGCCTTTGTAACTAACAGCCCCGCCGCGACCTGATGATCCGATAGAAGTAACTATCGTTTTATATCCCTGTATCTCGTCAAAACAGATTTGCTGCAGCGTATTCATAATCGATTCAGTTTCAGCAAGCGTTGTTCCGTTAGGGAGCGTAACGTTTAATGTTACGCTGTCGTCCTTTCCCAGATTCATCATGTTAAAGCGCAGCGTCGGAACTAACAGGAGCGAGCATATAAAAAGCGCCACACATATAATGACGGTCGCGGCTCGATAGCGTAATGCCTTATCCAGAATGCGTCTGTATATTTTTGTAATGGCAGCGAGCGGTACATCAAGCAGCTCGTAGAATTTCTTAAGAGGCGCAAACTTTACCGGATTTTCGTTTCTGTCTGTAAGCGGAAGGAATTTTCCTGCAAGAACCGGAACCAGAAATACTGCTACAAAAAGTGAAGATACAAGCGCGATTACAACAGTAAAGATAATTCCCTTGAACATCTGTCCCATCATTTCCAGATCTTTAAGGAAGAAAAGGAACGGAAGGAAAACACAGATTGTAGTGAGGTTTCCAGATACGACAGACATAATCATTTCTGATGAACCGAGTACGGCGGCAACCTTTGCCTTTGCGCCTCGCGAGCGATAGACATAAATGTTTTCTATCATAACGATTGACGCATCGACTATCATACCGATTCCAAGAATCAAACCTGTAAGCGTCATCATGTTCAGCGTAATTCCCGCAAAGCTCATGCATAAAAGCGTGATGACAATCGAAAGCGGAATTGAGATTGCAATTATCAATGTTGACTTTCCTGATTTTAAGAACAGGAAAAGAATTACGACTGCAAGGATAAGTCCGGTGTAAGCAGATTCAAGCAGAGTGTTGATTGTGTCGTTAATTGAATCTGACTGGTCGCGGATAATTTCAAGACTTACGTCGGAAGGAAGAACTGCTTCAACCTCCGGGATTTTCTGACGCACTGCCTTTGCAACATTTACGGTGTTTTTTCCGGACTGCTTTGTGATGCTTACATAAATTCCCGGCTCTCCGTTAATGAGGACATCGCTTGTCTTGTCCTTGTATCCCATGTATGCATTTCCAATATCACAGAGGCGGACATTGTATCCGTTTTTTTCTGCGATAATCGTATTGTTGATTTCTTCGATTGAAGAAAATTCACCTGTTGTACGGATTGTGTAATCGTGAGTTCCTTCCGTAATTTTTCCGCCGCCAAGCTCAAGATTCTGTTTGGCAAGCGCAGAAGTAACTGCCGTCATCGTAAGCCCATAAGCCGCGAGCCTGTTCTGCGAAATGTCTGCGCGGATAATTTTCTGGCGTCCGCCGTATACTGCTGCTTCTGCAACTCCGTTAATCTGCTCGAATAAATCTACAATCTGATCTTCAGCGATTAATTTTAAGTCATCATTTGAACGGTTTCCGCGGACTGCAAGGCGCATGATTGGCATTGCACCGCTGTCCATTTTGAAAATCGTCGGAGTGCCTGCATCATCAGGAAGGCTTCGGGTAACGCGGCTTATTTTGTCGCGTACATCATTTGTTGCTTCGTCCAGGTCTGTGCCGTAGTTGAATTCAAGCAGGATAGACGAAGAGCCCTCGGAAGAAGTTGATGTTATGTTCTTAAGGCCGCTTACCGAAACGAGCTGGCCCTCCAGAATTTTTGTAATCGATTTTTCGACTGACTCAGGGCCGGCGTTCGTGTATGTTGTGCGGATGGTAATGTAAGGGCTGTCCACATCCGGGAACAAGTCAATCGCAACATTCTTGATTGTGAACACGCCCATTACGCCAAGAAGTATAAAAACAATCAGCGTGAGGACAGGGTGTTCAAGTGTCTTTTTTGTAACGCTCATTTTTTTACTCCGTTGCTGTTATTGCTGCCTGCACTGCTGTTTGTGATGTCGCGGACTTTTGCTCCTTCGGAAAGAGTTGTCTGTCCCTGAGTTACGACTGTCTCGCCTTCATACAAGCCTGAAAGAATCTGCGTAATTCCGTCGACGCTTTTTCCAAGTGTAACCTGGCGGCGTTCTGCGGTCATGTCCGGCTTGATTACAAAGGCGTAGTATATGTCGTCCTTTTCGATGAGGGAATCGAGCGGCATCGTAAGTTCACCAGTGTAGTCTTCCGTAAAGAGAATTACTTTTCCAAACATACCTGCATTTACACGCGAATCTTTTTTATCGAATGAAAGGATGATTTGTTTGGTGCGGCTGGTAGCATCAACTACAGGAGAGACGCGGATAACAGTTGCCGCGAACTGCACATCGGGATATGCCTCGACTGTAACGAACGCCTTGAGCCCTGTCTTCAATACGCTTACATAGCGCTCAGGAATATCTGCCGCTACCTGTAAATTAGTGATGTCGCCAATCTGGGTAATTTCTTTTGATGTTGTAACTGTCGTTCCGTTTTTAAGGGGAGTGCTGATGATGCTTCCCGAAATCGGAGCGTAGACAGGGCTTTTCTGGTAACGCTCACCAGGCTGACTCGGGTCTACATATGCGATTATGTCTCCGCGCTTTACTGTTGAACCGAGCATTACTTCTGTCGAGATAATTTTTCCGGCTTTATCAGGAAATACTGAAACTGAATTCTGTGATTCAATTTCGCCGTTTGCAATCACATAGGCGTGTAATGTCTGCTTTTGAATCACCTGAGTCTTTACGCTGAAAACCGTGTCGCCGTTTGGACCGCGCTTTCCTTTTCCAAATCCGCCTGCGCTGCTATGCGTAATGTGATGTACTGTATATGCACCTGTTCCGATAATTGCGATAAGCGAGATGAGTGCAATGAGTGCTGTCTTTCCTGTTCTTTTCATTTTAGTCTCCTATTTTGCGAGTAGTGTTCCGAACGGAACGCCAAGGTTATATTCAAGTGAAAGAATTTCCGTCATTAATGAATACGCTTCTGATTTTAAATTCAGGCGCGCGGTTTCAAGTGAATTGGATGCAGATTGAAGTGCAAGAAAATCCCTTGAGCCCCTGCTGTATGCTTCGCGCGTCATGTTGTATGTCTGCTCTGCCAGCTCTATGCTTGCCTTAAGCGATTCGATTGAAGAAATGTGCTGGCTGATGTTCCTGAGACTGCTCTGATTCTGAACTTCGATTGAAGTTTTCTTGTCCTTAATCTGGAGCTCGTAATCCTTGACGGTGTCTCTTGAGTTCTGTACTGCCACCTGATTCTTTGACCACGGAAGAATTCCATCAAGCGGAATCGTTACCGAAAGCGAGAGCGCGCCGTTATCAATCCAGTCAGTCGGCTCCCTGGCGGCGGCCGCTTTTGACTTTGTAGGCTGGTATGACCATCCGGCCGAAATTACCGGACTGTATGCCGTCATCCTGTTTGACCATACGGCTGCTTTTGCAATTTCAAGATTTTTTTCCAGTGCCTTTAGTTCGGGACTGGCCGCCTGAATTCCTTCAAGCGTAATTTCTTTTAGCGAGAGCACGTCATCAAGCGAGCCTGTAAGCTCAATCTCATTCGATTGCGGAATGCCTGTAATCTGTTTGAATTGAGCAAGTGCATTGTCACGGCTTGAAATTGCGCTTTCCAGTGCAGGCTTCTGCTTTTCGTAATCAACGCGGCTTGTCAGAACATCGAGCTGGCTGATTGCGCCCTGCCTGTATTTTGCAAGGTTTGACTCGTACTGATTTTTTGCTGTCTCTATGCTTGATTCCTGAAGCTTAACCTTGTCGTTCAAATATAAAATCTGGTAGAAGGCGCTCCGTACATTTTTCTCAACGGTACGGCAGGTCGTCTCGTAATTTATTTCGCCTGCCTCGTAATTTAAAAGCGCTGTCCTGATGTTCGAGTAAATGTTTCCTGAAAGCGATAAATTTATTTTCCCCGAAACATAAGTTGAATAGTTGTCGTCAAAATCTTTGTTTGATTTGGAAAGACCTGCCCCAAGAGAAACGCTCGGGCTTACGCTGTTCCAGGAAGTGTTTTTGTTTCGTCGTGCCGTCTTAAGCTTGAGTTCACTTTGCTTTACTGAAATGTTGTTTTCAAGAGCAAGCTCAACGGCTTTTTCAACATCAAGAGTGATTTTCTCTGAAGCTTCCTGCGCATAAAGATTTGTGCTTTTAATAAAAAGCGTGATTGTGGTGAGCACAAAAGCATTTACGATTCTGTAATTTTTTTTCAAACTTTTCCCCTAATTAAAACTGTAATCTCCGGATTCTCATAAATGATAACATTTCTGCCATCATTATGATACTTTATTTTGGATTAAATTTTTGACAAATCTGTGACATAAATAAAAAATTTGCTATAATTTGCGTATGATACGATTAGTTGCTTTTTTGGGAAATTACGGAGCGGAGTACGAAAAGACGCGGCACAACACGGCGTGGCTTTTTGCTTCTGCGCTTCCTTTTTATAACAGGCTTTCATGGCAGCAGAAATTTTCCGGACAGTACGCCGTGCTTTCTTACAGTGAATTTCTTGCAGCCGCAGAACAGACAATCCCGGCTCTTTTGAACAAAGAAGGCCGCCTTGTTTCGCCTAAGGAGCCCGTTGATAAAATATATTTTCTTAAGCCCGAAACTTACATGAACCTTTCAGGAGAAAGTATCGGAAAGCTCGCCCAGTTTTTTAAAATCAAGCCGGAAGAAATTCTTGTTGTTCACGATGAGCTTGAGCTTCCTCCGGGAACATACAGCCTTAAATGGTCGGGCGGGCTTGCAGGTCATAACGGGCTCCGTTCTACAAAAGCGGTTTTAGGCACTGCTGATTTCTGGCGCCTCAGATTTGGAATCGGCCGCCCTGACGGAAAGGATATTGCAAATTATGTCCTGAGCACTTTTTCAAAGGATGAGTCAATCACGATGTCGCTTGCATTTGATGCGGCCGCCGTGCTTTTAGGAAAGGTACTGCTTGCCTCCGATCCGCAGCGGCTGCTTCCTGAATGGGGAAAGAAAAAGGTAGAATGAAAAAGGCTGCTTTAATAATTTTATTTTTTTGTGCCGGTTTTTGTTTTGCCCAGGCTCCTGAATTAAAAGGCATCTGCTTTCACAGCTGGGAAAAATTAACAGAGCTTAATTACGAAGATTATAAAGAATCCGTTGGTTTTAGGGATGATTTAGATGACGGCTATCATACTTTTACAAAGGACTGTAAGTTCAGGCTTTATTCTGAAAAAGCAGGCGATTTTGAAATCTTAAGGCTTTTTTATTCTCCGAATCTTGAAAAGGTTTTGACCTGTGTCTATAAAAACAAAGCCCTTACCGAAGATGAGTTTGGCGATTTGTGCAATGATTATGCAGGTCAGCTTTTGTTTGTTAAAAAAGGAGATTTGATCAAACCGTTTGCAAGATGCAGGTTTGGATATGTGAATCTGGATTATCCTGAAATTCAGTTTGAAGATTATTATTTCAGGCAGCGTGATGACGGAAGGCTTCTTGTCTACGAAATCAATGTCAGAAAAAAAATTGAGATCAATACAAAATCAAATTTTCATGGATTGAAATATATTGAAAGCGAAATTGAAGAGCATGAGCTTGCACTTTATCTGATGCCTGAAAAATTTGAAGATATATATTTTATAGATGAATTGGTTGATGATTTGTCAGATATTACAAACATGAGGTTTAAGGATTTTTTGTTTGATGAAAAAATACCGCTTCGCTATTCATTGTTGAGTGCCTTTGACGGTAAGGGCGAAACAAGCTGGTGTATTTCTAAAGAGCAGTATAAAAAATCAAACGAATGCCTTGGCTTTAATATTTACAATTTGTATCAGCAGAATTTTAATCCGCAGCTTGAAAAATCCGTTCATGAAATCAGCTGCAGCAAAATGGCGGTTATAAACGGATATGCTGAAAATATGGAAATGTATAAAAAAAATAATCGAATTTCTAAATATTATGGCGGAGCCGAACGGGTAATATTTAAAGACGACTGCCTTAATTATCAGGTTTTTAATCTCTATTATTTTACTTTCATCGGTAGTTTTGAAAGTGAATACAATGGTTCAAAATATTCAGATGTCTGCCTGGCAGAAATAAATCTTTACAGTGATAAGCTTGGCTGGCTTTTTGGTTCGATTGGAAAAATTGATCATGTGTTCAATAATGAAATGCTTGATTTGAAATAAATAATAAATTCGGTATAAAGACTGGAGACTGCGGTAACTGGAGGCGTGATAAAAATATGGAAGATAAAGTTTTTGATAAAAAATCAGTATTGGCTCGTCGTGGAGGTGCTTCTGATGAAGAGCGGACTGCAAATGCGTTCAGCCGCCTTTATGAGACAATCAGAATTCTCCGCGCGCCTGACGGATGTCCGTGGGACAGGGAACAGACTCCGCTTTCAATGCGTCGTGATTTGATTGAAGAAGCGTTCGAGGCTGTTGATGCAATAAGTGCTGAAGATGCACCGCACGCAAAGGAAGAATTAGGCGATGTATTTTTGAATGCGGCAATGATTGCGTACATGCATGAGCAACGCGGAGATTTTAAGGTTTCCGATTCGATTGATGAGCTTGTGGACAAGCTGATTCGCCGGCATCCGCATGTATTCCCGGAAAGCGAAGGGCAGGCTGCCGTAACTGTTACCGCAACCGATAGCGCGGCGGTCTTGAGCCAGTGGGACAGGATAAAGGAATCGGTCGAAGGACGGAAGCATTCTTCTATATTAGATGAAGTTCCTGCCGGATTCCCGCCGCTTTTGAAGGCGTTCAAATATCAGAAAAAGGCGGCCAAGAAGGGCTTTGACTGGGACAATGCGTCAGACATTCTTGCAAAGGTTTTTGAGGAGCTGGAAGAGGTAAAGGAGGCCGCCTGCGTTCTGGAAAGCGAGAGGCGCAGTGCAAGCCTGCCTGATGGTACCAACCCGCCAGATAGCGCAAACAAGCCCGATTCTGCAAACAAGCTGGATGACGCAATCAAGCCGGCGGAGGCGTTCACAAAGGGCGCGCCTGAAAAGCTTAATGATGCGCAGCTTCATCTTGAAGAAGAAATAGGCGACCTGCTTTTTGCAGTTGTAAATTATGCGCGCCATTACGGCGTTGACCCGGAAGTAGCGCTGAGCCGTACAAACAGCAAGTTCTACCGCCGCTTTACGCATGTGGAAAAACGCATGGCCGAGGAAGGAATAGCAATGGAAAAAGGCAAGCTTGCAGAGATGGATAAATTCTGGGATGAAGCCAAGCGCCTTGAAAATAAGTAATTGGAAATATTTCATAATAAAAATGCGGATTATAATGGCGGGTTCCAGCGACGGAAAAAAAACAGGAGCCTCACGTCTCCGGCTGGAGGTTTTTCCTTGATATTAATTTATTATGTATGTGTGCGCGCGGATTAAAAATTGACGGCAGGCGGATATTTCAGTATATTCTATGATATAGATATTTAAGGATATTTGGTGCATTCTGCATCACCTAGGAGATTAAATTGAGTAAGGAAGATTCTAAGAAAGAAGAAAAGCTGGACACAGTTGCAGAAAAATTCATTAAGACAAGACAGATTTTGCTTTCAGGCGAAATTAACAAGGAGCTTGCCGAAAAAATCAATAAACAGCTTTTAGTTCTTGAGGCAGACAGCAAAGACCCGATTTATGTTTACATAGATTCACCTGGAGGCGATGTAAGTGCCGGATTTGCGATTTTTGATATGATCCGCTTTGTAAATTCGCCGGTCATCACAATCGGAAACGGACTTATTGCAAGTGCTGCTTCGCTTATCCTTCTTGCAGTGCCAAAAGAGCGCCGCGTAGGTTTTGCACACAGCTCATACCTGATTCACCAGCCGCTTGTTGAGGCTCGTGGAGTTGCGACTGACCTTCAGATTCAGGCCGAAGAAATGGCAAAGACAAAGAAGGAAATCAACCAGATAATTTCAGAACAGACTGGAAAGAAGTTTGCACAGGTAGAAAAAGATACAAACCGCGATTACTGGCTCAATGCTGAAGAAGCCGTAAAATACGGACTTATCGGCTCAATCGTAACTTCGCGCAAGGAACTTGAAGCAATCAAATAACGCAATTTTTCAATGTAGCGAATTTTCAATTGAAAGACGGTATTACTTGTGATAAAATTAGAGCATGGTCTTTGAACTGACTGATGCTCTGATGGATTCAATCATAAAGTCCCTGGAAAACCAGGACAAATCTTTTCTTGTTGATGCAAAAAACGGGACTCTGATTGAGAAAACTGATTCAATTGAAGCGGACGAAGACCTGTATTATTCAATTCCCGGTTGGAATTCTGCAGATGGTTTTGCCCTTATGGAAGCGTTTGTAAATTCGCTTCATTCACCTATGGCGTATAATGACCTTCAGACTGTATTGCATTCCGGAAAGGGGGTGTTCAGGGGATTTAAAAATGTACTTAAAGACTATCCTGAAGTCTTGCGTAGATGGCACTATTTTAAGAATAAGCAGTTTCAGATCTATGTAAGCCAATGGTACAACTCATTAAGGGAAATCTGGGGACTTGAAAAGCTTGATTACGAAACAGAAGATGTTGAAGATTTAGTCCGGGATGACTTTGAGTTTTTTGAATACGATTCTTCCAGGGACAGGGAATCGGTATCAGGATATTTGGCATCAATTGCAGATACAGAATGTTCGGAATGGACACCGGAAATCAAGGGTGCTGTTACAGAAGTTTTGTTAAATCAGTTTAACTATGGTACTTCGCAGTCAGAAAGCGGCTTTATTTGTCGTACCGTGTCAGATGAATTTGCAGGCTGTGTCGTTTGTGCAAAATGCCCGTCCTGTTCAGAAAAGACTGTCTTGATTACAGGCTTTTTTGTTCTTGAGCAATACCGTGGTTTGGGAATAGGCAAGGAATTGCTGTTGCTTGCACTATCTAAGTTAAAAGAACACGGCATGCACTGGGTTATTATTGCAAATACTTTTATTCCAGAATCTATGGCGCATCTGTTAGACAGGGCCGGATTTGAGAAGCTTGGTTCGGGTTTTGTAGCGAACCTGTTTGCAGAAAATTAAATTATTTTTTATTTAAACATGTCGTTAAGCATGGAATTTACGGGAGAAAATGTATGTCATTCAGAAGAGACAACAACGAAATTGATATGAATCAGATTGCAGAATTTCTTAAGGCATCTGTTCAGCAGGTAAAGACAGAAGAAGATGTAGAAGTTCTTTCACAGTTAAAAAAAGTGTTTAAGAAGAATGTTCCGTTAACATTAAGAGGCTATGTAGCCGCATACCTTTTGAAGTTGGCAACAGGACATGGACGCCGTCCGTATATGGGACGCCGCGATTTTTCAAAGGACAGCCGCCGCTCAGATTTCAGGAAAAATGAAGCACCGGCATCACAGACTGCTTCTCAGGAAGAAAGAAACCGCGCTCCGCATCCGCATGTAACAATCGATCCGGAGCTCGCTACAACAATATTCGTTGGCATTGGAAGAAACCGCCGCGTATACCCGCGTGATTTGGTCGGGCTTTTAGTAAGCGTTGCAGGCCTTGACCGCGACAGAATCGGCGATATCCGCGTTCTTGCCAACTATTCATTCATCCAGCTCTTTTCAGAAGATGCGGACAAGGCTATCAACAGCCTTAACGGTTACGACTATCGCGGCCGCAAGCTTTCTGTAAGCTATTCACGTCAGAAGGAAGACGGAACTTCAGAGGCGCCGGAAGCAGCAGAACCTTCTTTCGATCAGGCTCCGCGCTCAGAAGAAGAGATGGAGGACGCGGCAGCTTACGCAGCAGCAGAAAAGGCAGCTACAAACGAAGGCTTCCAGAGTCCTTCTTCAGGCTCGTCTTATCTGGTGTAACATAAGGACGCGGCATACTTAAATTAAAGTTTACCCTGAAAATTGCAGGCAGGTGATTTATGAAGCTTAATTCATAGCGCCTGCCTTTTTTATTTTAAAACAGGGGCTGAACAGCCGCATGTTCGGCCCCTGTGCAGCCGCTTTTTTGGAAAATTTTCATATTCATATCAAATTATAGTCTTATATTATCATAAAATTAGTACTTTCTTCGCAAAAACGCCTATAAAATATAAATATAGTATGATTTTTGAAAATTTTTATTTTGACAACTGAAAAACACTGTTGTATCATTAAAACCATAAACGGTGTTCTTGCACTTCGGATTTGCGGAAAATTGATTTCTGACTTCCGAAAACACCGAATCTTTTAACAAAAAAAAGTTTTCATAGGAGGAATTATGAAAAAACAGGTAATGGCGGCTGCGGCTGCTGTTGTTATGGCGCTTTCTCTTGCAAGCTGCGGAAAAGGCGGTTCTTCAAAAAAGAAATCTATCAGAGTTTTTAACATCAAGGTTGAAATTGACCAGCAGCTTAAAGATTATGCAAAGGTATATGAGGCACAGACTGGCGTTCACGTTGACATTGAATCAGTTGGTGGCGGTGCAGACAATCAGGGTGTTCTTAAAGGATATAAGGCTTCTGACAACATGCCTGATATTTTCGTAATCGAAGGTCCGGGACACTTCGCAGTATGGAAGGACGATGTAATTGCGCTCGATGGTGAAAAGTGGGCTTCTGATACAGCAGCTGCTTACACAGACGGCGGCCATGTTTACGGCTTCCCATATGCAGTTGAAGGCTACGGAATGGCATACAACGCTGATCTTCTTGCAAAGGCAGGAATTGATCCGGCTTCACTCACAAACATTGACGCATACCGTGCTGCATTCGAAAAGCTCAATTCAATGAAGAAAGAGCTTGGAATTAACGCAGTAGTTTCAATGGGTTCAAGCATTGCAGGTGGACTTACTTGGGTAACAGGAAACCACAACTTCGGCGTATATCTTTCAGCTGGACTTGCAAACGGAGATCATCATGTAATTGACGACCTTCTCAAGGGAAAGGTTGATAAGGCACGCCTTTCAGAATTTGCTGACTATGTAAAGCTCATTTTTGATTACTCAGATCCGACTATCCTTACATCTGGAAATTACGACCAGCAGCTTCAGGCATTTGCAGATCAGAAGACAGTATTCCTCCATCAGGGAAACTGGGTTGATCCTTCAATTGCACAGACTGGCGCAACATTCAAGATGGCATTTGCACCACACGCATTCTCAAGCGCTACAATCGATGGAATCCAGGTTGGAGCTCCTTCATGGTGGGTTGTTTACAAGGACGGAAATGTTGAGGAAGCAAAGGCTTTCTTGAACGCATTCGCTTTGAGCCCGGAAGGACGTGATGCACGCATCAACAAAATGTCATGCATTTCTCCATACTCATCAGATACACTTAAGCCTTCTACACCGTTCTCTGCATCTGTAGCCGATTATGTTTCACGCGGAAAGACATATCCTTGGGAACAGTTCAAGATGCCTGATGGATTTGGACAGGATACACTTGGTCCGATCTATGAGCTTCTTGCAAACAAGAAAATTACTAAAGAGCAGTTTGTTGAACAGGTAACAGCTGCTGTTGCTAAAATACCGTCGCTCTAATAACTGAGCCGGTACTGCAGGTGACGGAATAAATTTTTCGCCACCTGCTTTTTTTTGAGGTTCCGATGAAAGAGAATATATCATTAAAGAAAACAGTTTCGCTTATATGCTGGGCATCAGGACTTGCTGTTACTGTGTTTGCTCTGATTTTGTGTGCTCAGGCTTATCCGATGAGAGCCCGCGATATTGACGGAATACTTCTTTTTAGAGGTGCATTTCTGGCAGCGGGACTTTTAATTATTGCTTTTGGTTTTTATAATTTTCCGACGATGAAGCATAAGAGCATCATAAATGTTCTGTTCCTGCTTCCGATTATGATCCCGTTTGTATTTACGATTTTAATACCGTTTGTATTCGGTGTGTTCTATTCATTTACAGACTGGAATGGTTCTAAATTTACAAAATTCGTGGGCCTTGCAAATTATACTGAATTCTTGAAGGCGCCAGATTATTTGAACTCAATCATAATGACTTTTGCATTTTCGATTATAAATGTAGTAATCGTAAATGTTGTGGCATTTTTCCTGTCGCTTCTGGTAACTCAGAAATTAAAAGGCGCAAATCTTTATCGCGCCGGCTTCTTTGTACCAAACTTGATTGGTGGAATTGTTCTTGGATATTTGTGGCAGTTCGTGTTCAACTATTTTATTACCTCGGTAGCAAGAGGAATGGGAATAGCGGATGTGCAGTCACTTTTAAATACAACAAACGGCGCTATTGCCGCTTTGATTATAGTAAGTACCTGGCAGTATGCCGGTTACATAATGATGATTTATGTGACTGCGCTTCAGGGCATCCCGACAAATGTGCTTGAGGCCGCAAAGATTGACGGCGCGAGCGGCTGGAAGCGTATGTCTTCAATCATCATCCCGATGATTTCTCATGCGTTTACAATCTGCATCTTCCTTACGCTTGTTAATTCGTTCAAGCAGTTTGATTTGAACTATGCGCTTACAAACGGCGGTCCGTCAAAGGTTGCGTTCGGTACGCCAATCAACGGAACTGAACTTCAGGCGCTGAATATTTATAAAACTGCAATCACCAGAAATAAGTGGGCACTTGCTCAGGCAAAGGCGGTTGTATTCTTTGTAATTCTTGCGGTTATTTCAATGCTGCAGGTAAGCATCAGTAAAAGCCACGAGGAGGAAATGTAATGAGTCTTGACCGTACAAAAAATAAGATATTGGAATTCGTTGCGCTTATACTTTTTCTTGTAGTCCTGTTTCCGTTTTTCATCATGCTTATAAATGCAGGAAAGCCGGCTGACCAGATTATCAGAAGTCCTCTCTCTCTTCCGCAGAACTGGGGCAAGCTTTTTGAAAACATGGCAAAGGTAATCAACAGCCCGAACATGAATTACTGGAAAAGCTTTTTTGATTCAGTTGTAATTACGGTAATTTCGCTTGTAACGATAGTTGGCTTTGCTTCAATGTCGGCGTGGGTTCTTGAAAGAAATCACACAAAATGGGCGAACTTTATTTTCTATCTGCTGGTAGCCGCAATGGTTATTCCGTTCCAGGTAGTTATGCTCCCGGTGCTTTCGTGGTTCAGGACACTTTCAAAGTTTACGGGAATTGCCATGTTGCAGTCGTATAAGGGAACTGTTTTTGCATACATCGGCTTTGGCTGCTCGATGACAGTTTTTATCCTCCATGGATTTATCAAGGGAATCCCTCTTGAACTTGAGGAAGCGGCGGTAATTGACGGCTGTACTACTGAAGGAATTTTTACGCGTGTTGTATTTCCTCTTTTGCAGCCGATTCAGGTAACAGTTCTTATTTTGAACGGCATCTGGATTTGGAACGACTATCTTTTGCCGTCGCTCCTTTTAGGACAGGCAGGAAAGATTCGTACGCTTCCGATTGCGGTTATGGGCTTTGTCGGCTCATATGTAAAGCAGTGGGATTTGATTTTGACTTCAACTCTGCTTGCAATGCTCCCGGTTATTATTCTGTTCATCTTTGCGCAGAAGTACATCATCAAGGGAATGGTTGAAGGCTCTATTAAATAAAATATTAAAGGCTGCATTTTAGCACGCAAGGGCTGTCCGATAACGGATGGCCCTTTTTTTTGTGTGTGGAATGGGGGGGAGAAATATAGTTTTATTATAAATCAAACCGTTTCATCGGCCAAAAGTTCTGCAAGGTAATAAAGAATTGCGCATTCATTTTCCTGCCAGATTCTTAGGCTTCGGTTTACGGCACACACAAGGTAACCTTTTATTTTATCTTCCTTGCGGATTCGGGAAATTAAAACAGACTCAAAGCCTTTTTCTTCAAGTGTCTTGTAGAATTTCGGGGAGTGCTTTTTTATTAAGTCCAGCGAGCCCTGAGAGAGCAAATCCTCTTCCATTATGTTTGACAGGTCAGAAGCATCGGCCGTGAATTTTTTGTCCAGGACAGCATGCATTTTTCCGTTTGAATCAACATAATAAAAATCGGTGATGTGTAAAATTTCTGCTAGCTGCGGCATGATTTTTTCAAGTTTGCTTTCGAATTCTTTTTCATATTCTATGTCGGTGCGCAGTTTGTACATGTTCTTGAAGATGCCGTTTTTTGCTATCTTGCGGATTTCAACATACTTGTGCTTTTCGTCCTCGTAAATCTTGTAGCAGTTTCGCCCCATGTTTTTGCCTAGGTAGAGCATTTTGTCAATCAGGCCGAACAGGTGTGTGAAATTGTCAGAATCTTCCGGGAATGAAGCGCAGCCTGATGTTCCTGTAACGAAAGCCCCTCCGTTTTCAAAGAAGACTTCTTTTCGCAAAACGTTAGATGTGCCGTAGAGGTTTTCAAAGAATTCAGTTTTATCTTTTGTCGCTATGTTTTTTAAGTCTATCAGTAAAAGCTCGTCACCGCCGAATCTTCCTGCAAGTGCATAACCGTCTGTAAATTCCGCAAGGCTCTTGGAAACTGTTGCAAGAACTTTGTCTCCTGCCGAGTGTCCGTATGTGTCGTTTATGTGTTTAAAGTTGTCCAGATCGATTATTGAAAATGTAAAAGGAATTTTCTGTGCAATGAGGAAGCGAACAAATTTCATTGCATAGGAACGGTTTAAAATTCCTGTGAGCGGATCCAGAATCTGCTCAAGGTTTACTTCATCAATGATTTTGTCAAAGAAGCTGTATTTGCGGAGCTTGTCGATTGTGTAAAGAACCTGCGAGCCGTCATTTTTTTCCTTCCGGCGGATTACATCTGTGATGTCCGTAAAGCTTCCTACAAGACCGACTATTTCGTTTCCAATATATAGAGGGCGTTTTGAAGCGATGATGTCTCTTTCTTCACCTCGGATAATGCATTTACCCTGAACTTTATATGTTGATTTTCCGGAGAGGACACGAAGCTCATCCTGCATGAACGGATCAGGATCAGAGTGCCATCCCATGTCTTCATCGTTTTTTCCAATCAGAACGTCGGCAGATTTAAATCCGTAGTAATCTAAAAAAGCCTGATTAACTCCAAGGAAGCGCCTGTTTTTATCTTTCCAGAATACACAGTCCTGTGAAGTATTGATGATGCTGTCGAATAAGTCCACGTTCATTTCCATAGCTGCAAAACCTTTGACCTTTCTCTCATATTTAAAAAAAATTATCTTACATGGAATCCGCTGTCATTGCGTTCAACCGGGATACTGGTGCGCTCAATTTTTTCGATGCGTATAAAAGGCTGCTTTTCGAGGCGTTCCAGCATCAGGTTGATTAAATCTTTTTCGCCTTGCACCTGCATAAGCACAGAGCCGTCGTAGTCATTGAAAACCCAGCCTGTAAGTCCGATGCCCTGCGCGATATGTACGGCAGAAAATCTGAATCCGACTCCCTGTACGGCGCCGTGGCATCGTATTTCTTCGCGTACCTTCATTAAAGCTTACGCTCTTTTACAAAATAATCCTTAAAGCCTTTTCTATCGAGGGTATCAAGTATCCTCTGAACATCAGCCGTAGAGATGTCTGCAATTACGACTCGCGTAACGGCGCTTGTCTTCTGGTAAACGACATTTGTAAAGCCTTCGCGCAGGAGCTTTTGTGCAAGTTCTTCGGCATAGGCGCGGACTGTAAAGCTTCCTAGCTGGATATCCCATTTTTTGTCCGTAATAATCGTATACGCAGTTGCGGCTTCTTCCGTAACAATCTCTTCTCGGGCTCCAGACGGAACTACTGCATTTACCGTTGTAACGATTACCTTGTTTGAAACAGGTATCGCGCCCTTAGCTTCCGGGGCTGTCTTTGGCGTTGCGGCAACAGTGCTTGTTCCCGGATTATTGGAATCAAGTACAGTAATTGAAACATTTGCCGTACCTGTGCGGATCATGTCCAGCTTTTCGGCAGCAGCCTTTGACAAATCAATTTCGCGTCCTGCAACGAACGGTCCGCGGTCATTTACGCGAACAGTAACTGATTCGCCGTTTGCAAGGTTTGTTACCTTAAGGCGTGTTCCAAACGGAAGTGATTTATGTGCGGCTGTAAAATCATGCATATTGAAAATTTCGCCGCTTGATGTTTTTCTTCCGTGGAATTTGTCGGCATAATACGAAGCCACGGCATTTGACTTAAAAATGGTGTCTGCAAAACAGAATTCACCGGCCATAAAAATAAGCGATAAAATAAAAATTTTCTTGTTCATACTATGCTTATCGGAAAAAAATCCGTTCAGTTGAACAAAATTCACACTGTATTCAGGAATTAAAGCATGGTAAATCTCTAAAATCTTAACCTTCCTGAGCATGTCAAAATCAACATTGGCTTACTCAAAAATCAATAAAAACCTATAAGACATCAACTATTTTCTTGCGAATTTGCGTTGCCCGGTTTATTATTGTAGAAAGATATACACTTGTCGTATCAGTGATAATCTTCACTTTTAATAGAATACAAGTTAGTATATGCTAACAGAGGCGGATAAAGGATTTTCCTTTTAGATTAGCCGCCGGAATTTTATTCACACAGGAGCTTTTCTAATTATGAAAGATTATTTTGATTTGACAGGGCAGGTTGCTGTAGTTACAGGCTGTTCGACAGGACTTGGAGTTCAGATGGCTAAGGCGCTTGCAAATCAGGGCGCAAAGATTGTTGCAATTGCACGCCGCAAGGAAAAAATCGATGAGGTTGCAAAAGAGATTGCTGATACTTATAAGGTAGAAACGCTTGCCATTCAGTGCGACATTACAGACACGGAAAAAGTAAATGCCGCTGCAGACGAAATCCTTGCAAAGTTCGGAAGAATCGACATATTGATTAACAATGCGGGAACAGGAGCTGTAGCTCCGGCCGAAGACATTACTGACGAGCAGTTTAACGGCGAGCTTAATGTAGATTTAGGCGGCACCTTCAAGGTATCGCGCGCAGTTGCAAAAAAGGCAATGATTCCTGCAAAATACGGCCGCATCATAAACATCGCTTCAATGTACGGAATGGTAGGCAATAAAGTAGCTCCGTGCTCGCCGTATCATGCCGCAAAGGGCGGTGTAGTAAACCTTACGCGCGGACTTGCCGCCGAATGGGGAAAGTACAATATTAACGTGAATGCAATCTGTCCTGGATATTTCTATTCGCCGCTTACAAAAGAAACGCTTGATTCAGATTTCTTCCAGCAGAACGCAAAAACAATGATTCCGTTGAGCAGATACGGAAACGAAGGTGAACTTGATACGGCGGCAATCTTCCTTGCAAGCCAGGCGTCAAGTTATGTGACTGGAGTAATCTTACCGGTAGACGGCGGATATACTTCAATGTAAGGCATTACGAGTAAGTCATTACATCTTGCCTTAATAATGGGGGTGCGAATGAAAATCGGAATTCTGGGAGCTGGAACAATCGCTTCAACTCTGGCAGAAACAATGAACAGGATGAAGAACGCTGAGCTTTATGCAGTGGCTTCCCGCTCAATTGACAAGGCAAAGTCATTTGCAAAAAGGCATTGCGTTCCCAAAGCGTACGGGAGCTACGAGGAGATGCTTGATGACCCTGCAGTAAATCTTGTGTACATTGCAACACCACATTCGCACCATGCCGCACACATGAAGCTCTGCATAAATCATCAGAAGCCAGTCCTTTGCGAAAAGGCGTTTACCTTCAATGCAAAAGAGGCTGAAGAAATCGTTACACTGAACAAGAAGAAGAAAGTTTATGTCGCAGAAGCAATGTGGACCCGCTACATGCCGAGCCGGAAAATGATTGACGACATGATTGCAAGCGGCGTCGTTGGAAAAATCCATACGCTTACCGCAAACCTTTCCTACAACATCACGCATAAAGAACGCATCATGCGGCCTGAACTGGCAGGCGGCGCGCTTTTGGATGTAGGCGTCTATACGCTGAACTTTGCGCTCATGCATTTTGGAAACGAAATCGAGCGGATAGCTTCGTGCGCTAAAATGACAGACACTGGCGTTGACGGGCAGACTACGATTACGCTTTTTTACAAGGACGGCCGCGTGGCAAATCTTACAAGCGGAATTTATGCCCGTAGTGACCGCAAAGGAATTTTCTATGGAGAAAACGGCTATATTGTCGTTGAAAATATAAATAACCCACAAAGTATTTCGGCATATGACAGCGAAGACAAGCTGATTGAAAAAAAGAAAGTGCCGCCGCAGATTACAGGTTATGAATACGAAATCGAAGAGTGCATGAGTCAGCTTAGAATCGGAGAAACACAAAGCGAATCGATGCCGCTTGAAGCTTCTGTGGAATTGATGAAGCTGATGGATAAAGTCCGTGCCTGTTGGAAATAAGGCCAAAGAAGGAGCATATGAAAAGAAACATCAAGGAACTTGTTAAGAAAATGACTGTCGAGGAAAAGGCAGGGCTTTGTTCGGGGCTTGACTTCTGGCATACAAAGCCTGTTGAGCGACTCGGAATTCCGTCAGTAATGGTAAGCGATGGTCCGTGCGGACTTCGTAAGCAGGATGTAGGAGGCGCAGATCATCTTGGAGTGAACGACAGCATAAAGGCAGTTTGCTTTCCGAGCGGATGTCTTACTGCCTGTTCTTTTGACACTGAGCTTTTAAAAGAGGAAGGCGAAATTATCGGTGATGAATGTCTTGCTGAAGATGTTTCCGTAATTTTAGGTCCTGCCATGAATATAAAGCGTTCTCCATTGTGCGGACGCAATTTTGAATATTTTTCTGAAGACCCATATCTGACTGCTGAAATCGCAACTGCTTTTGTAAAGGGAGTTCAGTCTAAAAATGTCGGAACTTCAATTAAGCACTTTGCAGCGAACAGCCAGGAATTCAGGCGCATGTCGTGTTCAAGTAATGCTGACGAACGCGTGCTCCGTGAAATTTATTTGCCTGCCTTCGAGAAAGCCGTAAAGGAAGGAAAGCCTGATACTGTAATGTGCTCGTACAACAGGATAAACGGCGTGTTTGCTTCTGAAAACAAATGGCTTTTGACTGACGTGCTCAGAAAGGAATGGGGCTTTGACGGCTATGTAGTTTCTGACTGGGGTGCAGTAAATGACCGCGTTGCAGGTCTTGCGGCGGGACTTGATCTTGAGATGCCGGCAAGCGGCGGAAGCACCGACAAACAGATAGTGCAGGCAGTTAAATCAGGCAAAATAAAAGAGGCTGTTTTGGATAAAGCAGTTGAGCGGATTTTGCGTATTGTCTACAAGTATGTTGACGGAAAGACTCCGGGTAATTTTGATAAGAAGGCACATCACGAGGCAGTTGCAAAAATCGCGCGTGAATCGATGGTGCTTTTAAAGAACGAAAAAAATATTCTGCCACTGAGCAAAAAAGATGCAGACAAAATTCTGTTTGTCGGTGCGTTCGCTAAAAAGCCGCGGTATGAAGGAGGCGGCAGTGCGCATATCAACACGTGGAAGGTGACATCCGCACTTGATGCGACAGCAGCGGCCGGATTGAAGGTAAAGTATGTTCAGGGTTTTGACATTAAGGAAAAGCAGGACAAGGCACTTCTGGCGGAAGCGGTAAGTGAAGCGAAAAAGGCAAAGGCAGTTGTAGTGTTCGCGGGTCTTCCTGACAGCTATGAAAGCGAGGGCTATGACCGCTCGAATATGAAGATGCCTGAAAATCAGAATGCGCTTATTTCTGAGCTTGCAAAAGTGAATAAGAATATCGTGGTTGTCCTTCATAACGGTTCACCGATTGAGATGCCGTGGATTAACGAGGTAAAGGGCGTGCTCGAAAGTTATCTTGCAGGCGAATCTGTCGGTTCGGCTCAGGTTGACCTTCTTTTTGGAAATGCAAATCCATGCGGTAAGCTTGCAGAATCATTCCCGCTTAAGCTTGAAGACAATCCGTCGTACCTGAACTTTTTGGGAAACGGAAGCGATGTGGATTACGCGGAAGGAATTTATGTCGGCTACCGTTATTATGACAAGAAGAAAATGGATGTGCTTTTCCCGTTCGGACACGGCTTGAGCTATACGACATTTGAATATTCAAAGCTTAAGGTTTCTTCTAAGAAATTTTCTGACAAAGATAAAGTTGAAGTGAGCGTCACTGTTACGAATACAGGAAAGCGTGCCGGTAAGGAAGTCGTTCAGCTTTATGTTTCAGAAAAAACGGGAACACGAGAAGCACGCCCGGATAAGGAGCTTAAGGGCTTTGCGAAAGTCGAGCTTGCTCCAAAGGAATCAAAGGTCGTAAAGCTTACGCTTGATAAAAGGTCGTTTGCGTTCTACAGCACAAATGCAGGCGACTGGTATGCTCCGACAGGTCAGTATGAAATTTCAGTTGGAAGCTCGTCGCGTGATATCAGGCTTTCTGCAACGGTAAATCTTACTTCGACATCAAAAAATCCGTTCAGGGTAAATCCGAATACAGTTCTTGAAGAAGTTCTTGAAAATCAGATTACGGCTGAAATCATGGCGCCGCTTATTAACCGCTACAAGGCTGCTATGCATTCAGAGCAGTCCCGCGGAAAGAGCTCAAAGGAATCTGTTAGCGATAAGATGCTTGATGCAATGCTTGCTTCGATGCCGCTTCGTGCGTTAAGAAGCTTCCTGCAGGTTTCGGAGAACGATATCGTCATGATAATCGAAAAGATGAATTCTGCCCTTGATAAGGCGTGATATTAAAGTCAGAAAAAGATTAAGATTGTTTCAGACGTGAAATGATTGCGGCAGCTGCGTTTTCGCCGTCCATTGCGCTTGAAACAATTCCGCCCGAATAACCCGAGCCTTCACCTGCCGGATACAGATTTTTTAATGCGATGCATTCCATTGAATCTTTATCGCGTAAAATCCTTACCGGTGTGCTGGTTCGGGTTTCGCTTGCTATAAGGATTGCCTGATCTGTAATAAAGCCGCGCATGCTTTTTCCGAATTCATTAAATACTGTTTTAAGGCGGCTTGAAATTCTTTTTGGAAGCCACTGGTCGAGTCTGCTTGATACGATACCCGGCGTGTAGCTTGTACGCGGAAAATCAGCCGACTGCTTTCCATTTAAAAAATCCGTAAGGCGCTGGGCTGGCGCGGCCTGACCGTTTCCGTTAAGAAATGTTTCGTGCTCCAAAGCGCTTCTGAAGAACAAGCCCTTCAATTCCTCCGAGCCGGCGGCTTTAGCGAGTTCTGTAAATTTCCCTTCTATATCTTCGGGGCGTGTTTCCACAACAATCGCTGCGTTTGACCATAGCGAATTTCTTGCGGCGGTTGACATTCCGTTAACTACAATTTCTTCCGGGCCAGTACTGCTTGGCACTACAAAGCCGCCGGGACACATGCAGAAAGAGTAGACACCTCGACCATCTGCCTGCGCCGTGAGCCGGTACTCAGCGGCCGAAAGGCCGCCGCGCTCCTGGCCCGATGTCTTTCCGTGATATTGAATCGAATCGATTAATTCGCGCGGGTGCTCAACTCTTACTCCAACTGCAAAGGTTTTGGCCTGGAGCGCGAACGGCGCAGCTTTGGCGATAAGCGTATAGATGTCGGAAGCGGAATGGCCTGTTGCAAGCAGGACTGAATCTGCGGTGATTTCCTGAATCTGACCTGTTTGTGTGTTGGCGGCTTTGATTCCGATTACGGTAAGACCGGCGGCTTTTTTTTCTGTGATAAAGTCAATGCATTTTGTTTCAAATAAAACCTGGCCGCCGCATTCAATTATTTTGTCGCGCATTGAATTTATGATTTTAGGAAGCTTGTCCGTTCCGATATGCGGATGGGCGTCAGTAAGGATTTTTTTGTCGGCGCCAAAAAAATTGAAAATATTCAGTATACGCGAAATGTTGCCGCGCTTATTGCTTCTGGTATAAAGCTTGCCGTCTGAAAATGTCCCGGCCCCGCCTTCTCCAAAACAGTAATTGCTGTCAGCGCCTACTACGCCTTTTGTGGAGATTGCAGCGATGTCGCGCTTTCGTAAGCTTGTGTTTTTTCCCCGCTCGATTATTATTGGCGTAATTCCGTGCTCAATTAATTTGAGTGCAGCAAATAATCCGGCGGGGCCTGAGCCTACTATGATTACTTTTTTGGTGCCGTCTGTATGGACGAAATTAAAGTCCTGCGGATTTTTTGCGTCGGCAATTTTTTCTCCGATATAGGCTTTGTATTTTAAAAATAATTTTATCTGTCCGTGGCGCGCGTCAATTGATTTTTTTACAAACTGAAATTCTACGCTTTGATTTTTTGCGCTCAGATTTTTCTCGCGCAGTTGTGTGTTCAGCGCTTCAAGTAATTTTTTATTCTTAAGCTTTTCGTCGCCCTCTTCTTCCGGCCGCACACGTATCGAAATTTCAGTAACCATAACGGCTATGATTCTAGTATTTAATTTGATTTGTGTATAGTGTTTTGAATTTGCTGTGCAAGATTAAATCGCTGTCCGCGGAGGGGAAGCAATTTGTTTGGAGATAAATGTCCTTTTTATGATATTAATCCAAGATTCAAGGAGCGGGAACACAATGGGCGGACACGGCCGCATCTGAGCGTGCGAACACGAAGCAA
>CACYCX010000124.1 GCA_902772975.1 uncultured Spirochaetaceae bacterium
GAGTAATAGAGTCAGGTGGTAAGAAATCAGAATAAGGTTTCTTATCGGTGAAGGAGATTATCATGGCTGTAGTTACCATGAAAAGTCTGCTTGAGTCTGGAGTTCACTTCGGACATCAGGTAAAGCGCTGGGATCCACGCATGAAGAAGTACATCTTCGCAGAGCGCAATGGAATCCACATCATCGATTTGCAGAAAACAATCACTGCAATCAAAGAAAGCTATGAAGCAATCCGCAAGATTGTTTCATCAGGAAAATCAGTTCTTTTTGTAGGAACAAAGAAGCAGGCACAGGCTGCCATTCAGAAGGAAGCTGAGCGCTGCGGAATGTATTATGTTAACAACCGCTGGCTTGGCGGTATGCTTACAAACTTCTCTACTATCAAAAAATCACTTCAGAGACTTCGCAAGATCGAAAAAGAAGAAACAGACGGAACTTTCGAAAAGCTTACAAAGAAGGAAGTTTCAGAGCGCCTTAAGGAAAAGGCAAAACTCGAGAAGAACCTTGGTGGAATTAAAGACATGAAGGAACTCCCGGGAGCTATCTTCATTATTGATACACACAAAGAGCAGATTGCTGTTGCAGAAGCTCACCGCATGGGTATTCCGATCGTTGCTGTTGTTGATACAAACTGCAACCCGGAAGGAATCGACTACCCTATTCCAGGAAACGACGACGCTATCCGCGCAATTACACTTTTCACTTCAATCATTGCAAACGCAGTTATCGAAGCTGACAATGATTCAGGCCTCAAGATTATCGAAACTCTCGGTGATGAGGATGATGCAGTTCAGACAGATGCAGCCGTTAAGAATGACGATGTAGAAATTGACGATTACTCTAACTATCAGCCGACAGAGCAGAAGGAAGAGGATATCGAAGCAGACGAAAGAGACAGTCACGATTCTCTCGTTGATGAAGACAAACTGTACAAATAATTCGCGGAGTTAAAAAAAATGGCAGAAATTAAAGCAGCAGACGTAAAGGCACTCCGTGAATCTACGGGTGCAGGCATGATGGAATGCAAAAAGGCTCTTGTTGAAGCAAACGGCGATCCAGCTGAAGCAGCAAAGATTCTTAAGGAAAAGGGTCTTGCAGCAGTTGCTAAGAGAGCTGAAAGAGCTACATCAGAAGGACGCATTTTCGTGCGCACTACTGGAAATAAGATTGGTATCGTAGAAGTTACTTGCGAAACAGACTTTGTTGCAAACAACTCTGACTTTGTTGCGCTCGGTGAAAAGCTTCTCGACATCACATTCTCAAAGGGATACACACAGGTTGAGCAGGAGCACAAGGATCTTCTTCTTGAGCTTGCTACAAAAATCCGTGAAAACATGGCAGTTACAAAGGTTGCCCTTATTGACATTCCTGAGAATGCAGCAGCAGCAACATATGTACACTCAGACCACAAGACAGCTTCTGCAGTAATCGTGAAGGGTTCTACAGCAGATGCAGTTAAGCAGTTTGCATATGACTGTTGTCTTCACCTTGCAGCATTTACACCTGCATACATCACACAGAAAGATGTTCCGCAGGCTTATATTGACGAGCAGACAGAAATTTTCAAGGCTCAGATGGATGCAGACGAGAAAGTTTCTTCTAAGCCGGAAAATGTTAAGCAGGGAATCCTTCAGGGAAAGATTAAAAAGCACCTTGCAGAAATCTGCTTTGTTGACCAGATGTTCGTAAAGGACGATAAGGTTACAGTAGCAAACAAGATTCAGCAGATTGGAAAAGAAGTTGGAGCAACTCTGGAATTCGGCCAGATTACACTCTATGTTCTTGGTAAATAAGGCACTTTTCTGATTGAATTTTTGCTAAAAACGCGGTTGGAATACATTTTTATGTTTCCAACCGTTTTTTTTTGTGATATAATAATAAAATAAATCTTATATATTTGAAGGTATTTTTATGGCAAACGAATCAAGCACAGAGCGCATGGAAAAGACAATTGCAGCTCTTAAAGACTCATTCAACGGAATCCGCACAGGTCGTGCATCAGCCGCAATCTTTGACAAGGTACGCGTTGACTATTACGGAACAAAATCACCGTTAAACCAGGTTGCTACAGTTTCAATTCCGGAAGCAAGAACAATTGTAATCCAGCCGTTCGACAAATCTCTTATTACAGAAATTGAAAAAGGCATTCTCCTTGCTGATTTGGGACTTAATCCTTCAAATGATGGTAAAGTTATCCGCATTTCAATTCCACCGCTAACAGCAGAAAGACGCAAGGAACTCGTTAAGCAGGCTAAGGGGATTGCAGAAAACTCACGCACTTCAATCCGCAACATCCGCCGCGATGGTAATGAAGACCTTAAAAAGCAGCAGAAAGGCGGTGAAATTACAGAAGATGAGCTTAAAAAGCTTGAAGATGACCTTCAGAAGCAGACTGATAAATTTATTGCTGAAATAAACAAGATTTATGAAGCAAAAGAAAAGGAAATAATGGACTGATGCCGCAAGAAGAGCATTCTGAAAAGGCGCTTTCCGGCGTTCCGGTTCATGTTGCCGTTATCATGGATGGTAACGGCCGCTGGGCTCAGAACCGCGGACTAGCGCGCACTGCAGGTCACAAAGAAGGACTTGAAACTGCAAAAAGAATTGTGAAGGCAGCTTCACAATTAGGCATAAAATACATTACGCTCTACACTTTTTCTACCGAGAACTGGAAACGAACGCAGGAAGAAGTCGGTTACCTTATGGGGCTTATTCGTACCCATCTGCGCGCGGAATTTAAGTTCTATAAAGAAAACGGAATACGAATCGAATATATCGGAAATATAGACGGCCTTCCGCCGGATGTTCAGAAGGAAATTGAAAGCGCCCGAAACGATACTAAGGATTTTACGGGACTTACGGCAGTGCTTGCAATTAATTATGGAAGCCGCGATGAAATCATGCGCGCTGTAAAAAAAGCGGCTGCTTTGGATTCACAAAAGCTTTCATCCTTGACCGAAGATGATTTTTCATCGATGCTTGATTTGCCTTCACTTCCACCGGTTGACCTTTTAATAAGAACTGGCGGTGAAAAACGACTGAGCAATTTTCTTTTGTGGCAGTCAGCATATGCTGAATTTGTTTTTAGCGACACGCTCTGGCCGGATTATCAGGCTGGCGAATTTGAAAAAAATATAGAAGAATTTTCACGCAGAAACAGACGTTTTGGCGGAGTGAACAAATAGTGAGGAAATTGCTTTGAGTAAAACAGTACAGAGGCTTATAATATTTTTTCTTGGAATTCCGGTTGTAATAGGCATTGTCTTTTTTTCATTCCTGAATCATCTACCTCTTCATATTGCAATACTTGTGTTTAATCTTTTGATTACGCGCGAAGCTTATGCGATTTTTTCCGTACGCTCAAAGCTACATCCAAAGCCAATGCTCATGCTGCTATCGTTTTTGCTGCCCCTTTCAGGAGCATTCTGCGCCATTATGGATTATCCATTCTCTTACACGCTTGCCGTATTTTTTGCAGTTTTCTTTATTCTTCTAATTTATGAAATTTTTGTTCAGAAAACCTTTGATGAATCAAATACAAAAATTGCCTCAAGCTTTTTCATTGTTTTTTACTGCGGATTTTTGATGACGTTTATATCACGCCTTACAGTTAAAGAAAATTCAATCGTATTGATTTCACTTTTCTTCCTGATGATATTCTGCTGTGATTCAGTTGCATGGCTTTTAGGAGTTTTATTCGGAAAAACAAACAGGGGAATTATTGCAGCCAGTCCGAACAAAAGCATTGCAGGATTTATCGGCGCATATATCGGAGCTATCGGTATTGCGCTTATTACAAAAAATCTTTTCTGGAATGAAATTTTAACAGCCGGAAACCTTCAGATAGCGCTCATGGCATTTTTTGTTGCAACTGCAGGTATAGTCGGTGATTTAATAGAATCTGTATTTAAAAGATCGTCTGGATTAAAGGATAGCGGAAATGTAATTTTAGGACGTGGAGGCGCACTTGATTCAATTGACTCAATTCTTGCTGCAGCTCCGGTTTACTTTATTGCACTTGCCGCACTTAAATTATGAAAAAGGTAATTGTACTGGGCGCGACCGGCTCCATCGGAACGAGCGCGCTTGATTTAATAAGAAAACATAGTGATGAATTTACACTTTGCGGAATAAGTGCAAATTTAAGCAAAGAAAAACTTTTTGCGCTAAAAGAAGAATTTGGCCTGAATGAAAAAAATATAACGCTATCGTCAGCTGATGGTGAGGACGGAATAGCGCGCATTCTTGATGAGGGAAAGCCTGACATTGTCGTAAACGGAATTGCAGGAGCCGCCGGCTTATATCCGAGCAAGCTTGTTCTTGAGCGCGGCATTGATCTTGCCCTTGCAAATAAAGAAACGGTCGTAATGGCATGGCCGCTTATTAAAGCCCTTGCTGATAAAAATAACGCACACATAATTCCTGTTGACTCAGAGCATTCTGCAATTTTCTGCCTTATAAATCAGTGCGGAAAAGAAAATATTGACGAAATAATAATAACTGCAAGCGGCGGGCCGTTCAGAAATATGACGAAAGCCGAGCTTGAAAATGTAACTGTTGAAGATGCGTTGAAGCATCCTACATGGCAGATGGGCGCTAAGATTACTGTAGACAGCGCGAGCCTTGCAAACAAAGGACTTGAGGTAATCGAGGCCCGCCGCCTTTTTGGAATCAGTACTGATAAAATCAAGGTGGTCGTTCACCCGCAAAGCCTGATACATTCCCTTGTACGGACAAACGACGGAATTATGTATGCTCAGATTTCAAATCCTGACATGCGTCATCCGATTTACGGGGCGCTTTCGTGGCCGGACATTATTCCGAGCGGCCTTGAAAAATTCAGCCTGTATGGAAAGACAATGGAGTTTCTTGAGCCGCGCTACGATGACTTTCCGTTATTAAAAACCGCTTTTGATGCAGCCGAAAAAGCCGGCGGATATACGATTGCATTTAATGCAGCCGATGAAATTGCGGCACATGCTTTTATTGACAAAAAAATTAAATTTACAAGGCTTTCACAAATCGTGCAGAAGGTAATGGAAAAAGACTGGACCAGAACGCCTGAAAGCTTTGACGATGTTTTTGAAATTGACAGGAAAGCCCGGGAAGAAGCAGGAGCGCTTTTATGAATATATTGATTGGAATCCTGCTTTTGGGATTCATTATTTTTTTCCACGAGCTCGGCCATTTTATAGCAGCGCGCTTATGCGGAGTAACTGTAGAATCATTTTCAATAGGGATGGGTCCTTTTTATATTCACAAAAAAATAAGGGGCGTTGATTTACGGCTTTCCCTTTTTCCATTCGGCGGCTATTGCGGAATGAAGGGTGAAAAGGACTTTCTGAATGCAGTCGAGGCCGGGCTTGATAAGATAACGGCGGACAAGGATTCTTTTTACGGAACGAATCCTTTCAGGCGTGCGCTGATTGGGTTTGCAGGTCCGCTTTTTAATCTAATTTTTGCATTCATCGCGTATACAATAATTGCAATGGCAGGCTTTAAATATTACGCACCTTCGGCGGTTATTGAAATTCCGCAGGAAGAAGGATTTGAAAGCCCGGCCGGAATTGCGGGCATACAATCTGGAGACCGCATTACTAAGATAAATGGCGAAATAATAAATGATTTTTATGACATTGCCCGAGAGGTTTCAATTCACCCTGATGAAGATTTGATTATTGAAGTTGAGCGCGCAGATGAAACCTTACGCTTTACCGTTCACACAAAACTGAACAAAGATACCGGAACCGGAATTTTAGGCGTTCGGAGCGGAAGCGAATTTGAAGAGCGGGAAATATCAAGGCTCCCCTTACACAAGGCTTTAGTAACCGGATTTAAGAACACAGGAAAAAATCTAGGAATCGCGGTAAAAAGCCTTTCCGTTTTGTTCAAGGGAATAAATTTATTGAATGCAGTTTCAGGACCGGCTCAGATGAGCAGTCTGTTGGGAGAAAATCTTACCGAAGGCTTTAGTGACGGAGTAAGGACAGGAGTTGTTACAACACTGGATTTTCTTGCGCTCATAAGCGTTTCGCTTTTTATAATGAATCTTCTTCCGATTCCAATTCTTGACGGCGGCATCGTTCTTTTTGCACTCATCGAAGGAATTTTCAAGAAACAGGTTCCTCCACGAATTCAATCAAAGATTCAAATTGCAGGAGTCGTAATTATCGGCTTCTTATTTATGCTTGCAATTTCAAGTGATATAAAATATTTCATTACAAAATTTGGAGTTATAAAAAAATGAAAAAAATTACAGCCTTTGTTTCTCTAGCTTTGCTTTTTACATTTTCTTCAGTTTTTCCTGCATTTTCCCAGGCAAGATTTTCACAGCAGGGACATTCGGGAAAAATAACTGCGATATTTTCTGATCCGAAAACATCAGGCGATTCGTTTTTTACAGCCGGAACGGACGGCTTTGTAATACGGTGGACGAAATCAGGAAACGAGACAGCAATCGGTGAACATTTTCAGCTAAGCGATCTGGAAATCAATGCCGCCTGCATTTCTCCTGACGGGAACGAAATCGCAGTTTACGAAACTGACGGCGGAATGATTTTCAGAGTTTCAGTATGGGATTATAAAAATCTTTCCAAAAAATATTCTTTTACTTTTCCAAATCAAGTGCTTTCGCTTTCATACAGCGCAAAGGGAACTTACCTGATTGCAGCCACTTCTTCGATTGACGGTGTAGTTTTTATCAATGCGGCAACAGGAAGGCGTGTTGAAAAATTCAGCGGATATCCGGGAATTATTTCGTGGGCAAAAACAGCACAGAGCGAAAAAAACATAATGCTCTACTCTTCCACAGGAAAAATTTTATTTTACGATTTACATAACGGTAAAAAAATTCTTGAGTGCAATACGGAGCCTTATCTTACAAGCCCGATGATTTTTGCGAACAATGCGTTTATGGCTGCCGTAAAGGATTCTTCAATTTACATTACAAGCACACGAAACGGTTCAGTCGTAAAAACAATCAAAGGAAAAAATCCTGTGCTTCTTGGCGCTGATGAAGTCCTTTATTATATCGACGGAGATGAAAGAACAAGCTCAATCTTTACGATAAGGATTTCGGAAGCCGGCGTAAAGGGGCCGCTTATTTACAAGAACTTAATGGCAGCCGACAACGGTCTTTATTCTAAAGGAATTCTTTTGAACAATAATTTTATTACCGGAACCTCTGAAGGAAATCTTTTTTCAACTGATAAGGAAAAGACCGAGCTCCCGGCTGATTTTGAAAAAATCTCGGATAATATTTACGAACAGGTAATTGATGTTGCTCATAATGAAGACAATATTTTTATACTGACGAAAAGCTTTATTCTTAGTCACAATCAAAAAACTCTTGAAACAAAAAAGATTGCAAACTCTGATAATTTTACAAAAATGATTTATACTGATTCAGGACTTGTTTTATGGACTGAAAGCCGTCGTGATAAAATCTATCTTTACGACATTGAACAAAATGACAGGCAGATTCTCTTTACTTCTACTTCCCCAATTCAGCATGTAAAGTATTTTAAAAGTGAACGCAAGAACGGGATTCTTTTTGTTGAGGGAAACACATCAGTAAAATTCTTAAGTCTTTCCAAGCAGTCTGTTTCTGAGCTTTATTCAGGCTCTGGAATTCAGGACGCCGAGCTTTTTGACGACACATCCCTTTACATTGCAAAAACATCTTCAAGCAAGCCGGAATCTGCCCTTCTTTATGTAAACACAGATTCACTTGAAACAGTTCCGGTAAAAATTGAAGGAAACGTTTCGTATTCACTTTCCAAATACAGGGAAAACAACACTAGGATTTCTGAAGCCAAAAATGAAGAAGCAAAGCAGCAAACACCGGGCTCTTCATCCCAGACTTCATCAAAATCTAAAAAAACAAAAACATCGCAGGGTACTTCAAAAACTACGCCTTCAAAATCAGGCACGGCTCCTGCCTCTTCGCCTGCACCGCAGAAAAACAAGAGCACTTTAATTGCATTTACAGAAAATTCCTTTGACACAAACCGGACTGATTTTCTTTATGGAATCATGCTTTCGGGAATCGGCTCTGATACTAAAACAAAAATCTTTACGCTTGATTCAAAGAGTCAGGAGCCTTCGTTTATATTGGAAGCCCCGATTGAGGATGGAAATGCAAATGCACTTTTTGTATATCCAAGATTCTTTACGATTACTACGGGCTGCGGACTTGAGTGCTCCAATATCAAGACAAAAAAACAATATGAAATGAAGCGCTCTGCTTCCATTCCGGCAAAAGCAACAGCCTGCAATGACAAGCTTTTAGTTCTGAATAAGGACGGAAGCCTTACCTGGTACAGCCCGGAAATTCCGCTTCCGCTTTCTGACTGGTTTGTCACAAAAGACGGCGAGCTTGTTACATTCTAAAATAAAAAGCCCGAAGCACATTTGTGTTCCGGGCAATTTTATTTTAATTAAAACCGCGTAATTTACTTCCGCCTTAAGGCTTCTTCGTAAACCTTTACATATTGTTTTGCTGAATCATCCCAGCTGAATTCCTTTACCATTCCGCACTGCTGCATTTTCCGTATGTGCTCTTTCTTGTTGTAATATGCATATACAGCCCAGCCTACGGTATTATAAACGGCAGAAGGAGTAAGTGCATCGAACATAAAGCCAGTTCCGTTTCCAGTTGCCTCATCATAGTTTTCGACTGTATCAGCAAGTCCGCCAGTTCTCCGCACAATCGGAAGCGTTCCGTACAAAAGTGAATAAATCTGATTCAGTCCGCACGGCTCGTATTTTGAAGGCATGATGAAGAAATCGCTTCCTGCTTCAATCAGGTGACTCAGGCCTTCATTATATCCGATAAATGCCTTGAAATTAGGAAGCTTTCCCTGAAGGCAGTTTATTTCGTTTTCGCACCATGATTCGCCGCTTCCAAGAACGACGACCTGAATGTTCATATTTGCGCAGAGACTGTACATGCAGCCGTATGATGGCGCAAAGAGCTCGGCGATTCCCTTCTGGTCAACGAGGCGCGTTACGATGCCGAATACCGGAACATCAGGATTTTCAGGAAGACCGAAGCGCTTTTGCAATTCAGCCTTGCATTTTTCCTTGCCTTTTAAATCCTTTACGCTGAAATTTGCCGGAAGATATTTGTCTGTTTCCGGGTTCCATGCCTTAAGGTCAGCGCCGTTCAATATTCCGCGCACGACGTCACTTCTTACCCTAAGGAGCCCGTCCATTCCAAAGCCGCCTTCCATTGTCTGAATCTCATGCGCGTAAGTCGGCGATACCGTTGTAACCATGTCGGCGCATGAAATGCCTGCCTGAAGAAAATTGATTCCTCCGTTATGCTCAAGGCTTGCACCGTAATAAAGGTTCCAGTCAATTCCAAGCGCCGGAAACGAATCTTTTGAATATTGTCCCTGATATCCGAGATTATGAATCGAGATTACGCCGGCCGTATTTCCAAAATCCTGATAGCGGTAAACATGCTTTAAAAGAACAAGGGCCAGTGAGGCAGACCAGTCGTGCGCGTGAATTATA
>CACYCX010000125.1 GCA_902772975.1 uncultured Spirochaetaceae bacterium
CATTTGTTTTATCTTTTGAAAAATGAAATACAGGCGTAAACAAATCGCCGCTGTCTTCTGTCTTTTTGTCTTCTGCAGCCTTAAGCGCAAGGTAATTATTGTAGTCCTTTTTGATGAACAAAACATTCTTTATGCTGAGCACAGTTTCTCCTGCGCAGAATGAAACCATCAATGCTACAAGGATTCCAGTTTTTTTAGTGTGATTGATTACAAACCAGAAAAGGCATGTCAATGCAACTATCAGGGCTGTAAGGATAAAGTAAAGCTTTGCGTTTGCCTTAAGCACGGTTGAATCTTCAAGATGGAAAACAGTGTTAAGGTTTCCGTAATCAGGAACAAAGACGAATACGTTAAACACGCTGCATACAGTCATTACAAAAAAAGCAAGCGAAATCCATTTAGAAACCTTTGCCCCGAACATCTTTGCAATTACAAGCGGCCAGAACGCAAAAAGTCCTAAAAAGAAAAGAAGCGTTGACTTTACAAAAAGAAGCGGCTGATAATTTCCAAAGAAAGAAAATTCAATTGAGCTTGTAGAGACAACGCTTGACGGAATGTAAAAGCCTGCGAACAAAGCCATCGCAATGCATGACAATACAAGCAGCGCTTTTTTCTGCCCGTCAGATTCTGATGCATCTGGCTGAGATTTAAATCCGAATTTAAAAGCGGCAAATTCAACAAGCTTATTTTTAAGTACTACAAACAAAGGAATAGCACAAACGCCCAAAGCAAAAATGCATATCACGATTTTTTTCCAGAGGGAGCTTTCAGAATGCTTTACGCAGAACAGGACAGCCGCCGCTGCAAAAAGCACTGACAGAATCGCATGAAGGATTTTTCCCGGATGCTTTGCCTTTAATACAATGTTTTTTCCAAGTGAAAAAAGGTTATTCAAAATCCAGTACATTACAAGGCCGCTCGGCGATTCGTACAAAAGCACGAGGAAAATGACCGCAAGTCCTGAAATCTGAATTTTTTCGCGGACAGAAGCGTCCTTTGAATAGACGGCACCTGAAACAAGATTTATGAGCGTCATCAAAATCGGAAGCAGATTTATAAAGATTTCGCGGCCAAAAAGCGTAAACGACCAGATCCTGTCAGGCGCACCCAAATCCTTTAAAAACAAAAATGAGATTCCCTTAAGCGCCTGCTCGTGACTTAAAAAATGATAGGCAGCGATAAAAAACGGAATCTCTATCAGAATCGAAAGCGATGCCCTCAGCGTATAAAGCGGATGATAGTGATTTTCGCGGTAATAGGCCTGGAGCATCATAAACTGCTCGTCACCCTTAAAAACCGACTTGATTCTTTTTACGCCAGGCTCCAGTTTTTTAGAGAGCTTTCTTTCTTTTTCCTGAAGTGCATCGGCAACATTGTAAAGCGGCAGTGCAAGAAAATTGATTGCAAGGCTTACAAACGCAATTGCGCCGGCTATTCCAAGGAATGCAAATTTTTTAGTTGCAAAAAGAAAAACCCACTGAACTATGGTTTCAATCGGAGCTATGATAATGTCATAAAGCATAAAAAAAATCTCCAGTTATCTTACTTATGAAAAATTCTATTCTACGATTTCGTCAATGATAAAACGAGGACGGTGCTTTGTTTCAAGGTAAATCTTTCCTATGTATTCACCAAGAACACCGATTGACATCTGCAAAAGTCCGCCGATTGCCCACACGCTTACAGCAAGGCTAGACCAGCCTTCGATTGTGTGACCTGTAAAATGCCGGAAAAGCGTATATGCAAGCATCGCGATACTTACGACAAAAATGAATGCACCAAGCGAAGTGATTATGCGCATCGGCTTAATTGAAAGCGAAGTGATTCCCTGGAACGCAAATGCAAGCATTTTTTTAAGCGGATATTTACTTTCGCCTGCAATGCGCTCGTGCCGTTCGTAATAAACGACTGAATGCTTGAATCCGAGCTGCGGAATAATGCCGCGCAGAAAAAGATTTACTTCGCCATAAAGCTCCATTGCATCAAGCGCTTTTTTTGACATCAGGCGGTAATCGGCATGATTAAAGATGATGTCCTTAGGCTGGTCACTGAAGGCGCGCAGAACCTTGTAAAAGCCTTCCGCAGTTGCCCGCTTAAAAAAAGTATCTGTCTTACGGCTGGAACGGACACCGTATACAATCTGATTTCCCTGTACAAACTGCTCTACCATCTGGTCTACGGCGTCTGTATCATCCTGCAAGTCGGCGTCCATTGAAATAAGCGCGTCGGCTTTTTCCTTTGCCGTAAGGAGACCGGCTAAAAGCGCATTCTGGTGTCCGCGGTTATGGCTTAACTTTATTCCGCAGAATACAGGATTTTTTTTATGTATATCAGAAATCACCTGCCATGTTTTATCCGCAGAACCATCGTCTACATAATAAACGCGGCTTTTTGGAGAAATCTTTTTTTGAGACGTAAGCTGATTGATTTTTTCTGTCAGAACTTTTGTAGTTTCAGGAAGTGCCTCTTCTTCGTTGTAGCACGGAATTACAAATGCAATTACAGGCAATTTTGACTGCGCCTTAGGAGTCTTTACAGTTTTTTCTTTCATGCACTTATTGTATCACTTTAGGCGCCGCTTACTCAACTGGAATGATTTACAAATGGCTGTATAAAATGGTATAGTGCTCGTATGAGTAATGTTTCCCTAAATGGCAGGACAATTCTTGTTACAGGAGCGGCAGGCTTTATCGGAAGCTTTCTTTCAAAAAAGCTTTTGGAGCAGTTTGCTGACGTAAAGGTAATTGCCATTGATTCAATAACTGACTATTACGATGTATCGCTAAAAGAAGCAAGATTAAAAATGCTTGAAGACTTCGGCTCCCGCTTTAATTTTGTAAAGGGCGACATTGCAGATAAAAATACACTTGAATCTTTGTTCAAGAAACACAAGCCTTCTGTTGTCGTAAATCTTGCGGCCCAGGCAGGAGTACGATATTCAATCACAAATCCTGACGCTTACATTCACTCAAACATGATGGGCTTTTACAATGTGCTTGAGCTTTGCCGTAACTATCCTGTTGAGCATCTTGTGTTCGCTTCTTCCTCAAGCGTTTACGGCTCAAACAAAAAAATTCCGTATTCAACTGAAGACAAGGTTGACTGTCCTGTTTCGCTTTATGCCGCGACAAAAAAATCAAACGAGCTTTTTGCATACGCGTACAGTAAGCTCTATAAAATTCCGGTGACAGGGCTGCGCTTTTTTACGGTTTACGGTCCGATGGGGCGACCCGACATGGCATACTTCAAATTCACCGATAAGCTTGTAAAGGGCGAGACGATTCAGATTTACAATAACGGCGACATGTACCGCGATTTTACTTACATCGATGACATCGTAACGGGAATCGTAAACGTGATGCAGAAAACTCCCGTTCAGACAGAAGACGGCGCGTTCTATAAAATTTACAACATCGGTAACCATAAGCCGGAAAACCTTGTTACATTTGTAGATATCCTGGAAGACTGCCTCATCAAAGAGGGCATAATCAAGGAAAAGGGAAAGCGTGAATTCCTTCCGATGCAGCCGGGGGACGTATATCAGACATATGCTGATGTTTCTGACCTGCAGCGCGATTTTGGTTTTAATCCGTCAACGCCTTTACAGGAAGGGCTTTCTCGTTTTGCCGCATGGTACAAAACTTACTATAATAACTAAAGGAAAAATAAAATGCCTGCACCAATAGCAATGATTGTCTATAACCGTCCTGAGCACACAAGAAAAACTCTTGAGGCGCTTGAACGAAATACTCTTGCAAAGGATACCGAACTCTTTATTTTCTGTGACGGTCCCAAGCCCGGAATTACAGAAGCCCAGCTTGAAAAGGTTATGGCAACGAGGGCTGTATGCAAGGAACGCAAATGGTGCGGCACTGTTCATGTAATTGAACGCGAAAAAAACATCGGAATGGCAGCGTCTATAATCGAAGGCTTCAGCGAGGTCGTAAATAAATTCGGACGCGCAATCGAAATCGAAGATGATGTTGCAACCGGAAAGTATTTTCTTGAATACATGAACGACGCGCTTGACCGCTACGAAAATGACAAGCAGGTAATGCACATAAGCGGCTGGCGAGATCCTATCTGGAATACAAAAAAGGACGGCGCTTATTTTCATCCGGTAGTTGATCCGTGGGGATTTGCAACATGGAAGGACCGCTGGCAGTACTTCAAAAAGGATCCGCAGTATTATATAGATACTTTTACGCCTGAGATGATTTATCACTTTAACATTGACGGAACGGACCCCAAGCAGTTCGGCATAATTGAATCGAATGCAGCTGGAAGAATGAACACATTCTGCGCCTTCTGGTATGCGTCGGTATTCACTCATAACGGCTTGTGCCTTGCTCCAACAAAATCGCTTGTCCGCAACATTGGGCTTGACGGTACTGGCGTGCACTGCGGAAAAAGCCGCTGGGAAACTGTAAAGGACAGCATCGACAATAAAATCGTACATTTTCCGACAGAGCTTAAGGTAAACCAGAAAGAATACCGCCGCGATAAATTTCACGTATGGTGCATGAATTTCCATCCGCTTTATTTAATCAAGTGCATGTTCCCTATGTCGTTCAAGAACCGCATCAAGCGCCTTCTCGGCATGAAAGTCAACGAAACTCTATAACCGGGGTCCAGTTGTCCGGATTAAAGATATTTTCCTTTACATAATACGACGGCACTTTGTTTACCGCGCTTCCGTCCCACAATGATTTATCGCCTGCATATTCTGTCTTAAACTCATCAAGCGAAATGGCTGGATAAATATGCGCAGGATTTTTTGCGACAGTCTCCGTAAACTTCTTTCCCGTATACGGATTAGTTTCGTCCATGCCAAGCGATGACACCGAAAGCAAAAGTGTATCTGCATTCGTCATAAAAGCGCCATCCGTGCTAAGCTCTCCGGTTGAGTTAAAATCCTTGTACAAAAGAATCGGATTGAACTTTGAATAAAATTTAGGACTTTTTGTGTCATCAAAGCCAGGAGCCGGAATTGAGCTTCCGTGGTCAGAGACAATTGTAATGCGCGTGTTGTCATAAACGCCGAGGTCTTTAAGATGCCTAATCCATTTTGCAATCTGCAGTATTGTCGCGGCGTTTACATGATAGGCGGCAAGATCGTTTGCATTGTCGGCATAAAACGGAATCTTGTATTTATAAAAGCCTGCCGTAGCCTTGCTTACATCAACAGTCGTATCCGGCATAAAGTCCGGCTCCCGCAGAAGCGAATACTCATGCGGAGTGTCGTTCCCGATAAACATGAACGCATTCCTGTCGCCCGAAGCGTCCGTAAGCTTATCCATATAATAAAGCGAGCTGAAATACCCCAGGAATTTATCATCAAGGACAGGAATTACTGATTCTGAAAAATAGCTTCCCCGGTTGTAATATGTAAAACGGAGCACAGGGTAAAGCACTTCGAGTAAGACAAACCGCGGGAGCCGCTTACGCGTAATGCGGTCGGGATTCTGCTCTGCAGCCTCAGGATGCTCAGCGATATATTTTTTGTTAAAGCGTTCAAAAAGCTCGAATGTATTTATATCTGGATTTTTAGAAAGCTCCTGAACATCAACTGAATCTTCCGGCGGATCAGAAACAGTAACGCTCCAGCCTGAATCAACAAAGCCTTTTGTAAGGACATTGATTTCTTCGTTCACGCCGACTTCCCGCTTTTCCTTTTCAAAATGCGTATACTCGTAGCCGCCGATCATCGCAGGACTTCCGCACCATGTCGTATTTCCAAAGCTTACTGTATTCGGATAATAAACAAAGCCTGAAAATATTTCCTTCAACTCCGGGAACTGCTGCACGATGTACGGAAAAAGTGAATTTACCGCGCGGTCAATAAAGAACACGACGACATTTTTTCCGTTACGCGAAAAATGATAAAGCGGCTTTATTTCAGAAGAAGCACTGGCCGAGTCATCCCCAGTCAATGCATTTTTTTCCTGATGAACATTCTGCGCAATGCGGTATCCTTTTTTTATTTCAGAAATCTTTACGAATGAAACCAAAAGCTCTGCGGCAAGAACGCATGCAATAGCCGGCGCGATATATTTTGCGAATTTAGTTTTCCTTACAAAAACCACAACCCCAATAACGGCCGCCATCGCAACAACAGGAAGCACTGAATAAAACGGCGAAATGTTACGCAATACAGAAGAATCGTCAAGCTGGAAGAATACGCTCAGATGACCGTAGCTGTACTTAAACACGAACGCATTCAAAAAAGCGCATGATAGTAAAACCGGAAAAATTACGCACATTGCATTCCGGACTTTTTTACCGAACATTTTCCATATTGCAAAAGGCCACACGACGCAAAGCCCGACGTAAAAAAAGAACGCGTCCTTGATATACGAAAGAGGAGAGTCAGTTGAACCGATAAAGCTGAATTCAGCAGGACTTGTGGAAATCAAATTTGACGGAAGCCGTAAGCCGCACAGAACAGAAAGCGTGATTGCAGAAAGAATAAAGACTGCAAATCCGCCGTCAGTTTTTGCACCGGGATTCTGAACGCCACCAGATTCCGCACCATAAGCCTTTAATTTTCCAGTCAATTTTTTTAACAACGGCAGCGCACATACAAAAAGCGCAAAGCCTAACGTCAAAAGCCGCTTTGCAATA
>CACYCX010000126.1 GCA_902772975.1 uncultured Spirochaetaceae bacterium
ACACAAACGGGCACGGCGGCAAAGCATATAAATAAAGCGGCAATTGCAAATTTAATCTGTGATTTATTTATAGAAGATATTTTTTTCATTTTTTATTTTTCCTCTAATTCAGAATAAGAACCAAAATAGCCGTTTGCTATGGTATACTCTTCGCGCGCCTGTTCAAGACTGTCACAGGCTGCTTTGCCGCCGCTTTTATATGCCTGCGATATTTTTACTGATGACGATGTCAATTCCTTATAGTGAAGTGCATACCACTGTCCTACTGTCGCACCGTAACCGAGATGAGACGCGTCGTTAAACTGGCAATAAACATATCCTGAATAATCATCTGACTTTACGACAACAACATTGTCTGTTGAATAATAAAGCGTAGTAAAGCCATAATAGTTATTGTAGTAAGAACTCGTGATAACATATTTTTCACCGGAAGAATTACTCCATGTTCCGTAAATATCGCCAGTTGAAGTATCAACAACCGGGTCGCACGAGACAAAAAGCAGCGCCGCAAAAATGAGTGAAATAAATAAACTTCTCCGATGAAAAACTGTTGTTTTGTTTTTCATTATTTACTCCGTTCTAAGATTTATTGTTTATAAAAGTTTTTTATCTGACTATTCATTATGTCCCAATTGGAAGTATCCGTCAGTTCACCATCATATTCTTTAGGCGGTCTAAAATGAAAATAAGGAGGAGCTTTTGTATAATAGTGATTTATATAAAATGCATATTTTGTTCCACCGTTAGTTCCAGTATACGCGATTCCAGCATAATTTGAACCAGACTGCCATAATTTTCCACTAGTAATTCTATACTCGACACCATCATAGGTTACGGAAGTTTCTGTAACTATTGCAGTATGCCCGCCACCAGCAGTTGTCTTAAATGTACCAATCGGATGATTTTCCGGAAGTTGTCCTGCTGCAGGTTCTGCAGGGATTTCTTTTATTTCATAATAGAAATCTCTTTCATCAATCGAAATTGGGCTTGAGTCAGGGATAAAGCGATAATAACTAATATCTCCTACCTGTTTATTTGTTGTATACCACCATTCGCCAGTATAACCTTCAGGAACAGAAGGAGTTGCACTAACATTAGAAAGATTTAGTAATTCCGCAAAAGTAAAGCTTTTTATCTCATATGTATCAAGCGAATACGAACCTAGTTTCGTTCCCCTATCGATTCTATAAAAACCACTTTCTAACACTGGTTTACCATAATAAAAATTATATCTGTAACGATTCCTTTTCACAGGTGAAGCAGAACAAGTTTTGTGCATATCAAGAGAAAGATCAAATGCATTTTGAGGAAGTTTAGTCCACTCAGACGACCATAAAACTTCCCATAAATCTGACGCAGGCTTAATCAACATTCTGGACCAGAATAAGCCCGACTGACTTCTAAACGGCTCGTAACCTGTAACTCCAGGGTCAGGCTTTTGTGTATGGCACAACAATAAATTGTATGAATCATCATGCAATAACTGATAGCCAACAACATCTGCAAACCAATAATGATTTACATCTTTTTTTATCCCAATTACCGCACCTATGTTCATAAGGTAGCCATCAGAAAGATTATAATCTTCATTACGAGAAAGATTTGAAAGATAAATTGACTGAACAGAAGGCTTGTTAGGTTCCAGCCCCTTTAAGCTATATAAGTTTGCATCAGAATATGACTCAAAAGAAACTTCTTTACCATAAATGGTCATTTTCATATGAGTTGAATCAACTGTCTTAAATCCCGTAATACAACCGGCTTTTGCATATGTTTTTCCGTCCTCTTTCACAGGAACAAAAAATACATCATCACCCTGCTGCCCAATAAAAAGGTACCAGTAAGTAAGCCATTCACTATTAGTTGAAGATGAGCAGTCTGTAAATCTGAACCAGTAATAGCCGTCTTCAGTTTTTGTAAAATCTACTATATATTCAGAGCCAGTAAATTCTCCGCCAGCAACATTAAAAAAAGTATTACATTGTGATGAATATAAATCATAAAATGATGCACCTGAATTCTGATTTAATATTTTTTCTGATGCTCCGTCAAAATAATATACTCCACGGTATAAGCCTTCATTCGAACTTCCAACAGTATTACTGCCTGTTATCATGTTACAGGCACACACCAACACACAGATACACACTAATACCAGAGCACCAAGAGGAGAGAAAATATTTTTTTTCATTTTAAACCTATTGTGAACCGAACTTGCGCAGTTCACCAGAAGAGAGATGTCCTTTCATGCAAAAGGCGTGTACCAAAGTTTCCCGACTTATAAATCCCGCAATTACGGATCGCGGCTGCCACCAATCTTCCCAGTATACCAGTGATTGTACGGTGAACACAAAAGGATTCCGAAAACCAATCCTTTTAATTTGAAATACGGTTGCGCATTCAGCTCAGGATTCCAACCTGATTCCATTGAAATACACGCGGTATAATAACAGTTTTTTGCCTATCGTTGCAATATGTTGAAAAAATTACATTGACGCGTTGACCGCTTTTCCGGCAAACAACGCAGAAAGTATGCGGCGGATATATTCAGCAAGCACATCAATTGACTTTTCGTCCTTTGCCTTTGACGAGCCGAGCTCAAGAAGCCTTTCGTTGGAAAGAGCGTGATACTCAACAGAATTCTCTTCACCCCGGAAATAAGTAACGGCACAAATTCTGTCCTTACCGGCCGCCGCATTTATGATTGCAGGTGACGAGGCAAGATTTTTATCAACGCTCTTGAGTACGCGGTTATCTGCCATTTCAAATACAAACGCACGGCTAAGACGCGGAACAAGCTCAAGATATTCGCTCCTGATGAAAACCGCCGACGGATTTTCCGCTTCAAAAATTTCAGCAATTTCCCTTTCCGACAAATCGTAGCGCATCAGGACAGCAACCGCGCCTGTGTTCAATACTGCATAAAAGGTTTCGATTGTCTGCGGACTTGAATCAACAAAAACGGCAACCTTGTTGTTCCGCCCGATTCCGCAGTTACGCAAAAGCTTTGCAGTACGCGAAATATCCCACGCCATATCGCGGTAAGAAATCGAAGCGCCGGTATCTAAAACCATGGCGTTTTTAACAGCAAATTTTGACGCTGCCTTTGAAAGAACAGCCGGAATAGAATTTAAAACAGAACTTGCCTTAATCATACTTATTTACCTCCGCGTACTGCTATAAAAAAATAAGGTGATGATTTGAGAATTTCACTTAAGCGGATTTCCCAAACCTCACCTTATTAGACATCACAATTTCAATTTAGTTGCATCATCATGCAAAAAAATTAAAAATTATTTATTATACGCGAGTAAAAATTACACGCGTTCAACTACGACCTTCTGTGCATTCTTTCCCATAACGGCAACAATCTTATCTCCGTCCTTAAGGTCAGCAACAGGAATTACACTTGAATCATAGCGCTTTCCGTTTACTTCTATATACTCAACACCCTTGCAGATGTGAGACGGATTCTTTACTTCAATAGAAAGCGTCATTCCACGCCAACGGCGCTTTACTTCAAAGCCATCCCAGTCGTGAGGAACACACGGATCGATTAAAAGTCCGTCATACTGCGGCCTGATTCCGAGCATGTACTGTGTTATAGAATAATAATTCCATGTTGCGGCGCCCGAAAGCCATGATACGCGGGTATTTCCGGCACGCGGACTGAATGTAGAATAAGTTGTCTGTCCTACAACATACGGCTCGCTCTGACGGATTTCTGCCTTGTCATTGTAAGAAGCAGGAATAGACGCCTTGCAGTATTCGTAAGCCTGGTCGCCGTTTCCGAGCATTGCTTCAGCAATAACGCCCCAGCCCTGAGTGTGATTAAAGATACCGGCGTTTTCCTTTATGCCGGCATTGAATACGACACAAGTCATAAGGTCGCGGCTTGCCTTTGCAAACGGCGGCGCACAGAGCATAAGGCCGTATGGAGTAGCAAGCTTTTCCTTTACTGACTTCATCGCAAGCTGGGCCTGTTCTGCAGTTGCGGCACTTGAAAGAACAGCCCAAACCTGTGTATTCAGGTAAATCTGGCCCTCTTCCATCGTTTTTGTTCCATATACTTCGCCTTTTTCCGTAATGGCCCAGATAAACCATGAACCGTCCCAGCACTTATCCTGAATTGCCTTGTCAAGCTTTTCACGCTGGGAAATTGCCCAGTCAGCCTCGTCTTTCTTTCCAAGGCGGTTTGAAATGTCAGCGTAAGTTGTAAGTCCGAGCCTGAGCTGGAATGCAACAAAGAGGCTTTCTCCCCTATAACCGAGCTTAAGGCAGTCGTTCCAGTCAGCCAAAAGTCCGCAAGGAAGTCCGTCTGCACCCATGCGCTCAAGATTGAACATAAGGGCGCGCTTTAAGTGACCGTAAACAGTATCCTCGCCGCCGTCAGCGTAAGGAACTACCCTATTATAGAAGTCAAATTTACCTGTTTCAGCAACAAATGCCGGAACTGAATGGAAGAACCACTGGCAGTCATCACTGCGGAATTCTTCCGCCTTAGGAGCCTTTTCGTGACCTGCGTTGAAGTCCTTTGAAATTACAGGAACAGCACCGCCGTTCTGGCACTGACCGCTGAGCATGCGTACAAGGCGCTCTTCAGCCATTTCAGGAATTGCAGCTGCAACGCCAAGAATATCCTGAACGCTGTCGCGGTATCCAAGACCGTCGCGCTCGCCGTTATATACAAGAGACGCTGCACGGCTCCATGCAAATGTAATAAGGCAGTTATACAAGCCCCATACATTAACTGTATGGTTAATATCCTCGTCAGGCGTCTTTGCAATAAAGCTGCCCAGGCGAGCGTGCCATGTTTCCTTTAATTTTTTAAGCTCTTCGTCAGCACGGGCGGCATTTCCGAATTCCGCAACAATCTTTTCGCCCACCGCGTAAGCATCGCCGATTCCAAAAAGTACGATTACTTCCTTCGATTCGCCGGGCTTAAGCTCGATTTCAGTCTGAAGCGAGCCGCAGATATTGTCACCGTATGCATTTGAGCCAGTGCACTTACCGTTTTTAACGGCGTCCGGGCATGCGTAGCTTCCATAAGTACCGATAAACGCCTCGCGGCTCGTATCGTGGCCTGTAACCGGAGAACCGCAGAGCGCCATCCATGAATGCATTCCCTGTGCGCCCGGCTCTGAATCCGGGAACTGATGGTACAAAAAGTCGTGGATTGCAAAACGAAGGATATTGTTCTTGCGCTCGCCCTTTGAAATGAAAATAGAATACTGAAGGTTAACCTGATCCTGCATTGTATTCCACTGGTTTGTAAGCTCACAGAAAGTAAATGCGCTCAGCTTTCTAGCCTTGCTTCCTGTATTCGTAAGCTTAAGGCGCCAGTATTCAAATGTCTGTCCGAGCGGAACATAATAAAGAGACTCAGACTTGATTCCTGAATATTCAGAAGTGATTTTTGTATAGGCCGTACCGTGGCGGCATTCACTCTTATAATCCTTTAAGTCTTTTCCGACAGGCTGCCAGCTTGCTGACCAGAAGTCCCCGCTTTCCTGATCACGAAGATAGAAATAGCGTCCCGGCTGATCCATCGGAACTGAATTAAAGCGGAGGCGCATGAATCTTCCCTGCGCACCTGATTTGTAAAAACCATAACCGCCGGCATTATTCGTAATTACAGCGCCGTATACTGTAGAACCAAGATAATTGCTCCATGATGTTGGAGTGTCGGGACGAGTGATTACATATTCTTTTGCATCATCGTCAAAATGTCCATACTGCATTTCTATTAACTCCCATAAAGGCCTCTTCGCAATGCAATGAGAAGAGGCCGTAAATATCCAGTTTGCAACGCAAACTGCTCAAGATAAAAAGACGGCGCTATTTTAGACGGCTTTTTATCTTACTCCCATAAAAAGTCAAGAAGAATGTATCAACATCCGATTGACTTTTCAATTGAATATAACACGCGCCAAAATATACTTCAATTAAGACCGTGCACGAACACTACATTCGATTCGTTTTTAATGCACAATATTCGGAAAAATAAGATACTGAAATGAACTGTGTATTTTTTTCTTGACAACGGCAGCAATCCGTTGTATTCTTTATTAGAAATTGCGTGAACGAACACGCGTTTTTTAAGGGTTTTTTAGCTTTTTGCGTGTATTTTTACCACAAAACCCAGAAAATTTTTGACCGGAGAATTAAAAATTATGACTGTTGCGGAAATTGCAGCCCTAGCAGGAGTTTCAACGGGAACTGTTGACAGAGTTATTCACAACAGAGGCCGAGTTTCGCCTGAAACAAAAGAAAAAATCCGCAAAATCGTAGAAGAAAACGGCTATTCGCCTGACCCTATCGCAAGATTTCTCAAGAAAAAAAGCGAATTTAAGATAGGAGTCCTTATTCCGACCATATCAGAAGAAAGCGGCTACTGGCAGATGATTTACGACGGCATTGAACAGGCTGCCGTGAACGATTACGCAGCTTTCGGCTTTAAGATAGCGCTTTTCGGGTTCAAGCGCCCTGACCGTCAATCACTTGAAGAACAATTCCACGCCATGCTCGCTTCAGGGTGCGCTGCTTATATCATCGCCCCGATCATGCAGGAAGAAATTCTTTTTCTGCTTAGCGAAACTCACCCTAACGAGCCGTATTGCTTTATCGACTCGCCTCTTCCGGGAGTATCGCCGCTTTGCACCGTGGCACAGAATCCGTTTATGGCCGGTCATCTGGCAGCGCGCCTTACACGCCTTTCAGCAAGCGGGAACGGAACTTATGCGGTCATCAAGCCGTATTCCGAAAGTTACAACCTTAACGAAAGATCGCGCGGCTTTGCTTCATTCTTTGTAAAGGACTCGGAGTGCCGCGCCGTACAGAGCATCACGGACGGCTCTTCCAAAAAAGACATTGCCCTTGCAGTAGAAAAGCTTGTAAACGACTACAAGGATCTGCGCGGCATATGCATGGTAAACAGCGAAGGGCATCTGGTCGGAGAAAAAATCGCCGCGCTCGGACTTAAAGACAAAATTGCAGTAACAGGCTTTGACCTTGTAGAAAAAAATGTCATCTCGCTCAGGGGCGGCGCGCTTGACTGCCTCATCTCGCAGGAACCTGAAAATCAGGGCTCGCTTGCGTTAAAGGAAATATACAAGCATCTTGTTCTGGAACAGTCAACGGAAAAGACAATCAACATTCCGCTGAATATTTTCCTTAAGGAAAACATAGATTACGACGCATAAATTGCTTTTATCAATTGAAATTCAATGGAGGTCAAAATGACAAAAGAACAAACTGCAAAAGAAATTGAATCAGGCAATGGAGTCCTGGGAATCGAATTTGGTTCAACAAGAATCAAGGCAGTTCTCATCAATTCTGAAAAAGAGCCGGTAGCATCAGGCGCATTCGACTGGGAAAACTCTCTCGTCGACGGAATATGGACATATTCGCTTGAAGAAATTTCAAACGGACTTCAGACAAGTTTCAAGAATTTAAAGGCAGACATCAAGGAAAAATACGGCGTTTCGCTTACTTCACTTAAGGCAATGGGAATAAGTGCAATGATGCACGGTTACCTTGCTTTTGATAAAAACGACAAGCTTCTTGTTCCGTTCCGAACCTGGAGAAACACAATCACAGGCGAAGCTTCGTCAAAATTAACTGACCTTTTCGGCTACCCTGTTCCGGAGCGCTGGAGCATCTCGCACCTTTATCAGGCAATCCTCAACAACGAAAGCCATGTAAAGGACGTTGCATTCTTCACTACACTTGCAGGCTACATCTCATGGAAACTTACAGGAAACAAGAACCTCGGAATCGGAGACGCTTCAGGAATGTTCCCGATTGACGGAACAACAAAATCATACAACAAGAAAATGCTCGCTCAGTTCAACGACCTTATCAAGGATAAGGGCTTTGCATGGAAGATTGAAGACCTCCTTCCGGAAATCCTTTCAGCAGGACAGAAAGGCGGCGAGCTTACTGCAGAAGGCGCAAAATTCCTTGACCCGACAGGCGAGCTTAAATCAGGCGTACTTGTTGCTCCTCCGGAAGGAGATGCGGGAACAGGTATGGTTGCCACAAACAGCGTAAAGCAGAGGACAGGAAACGTTTCAGCCGGAACTTCAGTATTTGCAATGGTTGTTCTTGAAAAGGAACTTTCAAAGGCATACAAGGATTTGATTGACATCGTAACTACACCGGACGGCTCGATGACTGCAATGGCACACGCCAACAACTGTACCGGCGAGTATGACAAATGGATTAAGCTTTTCGGTGAGGCAATCGCAGCAACAGGCGGTTCAGTTTCAAAGCCGAAGCTTTACGATTCGCTTTTAGGCCTTGCGCTTGAAGGCGACCCGGACTGCGGCGGCCTTATTCCATACAACTACATTTCCGGCGAATCAATGACTGGATTCAAAGAAGGACGCCCGCTTTTTGTACGCACACAGAAAAACAACTTTACTCTTGCAAACTTTATGAGGGCACAGCTCTTTACCGCCCTTGGTGCACTCCGCACTGGTATGGACATCCTGTTTGATGAAGAAAAAGTCGGACTTGACAGACTTACAGGTCACGGCGGTTTCTTTAAGACAGCGGGCGTCGGAACAAAGATTATGGCCGCCGCAATGCACACGCCTGTTTCTGCTATGGAGACAGCCGGCGAAGGCGGACCTTGGGGAATGGCTCTTCTTGCCGCTTATGCAGCAGATACAAAGGGCATGAACTTAAGCGACTGGCTTGATAAGGAAGTTTTTGCAAGTGCAAAAGTAAGCACCGTTGCCCCGGACAAAAAAGATGTAGACGGCTTTAACGGTTTCTTTGCAAATTACAAGAAGGGACTTGCCGTAATGAAAGCGGCAGTTGAATCAATAGACTAATTTTCGACATAAAACCAAACCTTGGAGGAACAAAAATGGAAATGAATGAATACGAATTCTGGTTTATCACAGGAAGCCAGGACTTATATGGTGAAGAAACACTCAGGCAGGTTGCAAAAAACTCAAAGGAAATCGTAGACTCGCTCAACAAAAGCGCATCCCTTCCGTGCAATCTTGTATGGAAGCCGACTCTCCTTACTCCTGATGCAATTCACCAGACATTGCAGGAAGCAAATGCAAATGACAAATGCGCCGGCGTTATCTGCTGGATGCACACATTCAGCCCGGCAAAGATGTGGATTGCAGGCTTGAACGCATACAAGAAGCCGCTCCTTCAGCTGAACACACAGTTCAACATGGAAATCCCGTATGCAACAATGGATATGGATTTTATGAACCTTAACCAGAGCGCACACGGCGACCGCGAATTCGGCTTTATCACTGCAAGGATGAACATGCCGCGCAAGGTAATCGTAGGTCACTGGAGTACGGAGACCACACAGAAGCGCATTGCAGACTGGATGCGTGTAGCCCGTGCAGTTGCAGACGGAAAGACATTGCGCTGTCTCCGCTTTGGAGACAATATGCGCGAGGTTGCAGTTACGGACGGCGACAAGGTTGAGGCAATGATTAAATTCGGCTGGAGCGTTCCATATTACGGAATCGGCGACCTGGTTGCTTACATGAACGAAGTTTCTGATTCAGATGTAAACGCTCTCTATGACGAATACAATTCAAAATACGAAATCGTACTTGGAAACGACAAGGACTTTACAATCAGCCACATCAAGGAGCAGGCAAAAATCGAAATCGCACTCCGCCGCTTCCTTAAGGACAATAACGGAAAGGCACTCTGTACAAACTTCCAGGACTTACACGGAATGAAGCAGCTTCCAGGTCTTGCAATTCAGCGCCTGCTTGCAGACGGCTACGGCTTTGGTGCAGAAGGCGACTGGAAGACATCATGTCTTGTACGCACATTCAAGGCAATGACGGCAGGACAGGTTGTTCCGGGCTCAAAGGGCAACGCATTTATGGAAGACTACACATACAATCTTGTTCCGGGAAAAGAAGCAAACATGGGAAGCCACATGCTTGAAGTCGATCCTGAAATCGCAACAGGAAAGCCGAAGATTGAAGTTCATCCTCTTGGCATCGGCGGAAAAGAAGATCCGGCTCGCCTTGTATTCAACACAATCGAAGGACGCGGACTTGTTTCGGCAGTCGTTGATATGGGTAACCGCTTCCGCTGCGTAGTAAACGAAATCGATGTAATTCCGCCAGAAGCGCCGCTTCCAAAGCTTCCTGTAGCACGCATGCTCTGGAAACCGCTCCCGAATCTTTCAACTTCAGCAGAAGCATGGATTTTAGCAGGCGGCGGACACCACACAGCATTCTCAAACATCATTACACAGGAAATGCTTCAGGACTGGAGCGAGATGGTAGGAATTGAATGCGTTGTAATCGATGAAAAGACTACAATTCCTGCATTCAGAAACGAACTGCGCTGGAACGACGCATACTGGTCAAAATAAATTTAACCGAAAAAAGGAAGACAAAATGGCAAGCGTATATCAGTCATTAAAAGAAGAAGCTTACGAAGCAAACATGCAGATTCCTGCACAGCATCTTGCCCTTTACACATGGGGAAATGTTTCTGCATATGATGCTGCAAAGGGAGTGTTCGCTATAAAGCCGAGCGGCGTTCCATATCCGGAGCTTACGCCGGATTCAATGGTCGTACTCGATCTTGAAGGAAAGCGCGTTGAAGGCGATTTGAATCCGTCAAGCGATACGCCGACTCACATTGTACTTTACAATGAGTTTGCAAAAAAAGGCGGCGCAAAAATCGGCGGCATCATCCACACGCACTCAACGGCTGCAGTTTCATGGGCACAGGCTGTAAGGTCAGTTCCGCTTTTCGGAACTACTCACGCTGACCACATTCAGACTCCGGTTCCATGCACGCCGTATCTTCCGAAGGAAATGGTAGAAGGCGATTACGAAAAGGAAACAGGAAACCTTATCGTAAAGCATTTTGCCGAGCTCAAGCTTAATCCTTCGGAAGTAACTATGGTATTAGTCGGCGGACACGGACCTTTTGCATGGGGATCTACCGCAGACAAAGCAGTGTATAATGCAGCCGTTCTTGAAGAAGTAAGCAAGATGGCGCTTAACACGCTGATGATAAATCCGGGCGCAACGCCGCTTCCTGATTACATCGTAAACAAGCATTACATGAGGAAGCACGGTCCGAACGCCTATTACGGACAAAAGAAATAAAGCGAAAGAAAGAAATTTCTTCATAATCCTCCACTAACCTCCGGCCGGCATCGTATAAGTAAAAGTGCATTGCTTATGCGGTGCCGGTATTCTTTTTCCCGCCTGATTGCACTATCAGTCCGCATTGC
>CACYCX010000127.1 GCA_902772975.1 uncultured Spirochaetaceae bacterium
TACATATTATCAGGTTATTAACGAGACTATAAAAAAAGAACTTGGCGGATTTCATTCATCAAAAATTTTAATGTACAGCGTTGATTTTGCTGAGCTTGAAAAAAACATGTCGGAAGGCAACTGGGAAAAGAATGCAGATATCCTTTCTGATGCTGCAAAGCGCCTTGAAAAATCCGGAGCAGATTTTATCGTTATTGCCACAAACACAATGCATAAGCTTGTTCCTCAAATCGAAAAGAAAATCCACATACCGATTCTTCATATTGCAGAAGCAACAGCCCGGGCAATCAAAAAAGACGGCCTTAAAAAAGTTGCGCTTTTAGGCACCAGATTTACAATGACTCAGGATTTTATAAAAGAAAGGCTTGTTAAGGCCGGCCTTGAAGTTATTGTGCCTGAAGAAAACGACATAATGATTGTAAACGAAATTATTTTTAACGAGCTTTGCCTCGGGCAGGTGCTCGATTCGTCAAAAGAAAAGTATCAGAAGATAATCGAAAAAATGAAGCAAGCCGGCGCTCAGGGCGTAATCCTTGGCTGTACGGAAATAGGAATGCTTATAAGTCAGAAGGACAGCGTTCTTCCCGTTTACGATACAACGCTTATCCATGCAGAACAGGCTGCCCTTATGCAGTGCGGAAAATAATTTTCCCGTAATTTTATTTGATGCGTATATCAGTTAAGGCGCATTGATCTCCCGTAAGGGAAACGAAGATTTCATCTTTAGGCTCTTTAACTGTTATTACGCTTTTTACGAATACGCCTAGATTCTGCGTTGTTACTGTGATTACATTATCCTTCCGCTCAAAATAAACCACGCAGTCAATTCCCTTTTTCATTGAGCTCTTCCAGTTTTCCCAGCCTTCAAAGCTCTCGCGTTTTTCCGTTATGACTCCGATGCGCTCATTCTTTTCTTTGTCCCAGCATTCGCCGTCAAACCTGATAAGCGCATACTCCTTGTAATCCTGCCCGTTTACTTTCCTGTCTGATGAATGGAAAAGCACGATGTAAGGGCAGTGCCAGATAAGGCGTGAAGTCGGCAATGTCTTAAGGTGGAACGAAACAGCCGTCTTTTCCTTAATCGCGATTCCGTCCGTTGAGGTCGTTCTGTAGCCGTCTATCTGAATGTTCGGGATGTCGCCTGCCGGGCAATTGATGTAGCTGACTTCTTCTGCGATGCGCCTGATGTAGTCTTCTTTTACAGGCAGTTCTGATTTTGAAATCTGAATGTTATGAAGCTTGCATTTCTGTCCTGTGATTCCTAGATATGCAAAACGCGAGTTGTCCGGGAGCGCCGCCGTGAATTCAAGGCAGCGTATTCCATCGTAAATATTTATTCGCACATGATCTTTAATCTTTACTGCTTCAATGTCATATGTCTTTCGTTCCTGATGAACGCTTGACGTAAAGTTGTAATCGATTTTTCTTGCGCCCTTGTTTTCGATGTTTCCGTCAAACCTGATCGTGCAGTATTCAAAGTACTGGAATTTTTCGATGAACTCTTCGTCGGTGTGAACGCGTCCGTCAAGTGAATCAAAAAGAATGATTGCAGGCATTGCGATTGCGCTTCCGTTTACATTTACTTCCATCTTGAATTTGATATCCGTCATGTAAGGCGTAAGCAGTATGCCGTCAGAAATCTCATCCATAAAGGCGTCGCAGTTGATTTTAGTCTCGCCGTCCAGATTCTCCGAAGAAATAAATTCCTTCAACTCGTAATCAGCATCGAGGTCGATAAGATGAAGCATCTGCGCCGCGATTTTTGGATCAAACTGAGTGCCCGAATTTTTTACGATTTCCTCGCGTACAACCTGCTGCGGCATTGCGTCGCGGTAACTTCTGTTTGATGTCATTGCGTCATATGCGTCTGCAACTGCAATGATTCTTGCAATTTCCGGAATGTCTTCGCCTTTAAGTCCTTCAGGATATCCGCGCCCGTCGTAGCGCTCGTGGTGGTATCTTGCACCAATGCTCAGGAATGGATATTCACTTACGCCTTTAAGAATGCGGTTTCCTTTTACCGGATGCTGCTTGATTGCGTCATATTCTTCTGCAGTGAGCTTTCCTGTTTTGCGGATAATGCTGTCGTCAATTCCGATTTTTCCGACATCGTGGAGAAGGGCAACATAATAAATCTGGTAACATTCCTCTTCCGATTTTCCTAAAAGCTGCGCGATTTTTTTTGAATAGTCTGCAACTCTGAGTGAATGTCCGTTTGTGTATTCATCCTTTGCGTCAATTGCATTTACAAGTGCCGTGGAAATCTGTTCAAAAAGACGCTTTTGAATTTTCTGCTGATATTTTAAATTCTCGATTTCCTTATCGGTAAGCTTCTTCATTTTTTCCTGATAAAGAAGGATTACTGTCAGCATCGAAATCGTAAAAAGCGTCGTGAATATTCCAGGGATTGCGTGCGGATTGTGTTCAGTGATTACCCAGAGTGAAAGGCGTGAAAGCTGAACTAAAAGTGAAACTACTCCCACAAAAAAACCGAGCCGCTTGTAATTCAAAACCATTATGATAAGGAACAGGCTTGAAATTACAGAAAATCCGCCGGTGAATGTTGAAAGCGGAATTCTGATTGCGCCTAGTGCGATTATTCTTTTAGACTGAATTGCCGCTACCGTAAAAAAAGTGAATGAAATATAGAATGCGTAAGGAAAAAGTATAGTCAGCTTTTTGAGTATATGCCGTATTTTATTCAGTTTTGCCAGTTTATTCCGTTCAATTGTGTGCATTTTATAATTATAATACCCGACTGCCCCACTTTTCAAGTAAGCTGATGTAATGCTTCATATTGCATTTTATCTGTGCATTTCATAGGAGGAAATATGCATCTTGTAAAAAAAAGATTTGTTATTCTTCTTTTTTTGAAATATAATTTTATTGTAAACATATTCGGAGTTAAAAAATTGAAGCAGATTATTGACGGACAGAGAAAATATTTTGAGGCGGGAAATACGCTTTCTTACGAGGCAAGAAAAAGTGCGCTTTTAAAATTAAGGGAATGCGTTAAGAATAATGAAGATAAAATCACTGCCGCAATAAAAGAAGATTTGGGCAAATCGCGTCTTGAATCCTACATGTCGGAAATCGGTATTTTTTATGACGACATAGAATACAATCTTAAACATCTTAAAAAATTCATGAAGCCAAAAAGATGCTCCACTCCGGTTTCGATAGCGCCGGCAAAATCACAAATCGTTCCGTGTCCTTACGGCGTCGTCCTTATCATAGCGCCCTGGAATTATCCGTTCCTGCTCACGCTGGAACCGCTTACAGCCGCATTGGCCGCAGGAAATTGCTGCGTCATTAAGCCTTCCGAGCTTTCGCCTGCAACAACAAAAATTATTACTTCTATTATGGAAGAAACATTCCCAAAAGAGCTTGTATGCGTAATAAATGGCGGTGCCGAAGAAAGCAAGGCATTGCTCGAAGAAAAGTTTGATTACATTTTCTATACCGGAAACGCGACAGTCGGAAGGTACGTCATGCAGAAAGCCGCCGCGCATTTAACTCCTGTCACTCTTGAATTAGGCGGCAAGTCTCCGGTTGTCATTACGGAAAGTGCAAACCTGCGTATTGCGGCGCGGCGGATTGCGTTCGGTAAATTTATGAATCTCGGACAAACATGCGTTGCTCCAGATTATGTCCTTATTGAAAAGAAAGTTCATGATGATTTTATCTGGCTTCTTAAAGAAGAAATAATCAGGATGTACGGAGAGCAGCCGCTTTGCAACAGCAGTTACGGTAAGATTATAAACCGCCGCCACTTTGAACGGATAACAAGCTTTATCGATAAAAGCAAGGTCGTGTTCGGCGGCGCAATTGATGAAGGTTCAATACGGATTTCGCCGACAATTATGGATGGTGTATGCCCTGACGATGCCGTTATGGGACAGGAAATATTTGGACCGGTTCTGCCTGTAATTTGTGTGAACAATCTTAGCGAGGCGTATGACTTTATCCAGAAGCAGCCGCATCCTCTTGCATTGTATCTTTTTACGCAGAACAAAAAAGATGAGAAGCTGTTTATGGAAGGGCTTCAGTTTGGAGGCGGCTGCGTTAATGATACGCTGGTACATGTCCTTAATCACGATTTGCCTTTTGGCGGCATCGGGGAATCGGGATGCGGCGTTTATCACGGAAAGTATTCGTTTGATACATTCAGTCATCCAAAGGCAATCGTAAAAAGCGCTTCATGGGCAGACATGCCGATCCGTTATCAGCCTTATACATCGCTGAAAGAAAAACTGATCCGCATGTTTATATAAATTTCCGTAAAAAAAGGCAGCCGCATTTTGTGGCTGCCAGTTCAATTTGGGTTTTATTCTATAAGTTTTATTTTCCAAGCACTTTAATAACAGCGCCCGGACAAGTCGAAGTAATTTTTATTTTTATCTTATCTGTAATTCTGTCCGGATTTACCGCGTTAAATTTAATTACTTTTCCGTCAAAAATATTTGCATAATAAAGTTTTTCGTATTCTTTTAAAGTGCAATACTGTTTTGCAATCAGCGCGCTGTTTTCGTCATAGATTTCAACAGTAACTGTGTGGCCGCCAAAATCCTTACCATACATTGAAGTATCAAGTCCCCAGTCACTTGTCTTCTGAACCTGCTCGTACGATGATTTGATTTTTTCGTAAAGCTCATAGCAGACGGGGTTTGCCTTAATTCCAATCGGGAAGTCAAGCTTTGCTGTTTCTGTCTTAAAGTCAATTGCGCCAACCTTAAGCGAATTTGGATTGTAGGCAATGGAAAGGCAGTTGTTCTGGGAATATCTGTGCAGGTCATCCCATACCTTTACCCATTTTTTTCTTTCTGCAATTTCGTTTTTAACTTTGCTCTGCATGTTCAGTGACTGGGTGAGTTTTAAAAGGCGTGAGGCGCTTTCCGTGATGCTTGAGCTTGAGCCGGCTGCTTTCTGATAATAGGCCATTGCCTCGATAATGTTTCCGTCTGAAGTTTCGGCAATAATACCTTTTGCAAGATTGTAGTTTGCTTCTGCTTCAGATTTTCTTGCAGCATCTTTTGCCAATGTTACCTTGAGTGCTTCAATCTTTTTTTCCGGATGTCCTGTTCCTTTAAGAAGCTCATATGCTGCACGGTGAATTGCAGAGGCGTCCCTGAATGATTCAAGTGAAAGGTTACTTGAAGAAAATGCTTTTCCTAAAGGTGCGTTGTCCTTTACGGAAATTATGTTTGCGTTAAGCGTGTAAGTATTTCCTGTTTTAAAAACTTTAGTGATGACTGTAAAGTCAGCGGCTGCCGTTACGGCATAGTTGATTGCCGCTTCTTCGTTTTATGGAAGCTGAATGCATTTCCGCAATCTGCTGTTCATTGGAAACTGCTTCAACTGAGCTTCTGTCGATTACTGAAAACCATGAATAATTCTGGAAGTCAGTTGCAAGCTGGGACTGAAACATAAGCGGAATAAAATTATCTGCGCTTGTCGGATTGTTAAGTGAAACAGGCGAGACTGCAATCGATGTACCAGCTTTTGGTTCTATTGCAAAAATTGTTCCACCGATTAAGCATGCGGCAATTGTTGTAAAAAACAGTTTGTTCAAATTTATTTTATCACACATCTCCCTTTTATTCTGCGCTGCAGACGATTTTGGTTTCGGGTTTGTAATATTCATTTAAATGTACTCCTCTGGAATCATCTTCAAAATCAACAGCTTTTTTCATTTGATTTTTGATATTGGCCTCCTGTATTACTTCATCTTGTGTAGGAAAGCGGAAACCATTTCCTGAAAATCGATATATTCTGCCATCAACTTCTGGACGGCATCTTGAGACATCTAACTTTCCAGCTTTATTTTTGTAATAATACACAGGAGTGCGACCGTAAAATTCACTCATTGCATTGAGAAAAGCAAAATTATTATAATCATGGTTTCTTTCAACTTTTGTCATATAAATATTTTTACCTTCTTTATCACTTGCATATTCAAACATATCACGTCTGAAACCAATCCATAAGTAGCTGTAAGGTTCAGAATTTGCAGATGCATTGAGGCCATATGAATAGCCGTGCTTTTGAGCCCATGCAGATATCTTTCCTGCTTCCTTTTCATCTGGCCATGAATCGACTTTATAAAACGGTTCACATGAAAATGCAAGCTTATATATTTTAGTACTAGCTGGAAATTTCACTTCATGTTCATACAAAAAGACATCTCCCGGAACATAAATCAGACGCTTTGAGGCGATGTCTGCGCGGACTTCAGTTTTCGTACTTTCCGCAGATAAAGTTGAAATCAGCACAAGGCTTAGCGCACATGCAAGCAGTAATTGTTTCATAATTTCCCCCATTGGAATAAAAGTGAATAGATTCAGGCGATTATACTACAATCAATTTTTGGTGTGTATAGAGAAAACTCACAGTTTTCTGATTACTTCCAATTTGCTGCAATGTTATGGTATAATATGCGAATATGGAGCACGAAAAATTTCCTACAATTACGAAGAGAGTTGTTTTTTACATCATAATTGCAGGTTTTATGCTTTGCGGTCTTGTTTTTACTACAAGCTATATTTCATTCAACCGTCAGTTTCGCTTTCAGTATGACATCAGCATCAAGGACATTGCAAAGGCGGCGCGGGAATTCCTTAATCCTGACGATTTTGAAAAATATCATGAAAATCCGGTTACAGATGAAAGATATGCCGAAGTAAGGAATTCGCTTCAGGTTCTTGTAGATAAATTTGACCTGGATCTTATTTATGTATCTGCCGTAAAAGCGCCCGAATATTCCCATATATTTTATTATTATGATCCCATCAGCAGGCATTCAAGATGGTCACCGTATCCGCTCGGCTATGAGGAAGACTATATTGAACCGGATTACAATCAGTCTACAAAGCGAGTGTTTGAAGAAGGCGCAAGCATTGTCCGCCATACCATCAAGGCTAAAACCGGCTCGCATATTACGGCACAGCTTCCGGTTTACGATTCAGAAGGCAGAATCGTTGCGGTAATCGGCGTGCGCAAAGGCATTCAGGAATTTGTAAATGCAAGGCGCGCTTTCGTAAGGTTTGTAATCGTAACGGCAGTAATTTTAGGAATATTTTTTATCATTTTCTTTGCCGCGTATTTTAACCAGCGCTTCATTAAGCCAATCATTCTTGTTACAAACGAAACGAACCGCTTTTCGTCAGTAATCGGCGAACCGAGCAGCGCGCTCCTTTTCATAAAAAATATCGATGAGCTCGGAATGCTCGCTCATTCTGTTTACAAAATGGAAAGCATCGTTACAAGCAACATCGAAGCGCTTACCAGAATGACAATCGAAACTGCCGAAGCGCTCGCAAGTGCAATTGATGCAAAGGATACTTATACTCACGGTCATTCAACGCGCGTCGCCGAATATTCACGAAGCATCGCGCGCCGTGCCGGAAAATCAGAAGCGGAATGCAAGAAAATATTCCTTTCCGCGCTCTTGCACGATGTAGGAAAAATCGGAATCCCGAATCACATCATCAATAAGAAGGGCAAGCTTACAAAGGAAGAATTCCAGATTATCAAATCGCATCCTGTTATCGGAACGCAGATTCTTGCAAACATTACGCAGACGCCCAATATATCTGACGGCGCGCATTACCATCACGAGCGCTATGACGGCAAGGGATATCCTGTTGGTCTTGTAGGACTTGATATTCCGGATATAGGCCGCATTATCGCAGTTGCCGACGCTTACGATGCCATGACAAGTCACCGCAGCTACCGTGAAGCACTTTCGCAGGAAGTTGTGCGCGCCGAAATAAAAAAAGGAATCGGAAAGCAGTTTGATCCTGAGTACGCAAGAATCATGCTTGAATTGATTGACGAAGACACAGATTACAACATGCGTGAACATAATCTGGAAGAACTTTAATTCCTGTTCACCATAAAAAAAGGCAGCTCCTGTTTTGGAACTGCCTTTTCTCAATCTGCAGAAGAATCTTATTTTTTGTTGAAGACTTTTTTTGCCTTTATAAGAGGTTCGTTATCAGAAACATAAAAAGGATCCTGATTGCCTATATCTAGGGTTGTGTTTCTGCTGTTCCATTTTAATTTCGACCAGGAGTCAGCAGTTCCCATCCAGTATACCGTTTTTAATTTGTCGCAACCATGAAATGCACTTTTTTCTATTGTAACGAGACTGTCCGGTAGTGTAATGCTCTGCAGGGTTTTGCAGTCATAGAATGCCTTCTCATATATTCGTTTCATTCCTGTTACACCAGAAAGGTCAAGATTGATTTTGCCTTTTGAATATTCTCTAACAGCACGGAAAATCGTTAACAGGCTTTCAGGAGGATAAAATCCTTCAAGTTTTATATCTTTCACTTTCTTTTGTGAAAAAATTTGATCAAGAACATTATTAAGGCGCTTCCGCTGTTCGTCGTCTTTTTTCTTTTGTTCTGCTTTTCTTTGTTCTGCTTGTTTCTGTTCTTTTTCCAATTCAGAAAAAGGCAGGATTGAAACATCTCTACCTGATTTTTGTTTTACCGTAAGGTAAAGTGAGTCTGTATCTGCATCGTCTATTTTTACCTGATCGAAGCTAAATCTTTTAGGGGCGGGCGATTTTGAACTTCTATTATATGTGGTATAAAATTTATTCAGATAGGGCCAGCGGATATCGATTTTAGTATGATAATCTGCATAGTATTTTACAGTGAATGTAATGTCCGTCTGACCTATTATTTTTTTCTTTGCGTCTAAAAGCTGCATTGAAAATACAAACTGTTCACTTTCACCACGAGACATACGCTTAAGCCAGTTATCTCCCGGAATGTCTTCAGCGTATGCCCACGGAAAATTATTGATTTTATTTCCCCAATTTTTGCTTTCAGGAATTTTATCACGACAATCCCGAAGCTCATCTGTAATCTTAGAATTTTCAGAACCGCCTTTCGATATAAGAAACGGAAGTCCGGCCTCAATGGTCATCGTGCCTCTTTCATAATCTTCTTCTGTCATTTCATCAGCTTTAAGGTCGCTGTAATAATAAAGCGTGAACTCAGGCGGATTTGCTGCAATAAGTTCAGCGGCTTCACGCAAAAGCTTGTCCCAGTCATTGCGCATTTTTATCAGGTTCTTTGCGTTTGCACCAAAGTTTCCGCCTGTAACAACGTTTGTCATATTTGCCATGCGGCTGGTAGCTTCACTTAAGTTTTTATCGCTTTTTTTAGCACGAATGTAATAAGTGAGCGCTTCTATGTTTGAGCCGCCCTGTTCTGCAACGATACCTTTTGCTACGCTTGCCTGAGCGGTTGCCTGTTCAATCTGAGTTTGTGTCTGTGATAAAAGTGCTTTAAGTTCTGCACTGTCTATGCCGAGTCCCGCAAGAATTTCGTATGCCGCATTGTGAATTATGCTTCCGTCTTCAAGCGCAGAATTCATTACATTCGCATTTGAATAAGATTTTCCTACGGTGCCGCTTGATTTTACATCCATTACCTTGCAGTCAAGCGCCCAGCTTGCAGATTTTTTAATCAGGTTAACTGTAATCAGATAATCCGAGTCAACAAGACTTGCATACTGAATGGAAGAATCTTCGGTTGCCGATAAATAAGAATTAGCTTCCTTGAGCTTCTGCTCGCCTAAAAGCTGTTCTGCAGCTGTGCGGTCAATTACCGTAAATGGCGAATAATTCTGAATATCACTCGAAAGCTGTCCCTGAACAAAAAGCGGAATCCATTCCTCGCCGGGAGCGGCATTCTTTACCACAGGAAGTGAAACCGTAATTTTACTTCCAGCCCTGATTGCCTCTGCAAAAATAAATGCAGGAAGCAGCAAACAAATAAGAAAAGCAATTAGATTTTTCATAATGTATGATTTTACCATGTATTATGATTTTTTGCTATAGAATAGAAAATGCGGATGAATTGCGGGGCAGTTAACGGGAGAGGATCAGAGTTGTATGGCGGAACGATACGGGATATAATCTGAATTCTACTATAAAGACAGAGAGAGGCGCAGTGATTTATGAAAATCCTTGTAGTTGGTGGAACAAGATTTTTTGGAATTCCGATGGTAAATGCATTGTTGAAAAAACAGCATGATGTTACGATTGCAACCCGCGGAAATTCAAAAATATCTTTTGACGGGGAAGTGTCCCAGGTGATTTTTGACAAAACTGATCCGGAAAGTGTGCGCGCTGCTTTAGGGAATCAGACATTCGATTTGATAATCGATAAAATTGCTTACAGTTCAAATGACGTAAAATCACTTCTCCAAAATGCCTGCTGCAAAAAATATATTCAGATGTCATCATGTGCCGTATATCCGGAAAGTCATCTTAATACACGCGAGGAAGAATTCACTGCCGCTGATTACAAGTTAAATTGGATTGACCGAACTGCTGACTATCAGGAATCAAAAAGGCAGGCTGAGCGGGCAGCGCTGGAATTCCTTAATCCGTCGGATTGTGCGTTCGTACGTTACCCGGTTGTGCTTGGGCAGAATGATTATACCGGACGACTTCGGTTTTATGTTGAGCATGTTGCAAACCAGACGCCGATGCATATCGATGATTTGGATATGTCAATTCCGTTCATCAATGAAAAAGAAGCAGGCGAATTTATTGCGCACCTGGCGGATAATTTTACGGGCGGCGCAGTTAACGGTTCTTCAAACGGATGTGTAAAAATTTCTCAGATAATACAGCATGCGGAAAAGATTACCGATAAAAAAGCCGTAATCGAAAAATCAGGAGATGCCGCGCCATTCAACGGACTTACCGGTGACCAGTCCTATAACACCGAAAAAGCCGCCGCCCTTGGCTGGAACTTTTCAGATTTGGACGCCTGGCTTTATCAGCTGATGGAGTGGTATTTAAAATAGCAAAAATTTGAAATCAGCAAAGATCTGTTGTAAAATAAATTCAGGAGAAATTATGAATATCAAAAAGTTTGTTGGAATTTTTATTGCGGTATTATTTTGTTTTACATCAGCTATATATTCAACAGAGAATGATACGGAAAACAACGCGGAAAAAAAGACGCTTTCAGTTGGTGAATTTACCGTCAGTCAGGTAACGGCTTACATTAATGATATCGAGTGTACGGACACTTTTGAATTATATTTTTCAGAAGCTACTGGAAAAATTCCTTACGTCGATGTTGTTTCGGTTTTAAATAAATTATTTGCAGCCGATTCTTATTCTATAGACAAAGACGCAGAATATTATACGATAATCAGAAATGATAACGGTGCTAAGGTCATCTTTTATCAGGATGAAAGCATGATTACTTTCTCTGATTTCGACTTGTTCCGAAAACAGGTGAACGCGGTCACGCTGCTTGATATCGTAAGAAATGATACTTATATTGTTCACGAATCATTGGGCTTTGAGACACGCGGCCTCCCGATTGACATTCACTATGACACCTTCGAAATCGATGTTGCAATCGATAAAGAAAAATGCCTCATACCGCTCCAGACATTCTCGGATGTTTTTGCCTCTGCATCGCTTGGAACATTCCTTTATAATGGAGAAAATGTTTTTTATGTTCAAAGCGTGTCCGTTCTTCGTGAAAATGACGGAAGCCTATCCGAGCTTGGAAAAAAGTATTTTGAAGTAACTCCCGCTCCTATCGATGAAAAATATGCTTCTTTTAATCTGCGCGAGCTTGCATTGAACTTCCAGTTGAATTACGGTCTCAGGGAACTGCACGGCATAACAAAATTTTCAGACTGGTTTGATTCACTTGAATTGTTGGACCGCCTTTCTGCTACTGATACATACGAAATTGATTTTGCGCTTGCCGAGATTTGCTACAGATTCCTAGGTGACGTGCACAGCGATTTTTTTATCCGTTCGCCTTACACAAATAATGACAACAGGGAAGAACGGAAAATAAATGCCTCTCCTTCCCGTGTTAGAATCGAACAATGCTATCATGAAGTAATGCAGGCGCGGCATGAATTCTTCCCGATTAAAATTCCGGGCATTCAGAAAATAGGCGATACAGTTTACGTAACATTCGACAGATTCTGGATTGATGACGACAGAAATTATTACGAAGAGCCGCTTTCAATGGAAGAAAAGGCGCATGTAATTAGCGACTACCCGACAAGCGGAATTGATACAATCGGACTGATCCATGTTGCAAATGAATTTATTCAGAAGAATAAAAAAATCAGGAATGTAGTTGTAGATATTTCCTGCAACACAGGCGGCTCGCTTGATGCAGAAACATTTACCGCCTGCTGGCTTTTAGGAAGAAACGATGTAAAAATCAGTAGCGGAATTACAGGCTGCCAGTCATCTACATCATATTACGCAGATGTTAACTTTGACAAAAACATAGATGATTCGGATACCGTAAAAGACCGCCGCCTTTTTTGCCTTGCGTCAAATGTATCGTTTTCGTGCGCAAACCTGCTTGCCTCAACACTTGAGGATTCAGGAAAGGCAACGCTGCTTGGAAGTAAGACAGCAGGCGGCTCATGCGCAATTTATCTGACTTCTTCGGCAACAGGCGCGCTGTTCCAGACTTCAAGCTTGTGGCGGTTCAGTTCAGAAAAGAACGGCGCGTTCAACGATATTGATGACGGCGTTTCTCCTGACTATAAGCTTACTGAATTGCGCTCATTCTATAATCGTTCCGACAAGGACGGACTTACTGCATTTATAAGGAAGCTGTACTAAGGCAATTTGTGTTGACCTAAATAAAATGTTATGTTACTATAAACAGTAACGAGGTGACACACATGGAAAAGCGTGAATTAAAACAGACAGAAAAAAAAGGCATCAGTCTTCAGGATTTGCTTTTGACAGCAGTACTTCTTGCAGCAGGTGCAGTTCTTAAGTTTTTTGTCGGAACTTTCATCAACTTTTTTGGAATGAAGCCAAACTTCATTATCGCAATGTATTGTATGGCAATCGTGCTTATCAGACCAAAGGTTTACTACAGCCTTATTATCGGAATTATCGCCGGCGCAATCTGCCAGTTCTTCCCGGGAACTCCTTACCTTAACTTTGCCTCTGAAGCAGCCGGTGCGCTTGCAATGGGACTTCTTATTCTGATTCCGGCAAAGACAAAGGGAGCGACAATCGGACTTGCTGCCGTAAATACTTTTGTCAGCACAGTAATTTCAGGCGGCCTTTATACGGTTCTCCTTTTTGTATTCATCAAATCTGATCCGTCAGCAATGGCTGCTTATGTTCCAATCGTACTCGGAACTGCAACCCTCAATGCAATCATCGTAAGTGCACTTTATGTTCCTTTGATGAAGGCATTGAAAAAATCAATTGTGGAAGAATAATCATGATTGAAATACAGGAACTGACATTCAAATATTCCGGGGCAGAAAAAAACGCTCTGGATAAAATCTCGCTCGAAATTGAAAAAGGCGGCTTCGTCGGAATTATCGGCGAATCTGGTGCGGGAAAAACAACTCTCTGTAACTGCATCAACGGACTTATTCCCCATCACTATAACGGAGATTTTTACGGAAGCGTAAAAGTTGACGGAACGGATACCTTTGATATCGACGCGGGAAAGCTCGCCTTGAAGGTCGGTTCCGTATTTCAGGATATCGAAAGCCAGATTACCGGATATCTTGTAGAAGACGAAATCCTTTTTGGTCTTGAAAATTTCGGTATTCCGGCAGAGCAGATTGAAGACCGCATTGCTTCTTCACTGGACACGCTTGGAATCAGCGAGCTTCGCCATAAGGAGATTTCATCCCTGAGCGGCGGACAGAAGCAGAAGGTAGTAATTGCGGCAATACTTGCGCTCGAACCGGATATTTTAGTTCTTGATGAACCGACCGGCGAACTTGATCCTGCTTCTTCAGTTCAGATTTTCAGCCTGTTGAAAAAGCTCAACGAAGAAAAAGGAATTACAATTATAGTAGCAGAGCAGAAAATTATGCTGCTTTGTGAATTCGTAAAAAAATTAATCGTACTTGAACACGGCGCATGCGTTCACTATGGTGAAATTAGAAGCACCCTTACGCATCAGAAAGAAATGGAGGAAGCCGGAATTAACTGTCCGCGCGTCCTGACTCTTACAGGCAAAATGGTCGCAGAAAAGCTTACGCCAAAGACAATGAAAAGCGAACAACGGATTTGCCTTAATGCTGAGGAAGCCGCTGATTTTATCCGCAAGGTGACCAGGAAAAAGCTTGTTGCTGATGATAAGATTTCAGAAAAAAAAGACGCTGCCTCAAACAAAAATAGAGGCGAAGAAAATGCTGATGATGTTGTCCTTGAATTTGCAGGCGTCGGTTTTTCTTACAACGAAACAGCAAATGTTCATGATTTAAATGTAAGAGTCCATAAAGGAGATTTTATTTCCATCATCGGTTCAAACGGTGCGGGAAAGTCAACTTTTTCAAAGCTCACAAACGGACTCCTTAAGCCTTCAACTGGCGATGTGTTCGTGCTCGGACAGAATACAAAAAATCAAAAGGTAAGCGCGCTTGCAAAGCATATCGGCTTTTTGTTCCAGAATCCCGACCGCCAGATCTGCTGCTCTACAGTGCGCGAAGAAATTGCATTCAGCCTTCGCAATAACGGAATCAGCGAAGATGAAATAAAGTCGCGGGTTGAAAAAACTTTGACCGAGTTTGGCTTTAACGGTGATACGGAGCCGTTTAACATGAGCCGCGGCCAGCGCCAGAGACTTTGCCTTGCATGCCTTATCGCACTCAATCCGGAAATATTGATTCTTGATGAACCGACAACCGGACTTGATTACCGCGAGTGCATGGAAGTAATGAGCCGCATCCGTGAACTTAATAAAAACGGAACGACAGTAATTATGGTATGTCACGATATGGAAGTTGTTCTTGATTTTGCAAAAACAATCATCGTAATGAACCGCGGCGAAATTCTCGGACAGGGCAAAACACGCGACATACTTTCTGACAAGGCTCTTCTTGATAAAGCGCGCCTCCTTCCACCGCAGATTGCTCAGGTTGCGATGCTGCTTGGTAAAAAGTTTGAAGGCGTATTTACAATAGAAGATATGATTAAGAAAATTAAGGAATTGATGGGAAAATAAATGAAAGGCTTTTTAGATTATTTACCTGGAAATTCTGTGCTTCACAGAATGCATCCCCTTGTAAAAATATTTGTTTCGATTTTAATCTGCGCAGCTGCGTTCTGTTCTTCAAATGTATTTTTTTTGACTGGCGTAATCGTATTCAATATCCTGATGGCTGCGGCCGGAAATTCTTCCAAAGGTTTAGGCTGTGGTGTCAAGGGAACGGGACTTTTAAAAAGAACGCTTGGCATTCTTAAAGGCCTTATCAAGATGTCAGTTTTCCTTTTTGTGCTTCAGGTGCTTGCAATCAGAAAAGGTGAGCCGGTTTTAATGCTCGGTTCTTTTGCAATTACTGATGTTGCTGTTACAAGAGGACTCCTTCTCGTACTCCGCCTTATCGGGGCAACGCTTCCGCTTTCAATTTTGATTTCAGTAACAAACCTGAACGACCTTTCAAATACGATGGTAAAGTACCTTCACATTCCGTACAAATATGCGTTTACATTTACGAGCGCAATCCGTTTTATCCCGATTTTTTCTATCGAGATGGGCGGCATTATAGAATCGCAGCAGGCACGCGGCGTAGATTTTGAAGTAAAAAATCCTTTCAAAAAAATCGGAATGATTCTTCCGTTGTGCTTTCCGCTTTTGATTTCTTCTGTACGCAAGATTGAATCTACGGCAACAGCAGCCGAGCTCAGGGGCTTTTACCTTCGTTCGAGAGCCTGCTGCACAAAATCTTACAAGGTGCACTTACGCGATGTAATCTTTATTCTAATCGGCGGAATTGTTTTAGCGGGCGCAATTATTGTATAATAAATCTTCGATTTTAAAAACGGAGATTTATTATGAAATTTAAAGACATGCCGTATAAGCGTCCTGATGCCGACGCATACGAAAAAGCAATTTCTGAGCTTATTGAAAAACAGAAGGCTGCAAAATCAGGCGAAGAACAGTTTCAGCTCCATCAAGATTATTATGCTCTTCACAATGATTTTGCGACTGCATACAACATCGCGTGCGTAAGGCATGATGCGGACAATACAGACAAATTTTACGAAGCGGAAAATGATTATTATGATCAGGTCGCACCGCGCGTAACGAACATCAACATCAAATATTACAAGGTGCTTTACGATTCGCCATACCGCTCATATCTTGAACAAAAGCTCGGGCCTGTTCTGTTTAAAAACATCGAGCTCAATTCCAAAACAATAAACGACAAAGTAATTCCTTTGATGCAGGAAGAAAACGCGCTTGTATCAAAATACGATAAACTGATTGCAACTGCGCAAATTGAATATGAAGGAAAGACTTATAACCTTTCATTACTTGAGCCCTTTATCAGGAATAAGGACCGTGATGTAAGGCGCCGTGCATGTGAGTCAGTTTCAAAATGGTTTATGAGCGTCACTGATGAAATCGATGACATTTATGACCGCATGGTAAAAAACAGGACGGAGCAGGCAAAGCTTCTCGGCTTTAAATCATTTACGGAGCTTGCTTACTGCAGAATGAACAGAAACAGCTACGGACGAAAGGATGTAGAAAATTTCAGGAAGCAGATTAAAGAATATTTTGTTCCGTTTGTACAAAAGCTTTCTGAAAAGGATGCCGCGCGTCTGGGACTTAAAAAATTACAGCATACTGAAATCCGCGTTTACTTTAACGAAGGAAATCCAAATCCGACCGGTGCTCCGGAAGAAATCCTTAAGACCGGCCAGAACATGTATGAGGAGCTTAGTCCTGAAACAAAGGAATACATGAACTTTATGATGGAAAATGATCTGTTTGATGTCTTCGGAAGAAAAAATAAAACTGACGGCGGTTATCAGACATACATTGCAAATTACAAGGCTCCGTTCATCTTTGCAAATTTTAACGGCACAAGCAGCGACGTTGATGTCATTACTCACGAATGCGGCCATGCATTTCAAGCTTACCTTACGCGAAACGATAATATAATTGAACACAATGACCTTGGCATGGAAACGGCAGAAATTCATTCAATGTCGATGGAATATTTTACATACGGCTGGATGAAGAATTTCTTCGGTAACCGCTACAAGGATTATCTTGAAATGCATCTTGAAGATGCATGCGTTTTCTTACCATACGGCTCGATGGTGGATGAGTTCCAGCATGTCGTATATGACAATCCGGAAATGACGCCTGCACAGCGCAAGGAAACCTGGAACAAGCTTGAAGCGCAATACAGGCCGTATATCGATTTTAGTGAAATGGAATTTTATTCTCTGGGCGGTTTCTGGCAAAAGCAGACTCACATTTTTGACGTGCCTTTCTATTATATTGATTATGCGCTTGCTTCAATTTGCGCGATGCAATTTAAAATCTGGATGGACAGGGATTTTAAGGACGCCTGGAATCACTACCTTAAGCTGTGCAGGCTTTCGGGAAGTGATTTTTATACAAACATGATTAAGTCTGTGGGACTTAAAACTCCGTTTGAAGATGGCGTCGTAAAGGAAATCGTTGAAAAGTTATCTGAAAAGATTTTTAAAGAGTCCCGTGATTGAGTATAACGTAATTGAATGCCGCGTGATTGACCGTCGGGAAACTTAAATTTCCCGATGCACTTAAATAATATTCACCTTAAATAATAGCCGCTTTTAAGTCGTGCACGTATTTACGGCTTACAAGAACTTCTTCGCCGTTTTGCATTTTGACATAAAGGCGGCTGTTAAGTGCCGGCCGCACTGATTCAATTTTCTTTACATTAATAAGATGCGATTTTGATACGCGCATTATTCCTGCCGACTGGGCAAGTTCTTCCACCTGATAGAGTCGTTGCTTTACTTTGAAGATTTCAGCCGCCGTATAAACGAATACCTGATCCGAGTCTGCTTCAAAATACAAAATCTCGTTGAACGGAATTTTTAAGCGGCTGTCAGAATCACCGAATGCCTCAATTTTAGCTTTGTGTTCCTCTTCCTGTACCTTTGGCTGGTCAAAAACAACAACCGCTTCCGAAAGATTTTTTGAATCAAGAATATCAAAACGGAAAAAGCCGATGTGGAAAATGATTGCCGCAACAGTAAAGCCCAGTGCGTTAAGGTCATATCCCGGAACAATCCTGAACAGCTGCAATATATAGAAAAGACAGACCATCAATATTGCAATCGTGATGAAAATATACTGAATCTTTTTATTTGAATTTTTTTCGTGCAGGCTTGAGCGGAAAAGAAGCCTCATTCCTACTATTATATAGCATATGCAGACGGAATCATAAATGTAATGCAGAATGCCCGGCGTATAAGTAAAGTGCGGAAAAAGTCCTTCATGCGTAAAACCAAAGTTCTTGTAGTAAAGCGGATTGTACGCCATCGTGAGGACATTCAGGTATATAAAAATGTGGAAATATGCCAGGGCTGTCGTAATCTTATTGAAATTCTTGCAGTTGCATAAATGAAGTACAAAAACTAAAAGCGTAAACGGAACCCAGGCGCGGCACAGATAAATGAACTGCCATATCAGCATGGCTTCGCGTTGTGTCTGCGCATGCAAAAGTGCAAGATATCCGGCGGCATTTACGAGTGTTGCCATACTGTAAAAAAACAGCCAGGCGTGAGTAGGCTTGGTCCATTTTTTGATTATATGGGCGCACATAAAAATGAGGAGGGCAACGCTTAAATACTGAATCGTTAGTAAAATCTGATAAACTGTCATTTCTACCTTATTTTATTTATACTCAACATTATTAATCTAAATGGAATTATTTTCAATAAGTTATGATAAGTTACGCAATACATACATCTTACCATTATAAAAATGCATCTTGCCGTTTTGTTCATTGCCGGCACAAAAAATCGCCCTTATAATCAGAATAGTAATTAGTGATGACTTCAATCTGGATTTGTGATAAAATTTTCAGATATGAAGATTACTATTTTAGACAAGAAGCCTGATGAGGAAGATGAAATCATAATCAAGTGCGGTGAGCTTGATGAAGATTTGCGCATGCTGCTCGACAGACTCAAAAATCATAGGCAGAAATTTAATTTTCAGAAGGATTCAAAGATTGTATTTGTGCCGCTTACGGACATCCTTTATTTTGAATCTGTTGATGATAAGGTTTTTGCATATACGGAAAGCGATGTGCTTGAGACAAAACTTAAGCTTTATCAGCTTGAAGGTGAATACTTGAACAATAATTTTTTCCGCGCGAACAAAGCCGTTATCGTCAATCTGAGCAAAATCGAAAGCCTTTCACCTGCTTTTGGCGGAAGATTCGAGGCTGTATTGAAGAACGGCTATAAGGTCATCATTTCACGGAATTATGTTTCTGCATTAAAAACTTTGCTTGGTCTGTAGGAGGAAAATATGAAAGATAAAATTAACAGAATGATTCAGATTTTTACAAAAGTAGTAACATTGGTCTTTATAGTTTCTTCTCTGTTTACGATGGCGTTCTGCGGATTGGAAGCATCGATTTCGCTGAGGGAAGTATGGGCGATTATGCTTATTGGAGTCGTTTCCGCCGTAGGATATCTTCCGATCCTGTCTGAAAGAGAATATTCAAAGTTTATGATGGCTTTCTTGCAGGTAGCACATTTTCTGATTATAAATGCAGTCACGATTTTAATCGGCATTCACTTTAAGTGGGGCGGAGTTGCAAGCGTGTTCGGTTTTGTGTGCTTTGAGTTTAGCATTATTCTCGTATATGTAATCGTCATTGTCATTTCGTACAAGGTTGATTCTGATTTTGCCGACCAGATGAACGAAAGGCTTAAGCACAGGCAATAGGTTATCGCAATTTCCGTAGAGTTTTGCGCCAGGTCCAAATCTCCTGTTTTGACATTGAACATTATAATGTCAAAGTGATATAATTACCGTACATTTTTCACCATAAAAATGATGAAAAAAAGGAGATTTTATTATGGACAAATTGTTTCACTTGAACGAAAGGGGAACGACTGTAAGCCGCGAAATCGTAGCCGGAATTACAACATTCCTTGCTATGGCTTACATTCTTATCGTAAACCCGAGCATCCTTGCTACTGAAGGTACAGGAATGGCATGGGGTCCGGTTTTCACAGCAACTGCAATTTCTGCAGCCCTTGCTACATTGGTAATGGCATTCTGTGCAAACCTTCCTGTTGCGCTTGCTCCTGGTCTTGGTCTTAATGCTTTCTTTACTTATTCTGTTGTATTCGGAATGGGCTGTTCATGGCAGTTTGCACTTACAGCAGTATTTGTTGAAGGTATTATCTTTATCGTGCTTTCAGTTTGCGGAGTTCGTGAAGCAATCATCAAGTCTATTCCTGAAAACTTGAAGAAGGCAGTTTCAGTTGGTATCGGACTTTTCATTACAATCATCGGTCTTGTTAACGCAGGTATCTGTGCTACAAATACAGGAACACCGGTTGGATTCGTAAACCTTACTTTTGATAACGCTACAGCCCTTGTTGCAGTTATCGGACTTATCATCACAATCGTGCTCTTTACACTTAAGGTTCCTGGTTCAATTTTGATTGCAATCATCGCAACAACAATCATCGGAATCCCGTTCGGCGTAACAAAAATCCCGGAGAACTTCAGTCCGTTCTCTGCTCCTTCAACTCCATATTTCTTCCAGTTTGAATGGGCACATGTTCTTTCTGTAAAATTTATCGTTGTTCTCGTAACATTCCTCTTTACAGATATGTTCGATACAATCGGAACTTTGCTTGGTGTTGCTGAGCAGGGTAACCTCAAGGATTCAAACGGCGACATCAAGAATGTAAAGGGTGCTCTCCTTTCAGACGCTATCGGAACTGTAGCAGGTGCATGTCTCGGAACTTCAACTGTAACTTCATTCGTTGAATCTTCTTCAGGCGTTGCCGCTGGTGGACGCACAGGTCTTACTTCTGTAACAACAGCAGTATTCTTCCTGCTTTCACTTTTCCTCAGCCCGCTCTTCTTCCTTGTTCCTTCTGCTGCAACAGCACCTGCTTTGATTTTTGTAGGTTACCTCATGATGAAGGCAGTTGTTGACATCAAGTTTGATGATCCTACAGAAGGTATCCCGGCATTCATTACAATTGCAGTTATGCCGTTCTCTTACTCAATTTCTAAGGGAATTATGTGGGGAATAATTGCTTACATCATTTCTAAGCTTGCAGGAAGAAAGGCAAAAGACATCCCTGTTGTAACATGGATTCTTGGAGCAATCTTTATTGCAGACATTATTTTTGAAGCAGTAAAATAATTCAATTCTGAATTATATTTAAGGCTTTAAAATAAAAACCGGCGGCTTGATCCAAGCGTTATGCTTTTTTTCAAGACCGCCGTTTTTTTTATCCGATTTATAGTTAAAACCGCAGGATTATTTTTTTACATAGCGCGCTACAAAATCGCCTTCAAGCTTATCCTGAAGATTAAGCGCTTTTATAATCAGGCCGCACAAAAGCTTGTTCAGCCTTAAAATCAAGACAAGCCCCAGAATGATTACGGGGTAAATTACAAATCTGGAATCAACAGTTGCAAGTCCCGGAACCATGCTGAATAATTTTATTGCAAGGTAAATCATTATTCCGATAAGGAAAATTCCGCCGAGCAGTATAAAGAGGCAGCTCAGCATCGTAAATATTCCCGTGTTCCATCTCTTTTGCGAAAGGGTAAGCTCCTTATTTTTTGAAGGCGCTTCGATATTCTTAAAATCTTTTTCTTCCATTTTGTTTTCCTGTTTTGAAAATTATTTAGAATCTTTTGAACTGAAGTAAAACGAAATCACTAAAAGAATTCCGCATACAACAATTACGGCGTCGGCAAAATTAAATGTAGGCCATCTGTCCAATCCAAAAAGCCCGAAAAATTTTACGTCAACAAAATCAATTACGCCTTCGGGGCGGAAAATCCTGTCGATAATGTTTCCCAGACCGCCGCCTATAACGCCGCAGATGCACCATCTCGTAAGCGCTGAAAATTCATCGCCTGACTTGAAATAAAAAATAATCGCCGCCGTAATTACGATAAGCGGAATGAGCGAGAATAAAAATCCGCGCAGCGCATACGGAAGCGTATACCCGATACTGAACGCAACGCCTTTATTTGTAACATGAATTATTCTGATTAAATCGTCAGCAAAACTCCAGCCGACTGTATACGGCGCAATCGTTTTTGTAATTATAATTTTAGTAATCTGGTCAATCAAAATAACGAGCACCGTAAGTATGAACGGAATAAGCTTGTTTTGTGTTTTCTTTTCTATATTATTCATATCAAAATATTACTGAAAATATGTTCTACTTGCAATATTTTTTTTGTTGTGTTCTAATTAAATCGTTATGAAAATAGTAATTGTCGGCGCAGGATTTACAGGCATTCAGCTTGCCAAGCGCCTCCTTAACGAACGGAATGATGTTGCACTTGTTGATAATAACGAGGAGGTAGTCCGCCATGCTTCAAACAGGCTTGATTGCGAAATTAAGCTGATGGACGGAAATAACCTTCAGAATCTTGAAGACGTCGGAATCGCTAAGGCCGATGCGCTTGTCTGCGTTACCGACAATGATGAAGTGAACATGATTACATGTTCCATGGTAGACGCAGTTTATCCTGATATATTAAAAATCGCGCGTGTCCGTAATTTTTCTTACTATTCAAATATGGACAGCGTTACAAAAAAACATGCTGACTCGTTTGCAGGAAAGCATCGGCCGCTTTATGGAATCGATTACATGATTCATCCTGACGTAGAGGCCGCTGAAGCAATCGTACGCGCGGTAGAAAGCGGCGCGGTAAGTGATGTAGTTGCTTTCGGGAATTCTGAATTTGAACTTACGCGAATGACAATCGAGCCGGGCTCGGCATTTGCAGGGCAGAAGCTCCAGAATGTGCGCTCGCTTACAGATAAGCTTTTTCTGATTGCGTATGTTGAGTCAAAGGGAAAAACTTCGCTGCCAAGCGGTTCGACAGTGCTTGAGACCGGCGACAGTATCGGAGTGCTTACGCGCCGCGAAGATGTCGCGGACTTGCTTTTGTTGTGCGGTTCTCAGCTTGATCATCTTAAAAAAATCGCGATTGTGGGCGCCGGCAAAATCGGTACGTTTGTTGCAGAACGCCTTATTTCAAAAAAATCAAAATCATTTTTAGGAAAGCTTTTTGGAAAGAGCAAAAAGTCCGCGACGGAATTTGCCATAATTGATTTAGATTCGCAGCTTGTTAAGGAAGCGGCCGAACGCTTTCCGGAAGCGCGCGTTTTCCACGGCGACATTACAGACGAGGCATTCCTTGAAGAAGAAGGCATTACAGATTACGACCTTATAATCTGTGCAACGCATAATCATGAGCTGAATATGGTTGTCGCCGCTTACATAGAATCGTTCGGCGTTGAAAAAACAATCAGCCTTGTAGAAAGCGCTTCGTTTGCAGAAATCGCGCGCAAGCTCGGTATCGAAGTTCCGATTCCGCTTCGTGATACAATCGTAGACAGCATATTAAGCCATCTGCGCGGAAAGTCAGTAACCGGAATCCATACAGTTTCAAGCGGCGATCTTGAAATCATCGAATGTACGCTTCCTGTAAGCTCGCCTGTCGTAGGCAAAACGCTTCTTGAAATATCTGATCCGGGCTCGTTCCTTGTTCTTCTTGTAAACAAAGCCGGAACTTCAAACTGCTTTATTCCTGTAGGAAATACTGAGCTTGATGCAAATGACCAGCTCATCCTTATAACAAGCGCGGAAAAGGCAAAGGATATTCTTTCCGTGTTTGGAGGAACAAAGGCGTAATGAAAATTCTTTCATTCTTCAGAATAAATTTTTCCGTGCTGGGAATAGTCGGCATAACATTTATTCTTCCGATTATCTGCGCGCTTTATTACGGCGAATATAATATGATTCCAAGCTTTGCCATTCCGATGGCGGTAAGCATTTTTCTTTCCGTGCTGATTTCAATTTTAGGCAAGAAGAAAAAAATCACGCTTTCAACAAGAGACGCTTTTATTATCGTTGCATGGGCATGGATTTTCTGCGCAATTCTGGGAGCAGTTCCGTTTTACATAAGCGGCTGCTTTCCTTCGATTACGGATGCAGTTTTTGAAAGCGTATCGGGATTTTCAACTACCGGCTGTACTACGCTTTCTGAAATTGAAACGCTTCCCGTGTGCATAAACCTCTGGCGGTGCGAAACTCACTGGCTTGGCGGCATGGGAATTGTTGCCCTCACTGTAGCCCTGTTTCCGCTTCTCGGTGTCGGCGGCTTTCAGCTTATTAAGGCGGAAACTACAGGCCCTGAAAAAGGAAAAATAACTCCGCGCATTACGACAACAGCAAAAGCGCTCTGGACAATTTACATTCTCCTTACAATCGTGCAGACAATTCTTTTAAAAATTGCCGGAATGAGTTTTTTTGATGCGCTTTCTCATACATTTTCAACTTTAGGAACTGGCGGCTTTTCTACCAGGAACGAAAGCGTCGGCGGATATAATTCAACTGCAATCGATGTAATCTGTACTGTTTTCATGTTCCTCGCCGGAATTAACTTCAGCATGTACTTTTATCTGATTACAGGAAAGTTCAACGATATAAGGCAGAACTCTGAATTGAAGGTATACCTTGCGCTCTGCTTTATCTTTTCTGTAACGATTGGAATTTTACTTCGTCCGGTTTACGGCGGATTTTTCCATGCGTTGAGATACTCGTCATTCCAGACGGCCGCAATCTTAACTACGACCGGATTTGCAAATGCCGATTATACTACATGGCCGCACGCCGCACAGATGCTGATTTTCTTCCTGTTTTTTATAGGCGGATGCGCCGGCTCAACTGGCGGTGGCGTTAAGGTTGTGCGCTGGGTAATCCTTTATAAGCAGGCAAAAAACGAAATGCTTAAAATGCTTCATCCTCACGGCGTGTTCAGCATCAGGCTTAATGGTGGTGCCGGACGCAAGGATATAGTTTTCAGCGTAACGTCATTTTTGTTTATTTATGTCCTGCTTGTTCTTGTAACTTCGCTTGTCGGCACCTGTTACGGGCTTGATGTGCTTACGGCGTTTACCGGCGCAATTTCTATGGTCGGTAATGTAGGTCCTGCATTCGGTAATCTTGGTCCGAGCTGCAATTACGGCTTTCTTGCGTGCGGCCTGAAATGGTGGTACATGTTCGCAATGGTAGCCGGCCGTCTTGAGCTTTACACGATGATAATTTTCCTTTTGCCGGACTTCTGGCGCAAATGATTGTACGAACTGGATGTTTTTGATATAATGCTCTCAATTTTTTACTTTTGAGAGAGAAGGGTATTATATGATCTCACCAATTCTTGCGGTCTTAATTTTTCTTGTAATGTTTCTGCTTATCATCACAGAAATATTTCCACGCCAGTATGTAACACTGGCAAGTGCTGCATTGATGCTTATTCTTGTTTTTGGAGCGGGAATGCAGCTTGATAACAAATTTTTCGGCACGCAGTATAATTCACTGGACGCAATTATGGAAACGCTTAATGTAAAAA
>CACYCX010000128.1 GCA_902772975.1 uncultured Spirochaetaceae bacterium
GGCGGTTTATTACGACACAAGCAACAAGCTTGCGGTTGGCCTAAAGCAATATTACGACACAACCTATCCTGGCAGCTTGTACGCTAATTACGGCGCCTCTGGATACGAGTCGTTGGCCGCCACGTCGGCAAGCGACGGCGCTCAAAACACGCAAAAGGTCAAGGACTTGAGCGATTTTTCCAGCTCTTCGACAAATTATCCGATTTTCAGTTGGGTGGCCGGTTACGGCGTCAGCGTGAACGGCAGCTCCGACGGCTGGTACATTCCCGCCCGAAGCGAACTTAAGAGCCTCTACCTTGCAAGAGAGACCGTCAACAACTCCATCGCAAAAATCGGAACTGGAACAAACGTCGTCTCTCTTGGCGAGATATACTATTGGACATCAACCTGTGTTTTTACCGATTTGAACCAAGCGTATGCCATGAATTTTGGCGACTCTAGCTCCACCGCGCAAAACGGCGTCGTTGTCATCAAAGCCAACCGCTACGGCGCCCGCGCTATCCGCAAGTTCTAGGCCTGCGCTGGGGAGGCGTTCCCCTGGATCCATCTAATTTATGCTTTTCTGTAGCTCCAGGACTTTTTCGAGTGGAAGACCTGTGCCTTCTGCAAGGCCTTTTTCACGACCTTCAGCAAGGCCTTCTTCTCATGCGGCTGCTTTTCTGGCAGCTTCATCACGCTTAGCAACCCAAATTGAATTTTGAATATACCAATTGTTATCTGCTTTGCTCATTTTCTTTACGATTTTTTCAGCTGCCATAATTCCCTCATCTGAATCTGCGATTTTATTTATCAGATTCATTAACAATTTGCCTGACTTGTTCAATATCCATATGAAGTGTCTTTGCAATAAGTTCTATTGATACTCCATTGGCATAAAAGCTTTTTGCATCTTCGATGGCTTTCTGCTGGGTTCCAATCGCAATTCCAGCTTCCTTTCCGTCATCGTAATCATAAGCCCTTTGTCGTTCCCAAGTCATAAATTGCATCTTGTTCTCCGTTTTCTGCTTTGCGTCTGCGACATACGCCTTCAACTCGTCGGTGTAGCTGGTCGACGCTTGGTTTGAAATCAAGAATTCAAAGAACGCCTTGACTTCCGCATCTTTTATCATTGTAGCGCAAATCGGTGCAATGTAAAAGTGTTTCCAAGACCTGTCGTCTAATTTTGTTTTTCCGTCCTCAGTGCAAATGTTTTGAAAGGTGTTCACGGGAAGGCCGTTTCTGAATATGTCCTGCATGCAGATGAAAATCACATGGCTGTCTGGAAGCTCCTTGTACTTTTGCCCCGACTTAAGCGCGTCGATGTCCATGACGCCTGCGTAGTACCTGGACCGCTCTGGCAGCTCCGTCGTGTTGGCAACCTGAAGTTCTACATCAAAAACTTGACCAGTATCCTTTACAAAAACATCCAGTCTAATGCTCTTTGAATCTGGGTCGACGGCGATGGTTTCTTCTGCGCTCATTTTCATTTCTTTGATTTTGATGTTGAGAAGCATCTCTATCAGCCGCTGGCAGGCTTCGGGGTGCGACCTCATTACCTTGTAGAAGATAAAGTTGTTGGAAAGCGTCGCGCGGTCCCATTTTTGTTCCGGAGTTAGCTGCATTTCATCCGCAGTGTTGTTTGTTTCGTACATAGTTGGATTCCTTTCAATTCAATTTTCTCCCACACATATATCATATAAATTTTGTATTCAAATCATGCATAAACAAATAAAAAAAAATCATCATAGAACTGTACATTGTAATATAGCGGAAAATGTGCTATATTAGCTCTTATGGCAGAATTATTAGCACCCGCAGGCAATATTGAATCATTGGATGCGGCTATCGGCGAAGGAGCCGATGCAGTTTATTTAGGATTAAAAAGCTTTAATGCTCGGCTCAGAACTTCAAATTTTGCATGGAATCAGTTTGAAGGCGCCGTAAATTCACTTCACCGCATGGGCAAGAAAATTTATGTTACGGTGAACACAGTTTGTGAAGAGCGCGAAACGGAACGGCTTTACCGATTCCTTTCATATTTAAACAATATCGGACCGGACGGACTCATCGTTCAGGATTTCGGCATCATAAGAATGTGCCAGGAATTTTTTCCGAATCTTGAGCTTCATGCATCAACACAGATGAATGTTGAAAACGCAGCCGGAGTTAATCTTTTGAGCAAGGAAGGCTTTAAGCGCGTAGTTCTTGCGCGTGAGCTCGGACTGGAAGAAATAAAGGATATCAAGGCGCATACAAATGCAGAACTCGAAGTTTTTGTTCACGGAGCGCTTTGTGTAAGTGAATCCGGCCTTTGTCTTTTTTCAAGCTTCCTTGGCGGAAAATCTGCAAACCGCGGTATGTGTACTCAGGCATGCCGCAGGTTTTATACGGCCGAAGTTCCGGGTGGAATAGAGCAGGGCTATTATTTTTCTCCAAGCGATTTGCAGCTTATTGATAAAATTCCTGATTTAATCGAAGCGGGTGTTGAGTCATTTAAAATCGAAGGCCGCATGAAAAGCGCCGAGTATGTCGGAAGCGTCGTCGCGGCTTACCGCTATGTGATGGATCATTATCAGGAAAGCAAAAAGGAAGCCGTTGCCGCCGCAAAGCGAATGCTTGCAACTGATTTTGCGCGCAGCAAAACTTCTTACTGGTATAATTTTAAATCATCTTCTGACGGCGTAGATAATGCCGGCGAACAAATCCTTAACCCCAATCAGGCTGGCGGCACCGGCATTTACCTTGGAAAAATCGAAGGAACAAAAGCCGCTCCTGAATCCCTCGAAAAATCAGTACGCGAAGCCGCGCCCGCAGACGCCTCGTACGAGCAGCAGAGCGTCCAGCTTGCAAGATTAGGCGGCGGTAATTACGACCCTGATCCGGGCGATTCAATCCGCCTTCATAAAAAGGACGACACTGGCCGCGTAAGCCATAAGATCCGCTATCTTGAGACCGATGACCGGGGCGGGCGCTGGATTGACATACCGGGCGGCTTCAATAACGGCGACAGCGTTTATCTTCTTCAGACAAAATCGATGTCAAAGCGTTATCCGCGCGTTCTGCCTAAGGATTTGTCGCGTTTTAACAAACAGCCAAAGGATGAGCGGCTTCCGATTCTTGACCTTACGCCCGTTGAAAAGCAGGAGCTCTCTTATTTCCCGGAAGGCCTTTATATTCAGGTATCTTCCGTTCAGGATGTATTCATCGTTCAGTCGGCGCATCCTGTAAGGATAATCATTGAGCTTAATTCAGAAACTGCACGGGAACTTCTGGAGGGAAGCACTGTTCTTCCTGTTTCAAAAAAGCAGATTATAATTTCACTTGATCCTTTCCTTCCGTCCGGAATCGAAAGCCGCCAGATTGAAATGATAGATGCCCTTATCGAAAAAGGCTTTGCTTCTTTCATTGCAAACAATGTCGGTCAGGTTAATATCCTTAAGGGAAAAAAAGTTTCTGTTATCGCAGGCCCTTACCTTTATTCTTTCAACCGCTGGGCAGTTTCGTGGCTTGAAAATCAGGGGCTTGGTGCATTTGTTTCGCCATATGAAAATTCAAGGCGCAATCTAGAGGCGACTTTTGAAGAAAATGTTCGTAGCCGTGTCCTTGTGCCTGTTTTTGCATATCCGGCATTATTCAGAATGCGTTTCAAGCTTCCTTCTTCATATGATTTTACTTTCTTCAATGACAAGGAAAATACTTGCTTTAAAGTTAACTCAACTGACGACGGTTCATTTGTCATGCCCGAGACTCCGTTCTCGATTGTAGACAAAGTTGAATTTTTGATGGGCTCAGGCTTTAAGCGAATTCTTCTTGATTTTTCAAAAACAAAAGTCAAGAAAGCTGAATTCAAGCAGGTTTATTCTGCACTCATTAAAAGGCAGCCGCTGCAGGGTACATCACGCTTTAACTGGAAGGACGGCTTTTATTCAGTGTCTCCTGAAGAATATAAGCAGATGACGCTGAACGCAAAGGAAAGGGCAGAGTCGTATTCTGCTAAAAAAACGAAAAGTCAGGGCGCAAAAAACAATGCCCGCAAAAACACGCCGCCTTCCGGTAAGAGAAACGGGGCGCGGACTTATGGCAAAAAAAGATAGCCGCTCCTTCATACAATGCAACCGCACAGCCCTTTTATAAAAAAGGAGGCCGCCGACTGACAGCCGGCGGCCAAATTTTTCCGACCCAAACTTAAAAAAAACTTCTTTTAAACCAGCCTCACTACTGTGCGATTATGAAGCTGGTTTTTATAACCAATTTTTTTTTAGAAAACAGTTTCCTCCTGATTTTCTGTTACGGCTGGATTTTCGGCCTGGGCTTCCATAGTCAAATCCGGCTGTGAATCAGGACCGGCGGTAAACTCTTCTGTAACTTCACAGACTGCTTCCGATTCAGAATCCTTTGCCGCCTGGAACTTAGGCTTAAATACAACCTTTTCTGCAATAATGGAAACGCGGCTCATGTTTTTTCCGTCTTCGCTTTTCCATCTGTTCTGCTTGATTCTTCCTACTACATTAACGCCGCGCCCCTTCTGGCTGTATTTGGCGCAGATTTCGGCAAGCTTTCCGAATGTTTCTACATCAAAGTAAGAGACCTCCGAGATGTACTCATTCGAGCCGCTTTTCTTGTAATAGTGATTTACTGCAATCGGAAGCTTGCAGATCGGGCTTCCGTGCGGTGTGGTCTTAAAATCAGGAATGCGTGTGATGTTTCCTTCGATTACGATTTGATTGATATTGTTCATACTAAACTCCATATGATAAATGTTATGTTTGCTTGCCGGCCGGGGCGCGCTGTGTCATGCATAATCTGCTGACACTTATATCATATGGTTGTTTACTAAAAAACAATGATAAAATCAGAAAAAAAATTATTTTTTTTTAAGAATTTTTTTGCTTTACATATTGCGCACAAGGTAAACCATGTAAAGCTGCACATACATGTAAAGTGAATCCTGATCCGTAATTTTCTGCATGTTTGGAGTCTGGCAGAGTGCTTCGGCAAGATTCTGAATGCGGTCAACAGTAAAGCTCTGGCCCGAAATCGTCCGCAATACTTTTCTTGTGTAATCGCGGATAAGGGAGTTTACGTCTTCCGTCAAGTTAAGGAACTGTTCCTTGGAAAGCATTTTGTTCCACTGCTTCTTGTATGAATTAAGCTCACGCTCCATGGTTGAGCCTTCCGGAACATAATGGCCTTCAAGTTTTTTTGCCGCGGCAATGAGCTGGTCTTTTCGTGAAACAGGCTTTTTCTTGCTTCCCGAATGTGATTCAGATTCCGCGGCGCTTTTGATTTCCTTTGTAAAGTCGTCATCAGTCTGACTGTGGTGCTGTGATGAATTTGACTTTTTCTTTTTGTCCTTCGGCTTTTTCATGAACATGCTCATAATCCATGAAAGCACCGGAATCGTATACCAGAAAGGAAGGAGAATGCGCGCGTTTGAAAGCAGATCGCTTCTGTTAATCATAAGGAGCGTCGAGTAGGGAAGGAGCGTGTCGCCGATAAAAATCGTAGCAGCGCCGCCTGTTTTTGCATGCACCATTTCCATGTTCAGAACGGAAAGGAATGTCGCGTTTAATATTGCATAAAGCACAGGCGAAAGTGAGCGCACTTCTTTTTCAAGGCGCTTGTTGAAAGCCTCTTCATCCGTCATTTCAGGAAGCTTTTCAAAATCCTTCAAATATGAAAACCATTCGTGCGTTATGTTTTCTGCAACAGTGTCATGGAGCTCATTGCAAATCCTGATTACGAGCGGGAAAATTTTATCCTTGTAAATAAAATAACGCAGGCCCGATTCTACCTTGAATACAAGCAGGTTCGGAAGCTCGTTGTTTATGCTTTCTGTAGTTTCCTTCTGAAGGAATTCTTTCAAATCATCATCGGTGTACTGGCCGTGAAGCGGAATGCCCTTTGAATCCTTGAACTTAAGGATTGAGTCCATTGTAAAATGATACGGCGGTTTCTGCATCGCAAGCTGGAGCGCATGAAGTGCATTGTCACGCTGCTGATTTTTCTGAGATTCATTTTTGTAAAATGATGTAACGATTTCTGCAATCGCAACTGCCTGAAGTACATTGACGTCTTCCTGCGTAAAGTCCTTTACCTTTTCGTAATCCTTTTTGATAAAGAAGCAGAGCTGACCCCAGAAATAAAAGCAGTCACTTGAAGTCTGCAATGAATGAAGCGCATCCTTAGGGCTTTTTACAAACTGCGAGAAAAAGTTCTTTACCGAAATTTCTTTTCCCGGATTTGAAATGCGGAGCTTTTTAAGGTAGTAGTCATGATATTCTTCTTTCTGGAGCATGTGGCTCATCTTATCAAGACTTGCGTTTACAAGAATTGAAATCGGAACATTTCCCGGAAAGATTATCGATGGAAGATTATTCGGAACTACAATAGCGTAAAGGTTTGAGTCGTTCTTTTCCTGATGCTTTAAAAGATTAAAAACCAGGTCTGTATATTCACCGGTTGTAAGAACATCTCCCGGCGTCTGCTTTGGTAAATCTGCCGTAGTCGGGAACGGAACCGTAGGATTTGTTTCGATTTCCTTATAGCGGTTTCCGAACAGAGTATTGAAATATCCTGTAACGAAGATTGTTTTTTTTTATTTTGTCGGAGCGATGATTGCGGCCTGCTTTGATTCAACTAATTTTGCAAGTTCCCGTTCGATTGCAGGATCAGGATTTCCCAGATACTGAACCAGATCAGGCTGTTCTTCAACATTATGCTGTGCATAACGCTTCATGTAATCTACAAAATTTGAGTAAAGAATAAAAGGTGAATTCTGTTTTGTTGCATAAAACTTGAGCAGGACTAAAATACTTGTTGTGGCCGCCATATCCTTTTATTTTACCACCAAACCGGTACAAAAACAAGTCCATTGAAAAAAAGTCTGATTGTCAATACAATACATTCGGAGGTAAAAAAAAGTGATTTCTTCCAGAGTCAAGAAATTAAAGCCATATGTCCCGGGTGAACAGCCTGATGACAGAGAATATATAAAGCTGAACGCAAACGAAAATCCGTATCCGCCGTCCGCTAATGTAGTTGAATCAACAGTTGAATTTGTAAAATCTTATTCCAAAAAAACAGCCCTTTATCCGGACCCTGATGCACGCGGACTCCACCAGGCAATCGCGGAAATGCTTAACAGAACCGGCGGCGTGCTTTGCCGTTCACAGCTTGATGGCGCAAAGCTTACGCCTGATGCTAAGGATAAAATCCCGTTTGAAGTTACGCCTGACATGATTTACACCGGTAACGGAAGCGATGAAGTCCTTTCGTTCGTGTTTTACGCTTTCTTTGATTCGGACACGCCGCTTGTATGCCCCGAGCATTCATACAGCTTTTATCCGGTATACTGCGGTTTTTACGATATTCCGCGTGATGCAGTTCCGTTGAAAAGCGACTGGTCGCTTGATGTTGACGAGATGGTTAAGCGCGCTAATAAAAATCACTCCTCTGTAATTCTTGCAAACCCCAACGCGCCGACCGGCATTGCCTTAAGCCGCAGCGAGCTTCGTGATATGATAAGCCGCTGTCCGCGCGACAGGGTATTTGTCGTAGATGAAGCATATGTTGATTTTGGCGGTGAAAGCGCCATTCCGCTGATTAAGGAATTTGATAACCTTTTAGTCGTGCGGACATTCAGCAAAAGCCTTTGCGGTGCGGGATTGCGTTGCGGATATACTGTAGCAAATCCGGCTTTAATCAACGCAATTACGACCGTAAAGAATTCTGTAAACCACTTTCCGCTTGACGCAATCACGCAGGTTGCCGCAAAAGCTGCCTGCCAGAGCGACGGCTACTATGCTGAATGCGCAAAGAAGGTTGCATCGGAGCGCGAAAGCTTTATCCTTTTCCTTAAGGAAAACGGCTGGAGCGTGCTTCCTTCACAAACAAATTTTGTATTTGCGCACAAGGACGGCACTTCGGGAAAAGCAGTTTATGAAAGCCTTAAAAAAGAGGGCTTTCTTGTACGCCGCTTTGACACTCCCGGAATCGAAGAGTACCTTCGCATTACAATCGGAACAAAAGAAGAAATGGATAAGCTTAAAAAATGCGATGCCTGGAGGACATTATGAAAATAGTTGCAATTTCTGATATTCACGGAAAGCTTGAAAATCTTGAAAAAATTTCTGATGAAATAAAAGCCGCTGACGCCGTTTTTTTTGCTGGCGATTTTTCTGAAGACAAAAAAGATGAGACTGCAAAGCCTGTACTTGATGCGCTGTGCAAGATGAACGATTCTGTTTTTGCCGTAATCGGAAACTGTGACAATCCTGATCTGCTTGACGAAATTGAAAAGGAAGATGTAAGCGTTCACGCAGGAATCGTTTTTTATGAAGGACTTGCGATTGCAGGAAGCAGCGGCGGAAGCGTATTTACAAAGACGACTGCTTTTGAGCGCACTGAGGAAGAACTTCAGTCAGATTTTGATGTAATCAAAAATTCAAATAATCCTGATGAAGAAGGGCAGTGGAATAACCTTGTCTTGATTTCGCACAATCCGCCGAAGGATACAGTCTGCGATAAAATCAATGCAGGCATTCATGTCGGCTCTCAGACATTCCGCGATTTTATTATCCAGACAAAGCCGCTTTTAGTTGTAACAGGCCACATTCACGAAGGCGTCGGAAGCGATAAGATTGGCGACACTGTCGTCTTGAATCCTGGTGCCGTAATGCTTGGCCAGTATGCAACGCTTGAGATAGAAAAAAAGGACGGCAGCTGGGCCGTCCGTAATGTTGAGCTTAAGTCAATTTAAGTGCTTTGAATCAGATTGGGGCTACTGAATCAAAAGGTATGTTTCCATCTCACCGAAGCCTTTAATCATTCTGACAGGCTGCTTTTCCATCTTGTGACGAAGCGAAAGCTTTTTTGCAAGATACGGCGAGACATTGATTCTGTTTGGTGTGCCGAACGATTCCATTCTTGAAGCAAGGTTTACGGCTTCTCCCCAGAGGTCGTAAACGAATTTCTTTTTTCCGATGATACCTGCTACGGCAGGGCCTGTATTAAGTCCGATGCGAACCTGAATCGAGGTCTTGTTTTTTGCATTAAATTCGCTGAGGAGCTTAAGGACTGCAAACGCAAACCGTACCATTTCCTCGTGATTGTTTTCGTAGTAATCCGGGATTCCAGCGGCTGCCATATACGAGTCGCCCATTGTCTTAATCTTTTCTACCCTGAACACTGCAAGAAGATCATCAATCTCAGAAAAGAATTTGTTAAGCAGGGATACGATTTTCTGTGCGCCTATTTCATTTGAAAGCTTTGAGAAATTTACAAAATCAAGGAACATGATCGTAACGTCATTAAATTCCTCGGTAAAAGTAGAATGAGTTTCTGTAAGCCTGTCTGCAATCGAAACCGGAAGAATGTTTAATAGAAGCTCCCTGTTTTTTTTGTTTGCCTCGTTAAGCGCCTTAATCATCTTCATGTCAGGATTTTCAAGCGTGAAGTACATGATCATAACTGCGGCTGCCGTTCCGAATCCGATGATAAGAAGCTGCTTGTTGAACATCTGCGTGATTGCAACTATACCTTCCATTACACAGAAGCTGTAAATCGAAAGCTGCCTGCGCGGAGGAATTTTCTTGATGTTTATAAGAAGAACTGCAATAACATATACAACCGAAGCTGTTGAATATAAATAAACGGTGTCGCTTGGAAGACCGTAACTGTAAATGTATCTTCCCCTTCCTCCGTACAAAAGCTCATTTCTTGCTATAACATAAAATGCTGCAAGAAGTCCGAGCGTAAGGATTATGACCTGAACGTTCTTCATGCTTTTTCGCCATTGCGGAATGCCATCATAAAGCGTGTTTGAAAGCGTATACAAATCGACAAGGTAAATATACGAAATCATTGCGTAAAGATAGCCTTTTGAAAAGAATGTGTTTACTGATACTGGAATTACAACGCGGTTTGTAATCGTAATCACGCTGACAATATCAAAAATAAGCTCGATAATCGTAGCAAGGAGCAGGAACCTGAACAGAGTGTTCTGAAGTGACTGCCAGCGTTTTTTTGAAAAGAAAACAATTCCCAAAATCAGGACGACGATAAGTCCTGCAGTCTGAAACTCAATATTATACTTCATAAATCTATATTATACCCGAGAAACTTCAAAAGGGCAAATTTTTGTTGAATTTTTAATATAGAGTTAATTCTTAAAATAAATGTTAATTTTGAGATAAAGCCTTATTTTGAAGTGCAGAAGCGGAAGCCCAGATAATTATAAGCTTCGTTCGGGTCGAACTCATACCTGTCGCCTGCCTCAATAAAAAGCGTGTATGGAGACCATGAGCCGCCGCGTGCCGTCCTTTTTTCTCCGAATGGCTCGCCTGTATATCGCTTTCCTTCTTTTCCTTCCTTGTAGTCAGAAAACCAGTCCCAGCAGTATTCCAGTACGTTGCCGCTCATATCAAACAGGCCGCATTCATTGGCGTTCCCGGTGCCGGGGGCAGGCGGAGCGTCAGGTGTAAAGACAGTTCCGGCAGTGCCTACCGTATGAGTTGAAGTCGAATTGGCATCGAACCATGCCACCTCTTCTTCCCCGATAGAATTTTCCATATCGTCAATCTGGCCTGATGCAAGGGCGCCGCTTTGAAAGCCGCTTTCTGTCTTTCGTGCCGCATACTCCCATTCGCTTTCGGTGGGGAGCCTGTAACCGTCAGCATTCCATTTGCATTCTGCCTTATCAAGTGAGGCAGTGTCAGTTGCATCGCGGATGATTTTTCCGTTGCTGTAATAACAGGGCTTTTTACCCATCATCTCGCTGTATGCATTGCACCATACAACGCAGTCGTACCACGAAATCATTGTTACAGGCTCCATGGAATTCTGAGCGTCTGGTGCGGCGCCCCTTTTTCCCATTGAGCCCGCCTGCCCCGGATTGGCGAACACGTATCCTTTCTGCTCTGCATAAACGCGCACTACATACCAGAGGTTATATGTCGTCTCATAAGCGTTGATTTTAAAAGGCTCTATGTAGCGCTTTGCCGTAAAGGACTGCGCGTTTTCACCGATTGTGTAAACATCAAACGGAACTCCTTTTTGAGAAGGTCCCATATTTACAAGGCATTCTTCTGAAAATGATTTTTTCTTCGGGCTTGAGGCAAACAGCGCTTGCAGTGCGCAAATCAAAATAAAAATAGAAAAAATCTGCTTTTTCGAATTTGCTTTTTCAATATAAAATTTCATATTCACCTCAAAATTAAAACAAAATAAAACTTAATCTTTTTCCTGCGCTTCAAGCGTTTTACGGATTTTCCTTATGCTCGCGCGCCGCTTTAAATTGAACTTATTTTTAAACGCCCCGGTGTACCGCGCCTGCTTGTCCCTGATAATAAAGGTTGTAAGCGGAATCGCTAAAAGGCACATCGCCACGATAATTCCAAGTCCGAACCAGCCCTTGTCCGCAAACGGCAGCAGGACATTCATTCCGAAAAAGCTTGTGATGAAAGTCGGAACTGCAATTACGACAGTTACAATCGTAAGCTTTTTCATGACAAGGTTCATGTTGTTTGAAATGACTGAACCGAATGCGTCTATCATTTTTGAAAAAATATCGCTGTAGGTGTTTGCCATTTCAAGCGCCTGTCTGTTATCAATTTCAACATCATCAAGCCAGTCGATGTCGTCTTCATCAAAATGCATCAGTTTTGTTTTTCGCAGCTTTTCAAGCAGCAGCTGATTGCTTTTAATTGAAGTCGTAAAAAATACCATTGACTTTTCAAGGTTAAGGAGCTGAAGGATTTCCTTGTTTTCAATCGTTGACTGAAGTTCACCCTGAATGCCAAGTGCACGCCTGTTGATTTCCTTAAGGTAGCGCAGATATGTTATGTCCGCGCGGCTAAGTATCTGTATTAAAAACGCCGGAAGGTCAGAAAGGTTAATGTTTTTCACGCGATTAAGTGAAAAATCTTTGAGCACCTCGCAGTCTGTCCAGCAGATTGTGATTATCATTTTTTTCTGCATTATCACGCCGAACGGAATTGAAAAATACGAAACCTCTGATGTCGGAACAAAAATCGGAAGGCGCATGATTGTAAGCACATAGTCTTCCGCATCTTCAATTCGCGAAAGCTCTTCCGGGTCGAGGATATCGATTATGTGCTCCTGATCAATTTTGTATTCAGATTCAAGAAGAGTTATGTCATCACGCGTGACGTTCCGCGCATCAACCCAGACCGGGCGTGATTTGTCAACGGCATCTTTTTCGGTGTCTATGAATTTTCCGTCTTTTTGCTGCCAGTATGTAATCATATCATCTGCCTTTTACAGAAATGATACCAAAAAAATACAGAATTTTCCATTCAATTTTTATTTTTTTACCTTAAATTTGGTCGTTGCGTCATTATGATATTTTAGGGGCCGTTAAATGAAAAGTCACAAGGTAAGTTTTAAGGCAAAACATCTTTTATTATTGGTTTTCGCTGGCTGGATTTTTTCAGCTTTTTCATGCTCTTCACTTCAGGACAGGGCAGAGCCGTTTTCAGTTTTTTTTGACCGGAGCGGTTCTGCTTGTGGAAGTGAAGGAGAAGGCGGAAAATATTATTTTGATTTTTACAATGCCTCAGAAAAGGATATAGAGACTCTTTTTTATTGCGTTCACCTTGACTCAATTCAAAGCGGCGACATTTATCTTGAACGAAGGGCGGACGGAATTTTTTATGCGGGAATGACAGATACGGTATGCTTTGCGATTGAAGAGGAAACTGAAAGCGAACTTGACGCTTCTGAAAATGATGACGGCGAAACTGAAATCTATATCGAAATTACAAAGATTATTTACTGCGACAAAACACAGTGGAAATCCGGCGAGTCCGCCCGCTTGTTCTAGCAGTGCGGATTCAATGCTGATTTTTCAGCTGCCTTTGAAAGAAGCATTTCCCTCATCGTACGCCAGCCTAATTCAGCGCACTTAACGCGGGCGGGCATTTTGGAAATATCCTGAAGCGCGGCTGCTTCGTCCAGACTCTCGATTTCGTCCTCAGATGCTTTTCCCTGAATCATGTTCATGAAAGTTTCGGCGTATTTTAAGGCGTCCTCTTCCTTTTTGCCTATAATCAGGTCAATCATCATGTCGCATGACGCCTGAGATATGGCGCAGCCGCTTCCCGTAAACGCCGCGTCCGAAATCACGCCGCCTTCTACTTTAAGGTTAAGTGTAATGTTATCGCCGCAGCTCGGGTTCACGCCGTTAAGAGTGTGCGTAGCATCATTGAGCGCGGTTTTGTGAAGCGGGTTGATGTTGTGCTCGTTTAATATTTCGCGGTAAAGTTCCTTAGTCTCCATATCCCATCCACTTCCTTACATTCTTTATTTTATCGAGGAAGAAAGCGACTTCTTCTTCAGTGTTGTAAAAGTAAACGCTTGCCCGCGCCGTTGCAGGAAGCTCAAGCCATGCACCAAGCGGCTGCGCGCAGTGATGTCCCGCGCGTATTGCAATTTTTTCAGTATCAAGAATGGAAGCAATATCATGCGGATGCGCGCCGTCAATCGTAAAGGTTACGATTCCTGAATGCCTTGCCGGATCCGGATGCCCTATGACATTTACATGCGGAATTGACTTCATTCCTTCGATTAAAAGCGCGGCCAGTTTGTTGTCATGCTTTTCTATTTCGTCAAGCCCGACCTGTTCAAGGTATTTGACCGCGGCTGCCATACCGACAGCACCTGCGGCGTTTACTGTTCCGGCTTCGAATTTTGCAGGAAGCTCTGCAAATGTTGCTCCGTCGCGCGTTACATATTCAATCATTTCACCGCCGCGCAAAAACGGCGGCATTGCGTCAAGAAGCTCTCTTTTTCCGTAAAGGCCGCCCGCTCCTGTTGGTCCTAAAAATTTGTGGCCGCTGAACGAGAAAAAGTCAGCGTCAATATCCTGCACGTTAACTTTTTTGTGCGGAACGGCCTGGGCGCCGTCTACTACGATTACCGCTCCCACCTTGTGCGCAAGCGCGGCGGCTTCCTTGACAGGATTTGTTATTCCAAGAACATTGCTTGTATAGGTAAGAGCCACAAGCTTTGTGCGCTCCGTGATTTTTGATTTGATTTCGTCAAGCGTAAGCTCGCCTGTTTTTTTGTCGCATTCCATCCAGACAAGCTTTGCGCCTGTTTTCTGCGCTACCATCTGCCACGGAAGAATGTTTGAATGGTGCTCCATTATCGAAACGGCAATCTCATCGCCGGCCTTTATGTTTTCAAGTCCGTACGTGTACGCCACAAGATTAAGCGATTCGCTTGCGTTGCGCGTAAATATTATTTCTGCATCTTCCTTTGCGCCTACAAATTCTGCGATTGTGTGACGGGCGGCCTCGTATTCTGCGGTTGCCCTTGCGCTTAAGTCGTATAAGCCGCGCAATGGATTTGCGTTATTTTTTTTATAGAAATTTTCGATTGCTTCTATAACCTGACGCGGACGCTGTGAAGTTGCGGCGTTATCAAAATATACGAGACCCTTGTTTTTTTCATCATCAAAAATCGGAAAATCTTTTCTGTAAATGTTTTCCATTATAAAGAACCTTCCATATATTCTGAAATTTTTTCTGCGGCCGCCTCATCCCCGATTCTGGAAGCAACGCTCATGACCTTTGCCTTCATCATGATTTTTTCCGCTTCGCTTCTGCTTATGCCGCGCGAGTTCATGTAAAAAAGAATTTCTTCTCCAAGCTTTCCGATTGAAGCACCGTGCTCGCCTGAAACATCTTCCTCGTCGCAGAGGATAATCGGGATTGATTTGTTTACAGCGGAAGAGCTGAGAAGAAGTGTTTCTTCCATTTCGTTTCCGGTAGAACCTGAACAGCCGTTTTTAAAATCGATTGTTCCGCGGTATGTTTTTTTTGCGCTGTCAGTAATCGTTCCCTTTACGTTCATAAGGCAGTCAGTTTTCTTTCCTGTGCTGACCGCTTCGTAATTCATGTCGAATTCCTGGTTGTTTCGTGCGATGTATGCCGTGTCTGTCCTGAGTCTTGCCTGATATTCACAGAGGCTTGTTCTTATTCCGGTAAAGATTTTTTTTGCGCCAAGCTCAATCTGAGTTACTTCCACATATGCGCTTTCCTTGATTTCAGTTCCGATGTCGTTTATGTGGACGCCATCGCACTTACTGAGCTGCACTGTAGAAAAGTGAACGCGCGAGCCTTTTTCGGCAATGATTTTTGTGCAGAATGCATTTACGCTTTTTACATCAAATTCAACGATTACAGAAACAGTTGAATTTTCCTTTGCGTGAATTACAAGCTCGTTCCATGCAGGACTGTCGCCAGTTACGCTAAGCTTTACAGGTAAAGCGGCTGCAGTATTTTTTTCTGCGCGGATTACGTGAACACAGGCATTGTGCTCCTCAAAAAGGGAAGGCGCTTTTTCTCCAAGCGAAGTCTTTATTCCCGAAGCCTGCTTTACTGATTCATCATCCGCCGCTGCATTCTGAATGAACGCAACGCTTTCCGGTAAGTCGCCCGCGCTTATCTTCTCCTTTCCTTTTCCTGAAATTTCTTCAAGTGAAAGGACTGCACTGTTCATCTTAAGCCAGTTCCATGTATTTGCAGGAATCTGATTAACCTGAATTGTATTGTCGTTCTGTGTCATAGCGTTCCCTTCATTTCAAGGCGGATAAGGTTATTCATCTCGACTGCATACTCAAGCGGAAGCTCCTTGCTTACAGGACTTGCAAAGCCTGATACAATCATCGCGCGGGCTTCTTCTTCGCTTATTCCGCGGCTCATAAGGTAAAAGATTGCGTCGCTTGAAATGCGTCCGATTTTTGCTTCATGTCCTACGTCGGCATCGTCGGTTAAAACTGTCATTGCAGGAATCGTGTCGCTCCTTGACTGGCTGTCAAGCATAAGCGACTGGCATGATACGGAAGCCTTGCTTCCTTTTGCCTTTTTGTCTATGTAAACCGCGGAACGGTATGTGCTTATACCGCCGCCCTTGGAAATTGACTTTGTCGTAATTACGCTTGATGTGTTTTCTGCAAGGTGAACCATCTTTGCGCCTGTATCAAGATTCTGCCCCTGACCGGCAAAAGTAACGCCTGTAAATTCGGCCCGCGCCTTCTTTCCTACAAGGTCGCTTTCAGGATACAGGTAAGAAATGTGGCTTCCGAACGAACCTGAAACCCATTCGATTGTAGCACCTTCTTCTACACGCGCACGCTTTGTGTTCAGATTGTACATGTTTTTAGACCAGTTTTCGATTGTGGAATACCTTAGGTGCGCTCCCTTCTTTACGAAAAGCTCAACGCATCCTGCATGAAGGTTTGCCACATTATATTTAGGCGCGGAACATCCTTCGATAAAGTGAAGGTCGGCGTCTTCGTCTACAATAATAAGCGTGTGCTCAAACTGGCCGGCGCCCTTTGCGTTAAGCCTGAAATATGACTGGAGCGGGAACGAAAGCTTTACGCCCTTGGGAACATAAACGAACGAGCCGCCTGACCATACAGCGCCGTGAAGGGCAGCAAATTTATGGTCGCGCGGTTTTACGAGCGTCATAAAATATTCCTTTATCATAGGTTCCCATTCGGGACTTTTAAGTGCTTCTTCAAATCCAAGGTATACAACGCCCTGCTTGGAAACTTCCTTCTGAACGTTGTGGTATACAAGCTCTGAATCGTACTGCGCGCCCACGCCTGCAAGCGATGTCCTTTCTGCTTCCGGGATTCCGAGCTTTTCAAAAGTATCTTTTATGTCTTCGGGAACATCTTCCCATTTAGCCTGCATCTTTGATTTTGAGCGGACATATGTCGCAATGTTGTCCATGTTCAGTCCGCTGATGTCAGGACCCCAGTTCGGTACTCTAAGCTCGTTGTATATCTTAAGTGAATTTAAACGGAACTCCTTCATCCATTCAGGATCGCCTTTTTCTTCCGAAAGCTTAAGTACGATTTCTTCTGTAAGTCCGTCCTGAATTCGGTAAAAGTCTTCTTCCTTTTCTTCGTAGCGGAAGTCGTACATTGAGCGGTTAATATCTGTGACCTGCGTTTTTTTGTTATCAGCCATTATTCTCCGCCTTTACGCATTAAGGAACTTTTCAAATCCGTGCTCGTTGATTTCCTGAACCAGAGAGCCGTCGCCTGTCTTTACGATTTTTCCCTTTACAAGAACATGCGTGTAGTCAACATTGAGGCTTTCAAGAATCTTGGTTGAGTGCGTGATGATTAAAAGCGCGCCGTCCTGTTTTTTCTGATATTCTTCAATTCCCTTTGATACAGTCCTTACCGCGTCAACATCAAGACCTGAATCTGTTTCGTCAAGAATTGCAAATTTCGGGTTGAGCATAAGAAGCTGCAGAATTTCTGATTTCTTTTTTTCACCGCCTGAAAAGCCTACGTTGAGGTCGCGTGAAGCATAGGAAGAATCCATGTTCAAAAGCTCCATGTTTGCCTTAAGCTCCTTCTGGAACTGGAAAAGCTTTACGCGTTCGCCTGTTTTCTGCTGGATTGCGCTTCTGATGAATGTCTCAAGTGAAACTCCCGGAACTTCAAGCGGATTCTGGAACGAAAGGAACATTCCGAGCTTTGCGCGCTTATCCGTGCTCAATTCAGTTATGTCTTCGCCTTCAAAAAGGATTTTTCCTGAATCAAGCTGGTAAATCGGATTTCCCATGAGGGCGTTGCCAAGCGTTGATTTTCCGGCGCCGTTCGGCCCCATAAGGACGTGTGTTTCGCCTTTGTTTATATTTAAGGAAAGTCCGTTAAGAACCTGTTTTGAATCTATGCTAACTGAAAGATTCTGAATGTCGAGCAATTTATCTGCCATCTATAACTCCGTTAAAAACTCCGCGTCAGCGGTCGTACAGAAATTAAAAAACTAGTAAATAACTAGGGAAATACAACTATGTACAATATACTAATAATATCAAAAAACGGCAATTACTTCAATTATGAACGATAAAGAATCCTGCTGATTTAATATGCATAATATCGTTATATAATTTAGTAAAAAATGCCTTTAATTTGATTTATAATGTGAAAATCTTTACAAAAATTGTGCGTGGTGCTATTATTTGGAACATGAGTACATTTCGTTCTAGCGGCGTCCTGCTGCATCCGACATCTTTTACCGGAACTCCGGGAATTGGAACTATAGGTAAGAAGGCCTATGAGTTTGTTGACTGGCTTTCAAAAGCAAATCAGTCGTTGTGGCAGATTCTTCCGCTCGGGCCTACAGGTTACGGCGATTCTCCGTATGCGTCATTTTCTACTTTTGCCGGAAATCCGCTGATGATTGACCTTGACATGCTCGTGGAAAAGGGAAGGGCGGAAGCGTCCTCAATCGTTCCGCCTGACTATATCAAATCCGATGGCAATGTTGATTTTGGTGCCGTAGTCTGGTGGAAAATGCCCGTGCTTTCAAAAGCAGCTGAATATTTTCTATTTAATTGCTCAAAAGAAGACCGCGTTTCGTACGAAGCCTTTAAAAATGACAACAGCGCA
>CACYCX010000129.1 GCA_902772975.1 uncultured Spirochaetaceae bacterium
CACTACTACTTCGGAAGTTATGGCTGTAACTCGAGAGACTAACTGGATTAAGGTATTCCTGAAGGTTTGGCTTCTGATGCCTTGGTTTATCATTCGTAATTCTTTTAACAAGTAACCCCCTATGAACAGAGAAGTAAAAACAGAGAGAGTAAAGGGTAAAGGTTTAGTCTACACCAACCCTTGTCCATTAACTGATTCTCAACATGAGATCCGGGTAGGTAATCCGAAGTCCTGTAACCCGTCTTGTCCATTCTACGTCAAGATATTCCGTAAGAACGGTAAGACCTTAGTCCACTGTAATCATGCTTGAGTATATCATTATTGCCATCCTAGTAGTAGCTCTGCTGGGATGGCTAATTGTTAAGGGAGGTAATAAATATGACGAAGAGAACTAAGTACCGCTTGGCAAATCTTCTAGTAATAATCTTATTAATACTTGGATTCTTATGCTTGCTAATGATATAAGAGCTGGAGGTTGCTATAAAATGAAATCTGGAGCAACCATAATCATCATTCATGTTTCCTCTATCTTTAAGCAAGAGGGACATCTGATTAAAGTGTTTCTCTTTAACAGTATCACCTGTACCCAGAACGCATTCACCAGGGGAAATAGAGATGTAATCTATATGAGGTCTGATAGAACTGTAGAGGGTTTCTCTTTAGAGAAGTTCAATGAGGCAATCGATAAGTTTAAGAGTATTCATAATCTAGTTAACAATGAAGAGAATAAGCATACTAACCCTTCAGAATAGTGGGTATTATAAAGAAAAGCTTAAAGAGCTGGATATGCAACCTGGTGAATGTTATATGGCATTTAACAGGAACCATAATCTGAGTGCTATCTGGGTAGTGGTTAAGAAAGAGAATGATATATACCAAGTGAAGTTGGTAAAGGTTCAGAATAGAGGCTTTCAACGGGTAGATTGGTATGTAACCCCAAATAATGTTGAACGGTATGTTGATATCCTACAGGTAGATAGGAAGAGGTTTGATATCCTTGATAAACAGATAGGTATTATCAATAGTCAGATAAATGCTTATGAAAAGTTTGGTAAATCTGACTAAGCTTCTGCTTGAGGAGAGGAATTTTAGAAATAGGTTTGTAACGTTTCTTGAAAGTATCCTATGGTGAACAGGTATAAAGTAATTTGGCAAGAATGGGTATCTACCAGAAATCCAAATAAGCCACTTCAAAGAGAGTTAATCGAGCAAGCTTATTCTTTTAAGACTAGGTCTGAAGCAGAGGAATTTTTCGAACTGTTTAAAGGTGATGTTAGAGATATCAGAATTGTAGATATTGTAACCCATAGAGTAATAAGACAATGTTAGGGATTTTATTTTTGGGAATAGCCTTTATCGCTTTCCTGTTCAGTATACCTTTTCTGATGGAAGGTAGTATGAGGGCATCCTTACCATTCAAGGCATCTGAGGCATATGATATATGGTATGATCCACATACTGAGATTCTGTACTTTAAGACTGGGGAATTAATGGATCCAGTAGAGTGGAGCTTTAATGGATTCTGTACAGTATGGTATTGGAGATCTGGTAAGAGATGTAGTACTTTAGTTGAAAATGAGTTATATGAGATCTGGGATAAATTCTTCTGGAATAAAGAAGAGTAAGGCTTGGGTAGAGGTTCCTCCTACAGAGAGTGTCCCGGGCACAGAGGATGACGAGAGGGCATTATTAACTGATAAGAAGGCATTTAATACTAGGCCTTATAGGAGTTGCACAAATGCTAAGAAGCCTATGATTCCTCCTCCGCCCTATTATCGTAGAAAGTATAAAACCAAGAAGACTGATGAAAGAGAGTACTTTTCATTAGGCTAATATCTAGGCCCAGGGGGATACTGCTCTCTGGGCTTTGTTGTGTGTGTTCTCTCGGTTCTCAGGATCAACACCCCCAGGCTTTCAGGATCCTCTTAATACGTACGTATGGGTTGGGGTACTCGGTGGGGGGTACGGTAGCATATATTAAAAAAATTTCACAAAAAAAATAGGGGATAAATTCAAAGTAAAAATAAATCTTTGAATTTATCCCCTAAAATTTGGTTTTAATATTCCGTTAATTGTGCAAAAAATCCGTCGATGTTGTCACCGCTTAAATTCTGATATACTATAAAATCCGCATCTTCATTATTATAATTTGCAAAAGCATCTTTTTTATTATATGTATTTTCTTTATTGAAACACTCTAAAAAAAGACTATCCCAAATTTTCAAAAGATATTCGCGAACGCTTGAAAAAAAAGATGTTCGCATATTATAATAAAAATCTACGTTACAATTATTAAACGGCGTATTATTTTCATCTTCGGTATTATCGGGAGCATCTTCGACATAATCGGCATAAATGAAATTGAAAATTATTTGGTGTGTAAATTCAAAATCATTTAAGATACAATTAAATTTTATAGTACTGAAATGTCGTTTTGAAATTTCGTCCGATAAACTTTGCAAAAAATCAATTATCTTTGAATAGGTATCATTTTCAAAATAACACGAATAATTGAAAATTACATTTCCGTTTTGAAATTCCCGAAAATAATTTTTTATTGCATCGTTTCTTACTTTTCTTTTCATAACTTAAAAAATTAAAAGTGTAAAATAAAAATCTTTTTTACTTGTTTTCTAATTTCATTTATTTATTGTTTTTCTTTACATATTCGAGCAATTTTCTCAAAGATGCTTTTTTCGTTTCATCGTTTCCATCGTATAACGATGCAACAGAAAAATCATTATTAATATATGTTTCTTTGTACGTTGCAACAAAATCGTCTAATTGTTCTTTTGACAATTTATTGTTAGTTTCAAAGAAATGAGCGACGGCGGAAATATATTTACGAATTGCAGACCTTTTATTTTTTCGTGCAATTTCGTCCAGTTTTTTGCCGTTTTCAACAAAAACCGATTCGCGGAAAAGCATTGATTTTTTAGATGCATTTCCACTTGAAAACAAAGATTTTTTCATATTGCTTAAAAGGAATTAAAAAGTTTTACTAAAAAATGTTTAGCGCATTTTGTAAAGCAAAAACAAAAAGCAAAATGAAAAAGAAAACAAGTAAAAAAGACCTATCTTTTTTTATATCTCAAAATGTCAAAGAACGTATGCAAAACTTTTTGTTTTGCGCTGCAAAGGTACGCACTATTTTTGGAAAAAACAAATTTTTTTAGTTAAAAAATGTAAAAATCCAAAAAATTTTTTATTTCATTATTTTTTATTATATTTATTATATAAATATAATAAAGATTTTTATTTACTTTTTGTCCCCAAAAAATCCAAAAAATCCAAATTTTTAGGTGTAAAATCGTACAAAAATTTTGAGCAAAAATTTTGCTATATAATAAGGGTGGGTTCGTGGAATTGGCCGGCATGTTC
>CACYCX010000130.1 GCA_902772975.1 uncultured Spirochaetaceae bacterium
GAAGCAATAATGACATTGCTTTCTAAAAACGGAATGGTTGATGCTGTCCATGGAAAAGGCGGCGGCTATAAATTAAACCGTAATCCGCAGGACTATAAGATTGGAGAAATTCTTTCCGTAACGGAAGGAACCTTAGCTCCTGTTGCTTGTCTTGAAAAGGGCGCTGAAGCATGCCCCAGAAAATCACAATGCAGAACACTTCCCTTATGGTCCAAGCTCGACACCCTTGTAAATGATTATCTGGATTCTGTGACCCTTGCAGATTTGTGCAAAGAGGGATAGCGGATGTTTGTATCTGGCGCTCTTTAAAATAGGGCGTTCAGTATAAATTGATTTCGGGGAAAAGTTTTAGATGGTGTTTGAAGAAAAAAATGTTGTTCCTGATATCGGCGCCAGCATGTTTAGCGGCTACAACTCGATTTATGTAGTTGATGTTACGCGTCGAAGCATTACTCCGTATGTCTATAACAATGACGTTTCAAAGGTCATGGGAAAATTCCTGACGGTTGAAAACAGTTATTGTGCCATATGCGAATACTTTTCCAAAAAATTTGTTCTCCCCGAAGAACAGAATGAATTCCTTATCAAAACGTCTATCGAAGAAATACAGAAGGCTTTCCGGACGCAGAACCGCTACCGTTATGTTTTTACAAGGCGTAATGTAATCGGCATTCCCGAATATGTCGAGCTTGCAGTCGTAAAGGCTTCGGAAAAAGATTCGCTTCATTGGGTTGCGACTTTTAAAAATGTTTCCTCAAAAGAAGAAGAAAATCCGGAATCTGAAAACAATGATTTTTCAGGAAATATTACGGCTGATGATTCAATCGGAAAGCGCACGATTTTAGTAGTCGAAGATAGTGATGTAGACATAGCCGTTCTTCAAGAAATGCTTCGTGATAAATATTCCATAATGACGGCGCATAATGCGGAAGAGGGACTGGAGCTTTTAAAGCAGAATTATTTTAAGATTGCGCTTGTTATTCTCGATGCGAGTTTCTCTGATGGCACAGGATATGATTTTTTAAAGGATGCTTCACAGGATTCCGTTGTTTCAAGAATTCCTGTAATCGTTACGACAGCTCCTAATGATTACGAAAACGAGCAGAAATGCCTTGAGCTCGGCGCGGTTGATTTTGTCGCAAAGCCGTATAACTATAGAATCCTGCGCACCCGAATTCACAATGTAATTCATCTTCGTGAATCAGCCGTAATGCTTTCCGTCGTAAAATACGATGAGCTTACGGGGCTTTATACAAGGCAGTCATTCATTCATAATGCCGAAATGATTTTGCGCTCAAATCCGAAAACAGTATTTTCGGTAATCGGAATTGATATCGAAAATTACAAGCTTACAAACGCGCAGTACGGTGAGCGCAAATGCGACGAGTTCCTTAAATTTTTTGGAGCCGAGCTGAGCCGCTGTTTTGCAAGCGCGCTTATCGGCCGCTATTCAGGCGATCAGTTTGTGCTTCTGGTGGAAAAATCAGAGAAGCTTACAAGCGAGCTTATTAATTCAACTATTTCAGAAATCCTTATCGAGGCTCCGATTGCACATCAGGTTGCAAAAATCGGGATATATGATTCGATAGACAGAAGCGTTCCGTTTATTTCCTGCTGTGAATCTGCATTCCTTGCGGCAAAGCAGCTGGGCGGAATATTTAAAAAGAACATTGCCTTTTATTCAGACGAAATCCGGAGCCGAATTTTTGAGCAGCAGAAAATTCTTGGAACGATGGAAGCCGCGCTTGAACAGGGGCAGTTCAGGGTTTTCTATCAGCCTAAGCATGACTGCCAGACAGGCCGTATTGCAGGAGCCGAAGCGCTTGTACGCTGGCACAACCCTGATTACGGAATTATGTCGCCTGGAAAATTCGTTCCGCTTTTTGAGCAGAACGGTTTTATTACAAAACTTGATTTTTATGTACTCAAAAAAGTCTGCGAAGATATCCGCGAATGGAAAAGCAAAAAGCAGATACCTGTTCCGATTTCGTTTAATGTTTCGCGCCGTGATTTTTATGAATCAGGCTGGCTTGAACAGGCGCTTTCCCTTGTCGAAGAATATAAAATCGACAGCTCCTTCCTTCACTTTGAAGTAACCGAATCGCTTTATACCGAAAACTCGGCGCCTATCGTGGAGCAGCTGCGAAAGGTTCAGAGCAAAGGCTATATGATCGAGATGGACGATTTTGGCTCAGGATATTCGTCACTCGGAATGCTTGCAGATTTTCCGATAGACATAATCAAGCTTGATATTTCGTTTGTTTCAAAAATCGAAAAGAACGAAGTGATGATAGATGCCATAATCCAGATGGCGCACAGAATGCAGCTTAAGACTGTGGCGGAAGGCGTTGAGACAGATACTCAGCTTAAAGTCCTGCGCTCTTTGGGCTGTGATTATATTCAGGGCTATTATTTTTCAAAGCCTCTTACAACTCAGGAATTCTCGCAGTATCTTACCGTCTGCCACAAGGACGATGAAGGTGAGCCGGTATTTACGCTTCCGACATCACGCCCTGTCTGGTCTGCCTTAACAAACGAGCTTGAAATAAAGAATATTCTTTTTGAATGCGTAAACACGCTTTCTTCAAATGACAGATCTTACAAAAAAATAAATAAGCTTCTTTCAATTGTGGCAGGCTTTTATCAGGCAGACAGGGCTTACCTGGTTGAGTACGATCGCGAGCGCTGTGTGCTTAACACGCCGTATGAATGGCATAACGAAGGATTCGGTTCCCAGCAAAAGCAGATTAAGGATGTTCCGTTGCCCGTCATGCAGGCATTCACTGATAAATTTGCCGTACAGGATGCATATTACATAAGCTCAAAAAGTGACATGGATTATTTACGCGAAAAGTTTGCGATGTTCTTTGTTGACTCTCCTGTTGAATCCCTTATGGCGGCTCCCCTTAAGCTTGACGGCGTTGTAAACGGATTTGTGGTAGTTGATAATCCTGCCGTTCATACAGAGACAGTCGAGCTCATGCACACGATAGCGACCTTTATAATGAATGACCTTGAGCGCAAGCGATATGTTACGCTCCTTGAAAAAATCAGCTACATAGATTCATTAACTGGCGCGCGGAACAGGACGGCTTATTACACTGACATTCCGATTCTTGAACGCACGTTCCTTGAAGGACCTGTAGGAATTATTTTTACCGATGTAAACGGATTGAAGACGCGTAACGATACGGAAGGACACCGTGAAGGCGACCTTCTCATCCTGAAAATTGCTGACATTATAAAAAGCATATTCTCCGAAAAATATATTTACAGAATAGGCGGAGATGAATTTGTAATTTTTGATTTCAATGTTACGGAAGAAGAATTCAATCAGAAGGTTGAAAAATTAAAATCAAGCTGGACAGATAAATATTCTGCCGCAGTCGGCGCAAAATGGATTCCGTATACGACCTGCCTTGAAAAAAATATTCTCGATGCGGATAAGGCGATGTATCTTGACAAGAGCCGTTATTACAAGGGACTTATAAAGGACCGCCGCCGGCCGACCGGAGTTGCAGAAAAGGAAATTCCTTTAATCGACTACCTTATCGAAAAGCTTCCAGGCGGATTCTTTACATATAAGGCCGATGAAAACGAGCAGCTTGTTTCGTTCAATCAGGAGCTTGTTTCGATGTTCGGCTGCTCTTCCGGCGAAGAATTCAGAATGCTTACAAAAAATTCGTTTAAGGGAATGATTCATCCTGATGACCTTGAAAGGGTAGAACGGAAAATCCGCAATCAGATAAACGGTTCGGATGATACTGATTATGTAGAATACAGGATTGTATGCAAGGACGGCTCTGAAAAAATCGTAATGGACTTCGGGCGCTTTGTTTCAACTCCAATGTACGGCGACATGTATTACGTCTTTATTGTAGAAAAGCATCAGTAATTAATTGAAGGGAAAAATCAGTCATCGAAATTCCGAGGTTTATTAAAAATAATAAAAAAATTTACGGTAATTTCCTAATAAACCTATTGACAAAGTAGGTAATTAATTCTATAAATAACTATCAATAAAAAACAAATCCGCAAGTCGCGCTGAAAATGGGATAAGCCCGACAGTCAGTTATTGCGGTAGGAGATTCTATGAAAAATTCTGTTAAAAAAATTGCTGTGGCTTTGCTTGCTGCAATGATCGTCCTTCCTGCATTTGCACTTGGTTCAAAGGACAATGTTGGTGCGCGCTCTGTTGAAGAAATTAAAAAGAGCGGACAGATTGTAATTGCCGTGTTCAGCGACAAAAAGCCGTTTGGTTATGTTGACGAAAACGGTGAGTATCAGGGCTATGACGTTTACTTTGGAAACCGCCTTGCTAAGGATTTGGGCGTAAAGGTAAAGTATGTTCCTGTTGAGGCTGCAAACCGCGTTGAGTATCTTGTTACCGGAAAATTTGATGTAGTGCTCGCAAACTTTACTGTAACTCCTGAGCGCGCAGAAAAGGTTGATTTTGCCCTTCCGTACATGAAGGTAGCTTTGGGCGTTGTTTCTCCGGACAAGGCTCTTATCACAAAACCAGAGCAGCTTAACGGAAAGAACCTTATCGTAAGCAAGGGTACGACAGCCGAGACATATTTTACAAACAATTATCCTGAGGTTAAGCTCCTTAAGTTTGACCAGTACAGCGAAGCATACAACGCCCTTCTTGACGGACGCGGCGCAGGCCTTTCTACAGACAACACTGAAGTTCTTGCCTGGGCTCTTGAAAATCCGGGATTCTCTGTAGGAATCGATTCGCTCGGAAGCCTTGATACAATCGCTCCTGCCGTTCAGAAAGGAAATAAGGATCTTCTTGATTTTATCAATAAGGAAATCGAAGGTCTTGCTTCTGAAAAGTTCTTCCACAAGGCATATGAAGCAACATTGCGCCCTGTATATGGAAAAAATGCAGACGCAGACAGCCTTGTAGTTGAAGGCGGAAAGCTCTAAGCTTAAGTCTTGCTTGAAAAATTGCAAAAATTAGGCTAAACTATCCTTTATATGACAATTTCGAGCGGAGAGACGATAAGGTCAAAGGAAAATAGCAACAACACTGCCCCGGCATCAAAATCGGGGCAAAATTCTTCCATAAAAAAAGCGCGGGAAAATGTTTCTTCGTACGGAGATTTTGAGGCAGCCCGCGTAAGTCCGCACATCCTTAGAAAAAGCGCTTATAAAAAAATCGAGCAGAATAAAAATAAGGCTTCAAGTGTTGCCGAAATGAAAAAGCAGCTCAAGCTTGAAAGAAAAGAAGCTGAGAAAAAGGCAAAGGAAGCGCGCCTTGCTGTAAAACGAAAGGCAAAAGAAGAAAAGAACGCAACGCGCATCCGCCATCCGATTGGCGAAAAGCTTATCAGCATCATTTCGCTTCTCGTAATCATTTCGCTTGGCGGAATTACATATTTTGTTTCGTATTTCATAACGCAGGATATAAAGGTTAACGCAGAAGACAATAACTTTTCCATTAACAAGCGCGTTGCTTCAGAAGCACAGGTCAGAATCAGTTCGCTTGTATCTTCCGTAGAAATGTTTGTAAATCTTCTTGATGCAGCCGCTGACAATGAAACGGAAGTAAAGTCTACCGAAAACATGTTTTTTGACAGCAATAAAGCCGTGGCTGCCGTTTATCTTCCGGCAACGGAAAGACTTTTTGTAAACACGGCCTTTTTTGTGTCGCGCGAATTAAAGCGGGAATCAGCCGCCGCCTATTTTATGCAGGAATCAGAAATGCTTTCCAAGGCACAGGGCGGTTCGTTTGAGCTTGAAAATGCCTCGATGTTCTTTAACTTTCCGCTTGCCGCCGTTTCGCTCCCTCTTTTTTCAAACGAAAAGGATGATGCTGTAGGAATTATCTTTTCTTCAGAAGAAATGAGCGAAAGCTTTTCTTCAGGAAACGTCAACCAGTCTTTCTTAGTAAATAACGACGGCATTGTAATCGTTCACAGTGATATTTCCTTCATGCAGCAGGGCATCGACGAAAGTGATAATCCTGTCGTAAAGGAAATGCTTGAAAGCCAGTCGGAAAACAGGCAGTTTACGTTCCGCGATGATGACGGTGAAGAATATATCGGAGTATTTAAAAAACTGCGCGAAGGAAACGGCGGCGTAATCACCGTGGTAAAAACTTCCATTGTACTTGAAGGTATCAACGGAACTACACGGCGAAATATTTACGCGATGATAATTATACTTGCGCTTGCAGTCATAATTATTTACTTCTTTTCACGATCGCTCAGCGTTCCGCTTAAGACGCTTACTGCAATCGTTAACGAAATCAACAAGGGTAATTTTAATACGGAGCTTTTTGCAGAGCTTGATACAAGGCGTAAGGACGAAATCGGTGTCCTTGCAAAAAGTACACGGAATGAGCGCGAGATTTTAAACACATTCTCCAAGCTTACAAATAAGGGCGTTACTCAGGCTATCATCAAAAAGGCTATTGACTTTGAGCCGCACTTGAAGGACATTACGATTTTCTTCAGTGATATCCGCGGCTTTACAAAAATTTCTGATGGTTTTAAAAACCGCTTTGGTGATGAAAGTGCCGCCGAGATTATCGGATTTTTAAATGATTACATGAGCCGCATGGTTACCTGCATCACCAAAACAGGCGGCGTTGTAGATAAATTTGAAGGCGACGCGATTATGGCGGCTTGGGGCGTTCTGCGTAATGAATCGCTTGACTGGGAATCAATGCCTTCTTCATCCGTGACCCGCGCCTTAAAGAAAGATGAACATGACAAGTATGTGGAGCAGGATGCCCTCAGCGCAATTACGGCCTGTATGGCAATGCGCTATTCACTGATGCAGTACAACAAAGATGCCGAAAAATTTACTAAGGAGCATGAGGGCGACCCCAAGGCAAAATACAAGCCGCATATCAGAATCGGCGCGGGACTTAATTCGGGAAGGGCAACTGTCGGTTTTATGGGCTCGTACGATAAAATGGAATTTACTTCAATCGGAGATCCTGTAAACTTAGCGAGCCGCACAGAGGCATCGAACAAGCCGTGCGGTACTGATACGCTGATTACTCAGGATACTTACGATATTCTTAAAACAAAATATATAAAGTGCAAGGAGAATAACTTTACTATTCTTCCGGAAAATCAGGACAATGAAATTGTTGTGGAACAGATTCCGGTTGAGTTTGAAGTTAAGGGAAAAGGCAAACAGCATTTTTATGGAGTTGTAAATATGCCGAAATTCGACATAGCGAAATTCTTTTCGGATGACCCGCTGTTTGAAGTTGATCAAGACTGCGCTCGTGCCGTAGGACCAAAGGGACCGCGGACGCTTTCACAAATGCGCAATTTGCTCGGAATTCCTGAGCCTGATTTTGGAACGGTTAATCTTGAAGCAGAAGAGAACAAAATCCAAGTGGCGTCTTCTTGATTTTTTTGTCACGGTTACCTGCCTTGCAACGGCCGCATTTTTTTCATTTTTATTCTGGCAGGATTTAAACTCATTTCAGACGCGCAAAGATAAAAAACAGATTGCCGTTATTACATTCAAGCAGAGAATCGCACAAAGAAAATTCGACGACCGTGTTGTATGGGAACGCCTTGCGTCCTCTGCGCCTTTGTACAATGGCGACACAATCCGAACTGCAGATCTTGCTCAGGCGCTCATTACATTTGAAGACGGATCCGAGCTTAATCTTTTTGAAAATACGATGCTCCAGATTTATTATTCTGAAGAGCAGGGAATTCAAATTGACGCAAGCGGAGGCGATATTCAGGTGTCGGCCGGTTCAGACAAGGCGGTATCTGTTAAGCTTGGCGGCGGCTCCGTCGTTAAGGTTGAGTCTGGCGCAAGCATTGAGGCAAAGACAAATGTCTCAGGCGATAACAGCATTCAGGTGCGGTCGGGAAATGCGCTTGTTACATCAGAAACAGGTGCCGTTGCAAGCCTTTCATTCGGTGAATCCGTTAAAGTTCAGTCAGACGGAGCCATCGAGCAGAATCCGCTTACCGTAACTTCGCTTCCAAAGGAAATACAGGTTTTAAAATTTTCAGGCGAAGAAACTCCTTTAAAGCTTGAATGGAATTTAAATGATGCTTCGTCAGATTTTGTAACGGTTCAGACTTCGACGATAAAAGATTTTTCTTCAATTCAGGAGAGTTCTAAAATTGAAAAGACAAAGGACTCTGCTGAAATCAATGTTCAGAATGAAACTGTGTTCTGGCGCGCCTTTACAGAAAATAATCCAGACAAAATAACGGAAGGAAAAATTACTGTAATCGAAGTCCCGGAAGTTAAAAATATTTCACCTGCACCGCTTGTTGAATATTCCTACAGGACTGATTTTCCTAAAATAAATTTCCGCTGGGATGGAAACGAATATGCAGAATCGTACAAGCTTGTAGTTTCTTCAACTGCCGACATGCGTTCTGTTTTTGCTGAATACAAGGTAAGCGGAAATTCCCTTACGGTAAATACAATCCCCGACGGAAATTACTGGTGGCAGGTAACGCCTTTTTATGTAATCAATTCAGCAGGCTATCAGCATCCGAGCGAACCGACTTCCTTTTCGATTAAACGTACGACTGAAATCAAGCCGCCGTCTCTTTCTTATCCTGCTCAGGATGCAGTGCTCACTTATACGCAGGACATCGCGGCAAATTTCATGTGGAAGTCAGACATCAAAAACAGTGAGTATAATGTCGTTGTTTCAAGCGACAAAGATTTTAGTGACATCGTATGGAACAGGCAGACGAATTCAACGAGAGTTAATTCTGTATTTAATTCGGAGCAATTACCTGACGGCCTTTATTACTGGAAGGTAGTGCGCCTTGCTTCAGAAGCCAATGAAAATGATTCTGAGTCAGAAGTGCGTTCATTTAAAATTGAAAAATATGTTCCGCAGCCAAACAAGCTTTTGTATCCGCCTGCAAATTTCAGTACTGAAAAATCCAAGCTTCCGCAGGTTGAATTCATGTGGAGGCTTTCTGATGAATACAAGGAAAGCGAATCTGTAGTTCAGTTTTCAAAGAGCGCTGATTTTGAGACGGTTCAGATTGAGCGCGTGCTTGAATCAACGCAGCTTACGAATATGATTTTGCCAGAAGGCGTTTACTGGTGGAGGGCCGGCGCCCGTCTTGAAAACGGCGGCGAGAATTTTTCTAAGCCTCAGAAATTTGTCGTACTAAAAGAGCTTTCTGCCCCTCAGATTGTTTTACCAAAAGCAGATTCTGCACTTGTGGCCCATAACGGAACGCCGGTTTCGATTTCATGGGAAAACGTCATGGGCGCCGATTATTACAATGTCCGCGTGTTTAATTCGAACGAAGAGCTTGTGGCACAAAAGGCCGCCGTTTACGGAACGAGCGTTCAGTTCGCGCTGGAAGAAGCAGGCTATTCATGTACGGTTCAGGCTGTATGCGCCGAGACAGAAATTTCACCGTTAAGGGCAAGCGCTGTTTCTCTTGTTTCATTTAGCGTAAGGACTCCTGATTCAATAAGGCCGGTTTTGCCGCAGGATAACATTCACATTCAGGGACTTACTGCATTGCGTAATCCTGTTGCATTCAACTGGGAGCATGGAAAGGATGTTCCTTCGTCATACGAGCTTGTAATTAAAAAAAGGCAGGCTAACGGAAATTACAGGATAGTAGAGCGGCATACGACCGCAAGACAGAATATTTCAATTCAAAAGCTTACGGCAGGCTCATATTCATGGACTGTAAGGGCAAGTACGCCGGACGGACTTCCGCTTGATTCAAAGGAAAGGTTTTTTACTGTAGAAAAAATTCCAGACCTTACGCGGCCTGTCCTTGATTTGCCTGCTGCGTCTCTAGTGATGGATTCCGATTATCTCAGGAAAAACCGTACGATTTATTTTGAGTGGAAGAGCGTTAACGGAGCTACGGAATATGATTTTGCTCTATACAAAAAGATGCCGGACGGAAGCTTAAAGACTGTCTACAGGGCACGCAAGGTTAAGGCTTCGCATTTAAGGTTAAAAAATCTTTCGATGCTTGACCACGGGGACTTTACATGGACTGTAACCGCGTATGCTTTTGCAAAGGACGGAAGCCTTGAGCAGCAGTCAAAGGCCGGGGTGTCTGAATTTAAAATTGATTTTGAAGAGCCCGATAAAATAAAGGCGGAACAGCCGGGAAGAATGTTCAGTGAAGATGAAGAGTAATTTTTCTTTTTCAAAAAAATCAAGCTTCCTCAAAAAATTACTTCCTGCATTGCTGGCCTTATTGTGCGCTTCATTTTTACATGCTGAATCCCGTACTCTACAGAAGCTTGAATGGAACGACGATAAAAATGTTCTTGAATATAAAATTGAGCTTGAAGATGTTTTGACCGGGAAAAAATCTTTTGTAACGACAAGCAAAAATTATGCTGAGCTTTCCCTTCCTACCGGAAAGTACCGCTATAAAATTCATGCGTACAATCTGCTTGGAAAGGAGGCTGAGGTAAGCGACTGGATTTCGTTTGAAGTTTTCAAGGCTTCAGTTCCTAATATCGCTGAACCGCAGAAAGAAGTTGTAATGTCAGATAGCGGAAATACTTTTGATATGGATGTTTCGCTTTCAGGAATTTCTTCGGAAACAAAAATTGAGCTTGTTAATGTTGAAAGCGGTGAGCGCGTAAAAGGACGGCTTATCATAGATGATGAAGCAAATCAGGCGGCATCGGAGACGTCCAGCGCGGCAAAGGCAGAGTTTCCGAAAATCAAGGAAGGAAGCTGGAAGCTCGCAGTAACAAACGCAAGCGGTCTTTCAAGCGAAAGTACTGCTTTTACAGTCGTTGCCCAGTCCAGTGCCACAGCCCTCCCGAGTAAGGCATCCGAACAGGCCGCGCGTACTGCTTCTGAAAACGCGCCTGATGGGGAAATCACGCCTGATGGCGAAATAGCGCCTGATAGCGAAATCACGCCTGATGGGGATATCACGCCTGAAGACACTATAGCACCTGATTCTGAAAATGAGGACGCCGTTGAAGCGCGCCTTGCAGATAACGAAAATCGTGAGCAGGAAGAAAAGCGTCTTGCTGAAGAGGAAAAGCTTGCGGAAGCAAAACGCCGCCGCGAGGAGAGAAGGGCTCTTCTTATGCCTCACAAAAAGCCTGCATGGACTTTGGCAGGAGGCGCGGCCCTTGTAACTGTTCCTTACGGTGAGCTTATTGATTTCCTTGATTCCAAAGTAATGCCGTCATTGAATGCGCGCTTTACTTATGTCCAGCCGTATGCGGTTAACTGGAAGTTCGGAGTTGAAGCTGGTTCTGCATTCAGTTTTGCATGGCGGACTACGGAATTCTATCAGCTTAACCTTTTGATTTATACGCCGTATGTGGATTTGGTTTACAGGCACCGGCTTTTCAGTGAAATGTTTGCATGGCAGATAAAAGCCGGCGGCGGCTATGTAATCGTTACTGAGACGGTTGATTATTTGAAGGAAGCCGGCGGACGCAATAATGAATCAAAGTCGTTTGCGTATCCGTTTGCTAACGGCGCGGCTTCGTTTCTGTTCCTCCCTAACAAGAAATTTTCACTGGAAGTTGGCGCCGATGTGATGTACAATTTTATGAAGGGCATGCATACGATTTTTGTTGAGCCGTATGTATCTGCAGGAGTAAGGTTTTAGAAAATATGAGAAGAGTTTTTCTGCTTACCGTAATTTTTGTTTTCTCTTTTTTAAGCTCATGCAACCTTGAATTTGACGGAGATTTGCAGCAGTCGCTTTTACAGGTTACTACGACAACATATACCGTTTATTCTGCGAATCCAGGAAGCTCGGACGGATATCAGGAGCACAAGCTTAATCTGAAAATAGGCGAAAAGCTCAGTACTGATGTTTTCCCTTCAGTTTCACGTCCTGGATTTACTTTTGTCGGATGGCGTTATTATAAAAACCCGCGTACAGGTTCAACTTCAATTCCTTCAAATTTTAATGTAGATTCTGATTCGTGCATAAAAGATTTTACGCCTTCACCACAGCCTGCATGCATTGTTGCTGAATGGATCAAGCAGCTTTATGTTTCAAGTTCGGGAAACGATACGACGGGAGACGGAAGCTATGATTATCCTCTTGCCTCATTAAGCGGAGCCGCCGCATTTATGAAGAATAATAATTTTGAATGCCAGTGCAGCATAATCGTTATGGATGAAGTAAGCGGAACTGATTTTAGCGACAGCAATTTTCCGTGTACCAAGCTTATGATAACCGGAGATAATTCGTCAGCTGCAATTAAAGGAAGCGGCGGTTCTTCTGTCGGGTTATTTAAAAGCATTCCTGTTGTAATGTACAACCTGACTGTAAAAGGCGGAAGCGGTACAGATGTTGGAGGAAAAACATACGGCGGCGGAATTCTTGTGGGAAACAATATTAACGCTGTTTTAAGATCCGTAAAAATCGGCGGCAATTCTGTAACAGGAAGCGGAGGCGGAATTGCCATTGATAATGGAAGCGTAGTTACGATGGAAGAATGTTCTGTAATTTCAAATACGGCAACAAATTATATCGGAGGCGGTATTGTCGTATTTAACGGCGCTACCTGCTATTTTAACGGCAACGGATTAATTTCAGGAAACAGTTCAGGGTATTCTGGCGGTGGAGTCGGCGTTGACCGCGCCCTTGATTCTGACGGGAACCCTGTTCAGGGATCAGGCGTGTTTGTCATGAATGGCGGTACGATTACAAATAACGAAGCGCCGGCTGGCGGCGGTGTCTCGAATGCCGGAACTTTTGTAATGAACGGCGGCGCAATATATACAAATACATCAACATCTTCTGAAGGTTCCGGTGTTTATGCTCAGTTCGGAACATTTTCAATGGGCGGAACTTCATTTGTTTCAACTGATAACGATATTTATTTGTGCCAGACTGCAGTTATCGGAGTTTCAAGTTCGCTTTCTGTTTCTTCAACTCCTGTCGCAAAGGTTAAGCCGGAAGTATATTTAGTAAACAAGCAGGTGCTTACAGGCGGCGGAGTTTCTGCCCGATACGGTGACTTTGAATTAATCCAGCCGACGGGAGATCCTAACGCGTGGTATATAAACAGTTCAGGATGCCTTAAGACGGAAACAGGCTATGCCGGAGTTGAGGCAGTTTTTGCCGTTGATAATTCTGATATCGAAGTAACATATTCAGTTTCCGGAAATATCGTAACATTTACGGCTCCAACCGGATACAGTTATACATGGAAGGTAGACGGTACGACTCAGTCTGAAACAGGAAATGTCCTGACAGTAGATACGGAAGGCTTTATTCCTGGAAAATATGATGTTGTCCTTTCTGCGCTGAAGGACGGAACATATTATTCTTATTTTGCGCAGATTAAAAAATAGGGAGGGGCAAAATGAAGAAAAGACTTTTTGTTTTACTTATTTCGCTTTATGCAGTTTTGTTTTTCTCCTGCAATAATATTTTAGGCGGAAATATTTCTGAATCAAATTCGGACTCAGATAATTCAGCTCAATCATCAAATGTAAATTCTGAAAGCGCAGTCGAATCTTCGGTTGACGGAAAGACATATATAAAACTAATTTCAGGAACAATCGTAGAATCGGATCAGTCGCGTACAATAGTTCCTGATACATCAGTAACGCAGCTAAAAAATTTAACGCTTACAGGAACAAGGCTTGGTTCTACAAAAGTGATTGCGTCAGGCCCATCGCTTTCTTACTTTGCTCCAAGACGCTTTGAGGTTGAAACTGGAAGCTGGGAATTTACGCTTTCGGCTTATGTAGATTCATTTGAATTTACGGGAGCTGCATCAGCGGAAATTGCTTTAGGAACGACAACCTCATTATCATTTGCGTTATCGCCTGCCGCTTCTGGAAACGGAAGCGTGAATGTCAGCGTGACGCTTTCTGCAAATTCAAGTGCCGCTGATTTTGTTAGTGCTGACTTGTATAAAGTTGGAACTTCATCATCTGTTGCACACGAGGATTATGACAGGTCTGGCGGTGGAAGCCCGGTTCTTTCTTTTGTAAAGGATTCAGTTGCAAGCGGAACTTATACCCTTGTATTTCAATTTTTTCATACGGACGAAGAAGGAACTCAGGTAAAGTTAAACGAGCTTGAAACTTGCGTAAGAGTATCTGACGGATTGATTTCAAAAGGAAGCATCTCGCTTGATTTAAATGATTTGTATCCTATTTCATATGTTTCAAACGGCGGAACAATTTCCTCAACCAGTGCAACGCAATTCAATTTCTATTCAAGAAAAAGTGCGGCAATAACGCTTCCGACATACGAAGCTGCAGGCCGGATATTTTTGGGCTGGTACGATAATGCATCGTTCAGCGGTGCCGCCGTTACGGAAATCCCGGCCGGAAGTACTGGAAATAAAACTTTCTATGCAAGATTTATTGATTCTGTTGTCTATCTTTCTTCCGGCGGCTTAGACACAAATGACGGCTTGTCGCAAGGTTCGGCAGTCGCTTCTCTATCCCGAGCCGTCGGAGTCATAAACGATTTGGCTGCAGTTTACGGTAGTGACAAGTCATGGATAATAAAGGTTTATGGAACAATAAAAAGCAATGACACGATTTCATCTGTTGATGCAGCCGTGCTTGACATTACAGGAATTTCAAGTGCAGTCTTTACCGGGGATCTCGATTCCGACGGCTCTGCAGACGGAATTGTCATAACGGTAAATACAACTGTTCCGGTAACCTTTACAAATATTACGATAAGGGATGGAACTACAGGCTTATATGTTGACGGAGCTGGATTGGGAAGCTCTACAATAAAGCTGGACAATTGCTCTGTAACTCATAATATAACTTCAAGTACGGATGAAGGCGGCGGCATACTTGTAAATTCTGCCGGAAGCTTTACGCTTTACAAATCTGAAGTTAAGGGAAACGAAGCCGGAAAACGCGGCGGCGGAATTCTTGTAAAGGGAAGTCCTATTGCATTTAATATTGATCACAGTGAAGTTTCAGGAAATACTGCAGGAACTTATGGCGGCGGAATTGCTTATGCAACTGATGCTAACGGAGATCTTGTCTTTACTGAAGCGGTAATTACAGGAAACACTGCAACGAATAATGCAGGCGGCGGTGTTTATATGACGGCCGGAAATTTCAATGCCTATGCAAGTAAGTTTGACGGTAATCATGCTGATAATGGTTCCGGTGGCGGCATCTGTATTGATGGTGGTTCTGCAATTACAGGCTTCATTGTACTCGACAGTTCCGTATCTGCAAATACTGCAAAAAACGGGGCCGGCCTTTCTGTAAAGACTCAGTCAGGAATACTTCCGCGCGTATCAGGAACTTCAATAAAATCAAATGCCGCAACGGAAAACGGCGGCGGAATTCAGATTCCGACAGGCTTATACCTTACTGTTGAAGACTGCACGATTCAGGGAAACAGCGCCGTCTTAGGCGGCGGAATTTATGCGCCTGGAAAGCTTACTCTTTCAAGCGGAAAGATATTTGGAAACGAAGCGTCATCTAGCGGCGGCGGTGTTTATGCTGCAAGCGCCTCTGCGATATTCACGATGACAGGCGGAACGATTTACTCAAATACAGCTGAGTTTGGCGGCGGAGTCTATATTGGTAAGGGAACGTCGAGCTCAACCGGCGGCAAGATGTATATGTCAGGCGATGCCGTAATCGGAAATAAAAGCGCAGGTTCTGTTGCAAATGCTTCTTACAAATCAAACTCGGCTAAGCATGGCGGCGGACTTTATAATTATGGCGGCGAAGTATACATGGGATACAGCGCGGCAGCAACGCCGGCTTCCCTCGACGGCGGAATTTATTACAATTATGCTTCCTGTGCTGATGACGATTATATCGGCGGCGGCGGAATCTGTAACGCAGAAAACGGTGCCGTAACATTGGCAGGCGGTTCGATATTCTATAATTACAGTGCCGGAAAGGGCGGTGCTGTTGCGCAATCTGGCACGGCATCAAGCTTTATTATCGCAGGCGGCGTGATTGGGGCAAATGGAGCCGCCTCTTACGGTAAGGGAATTGATTTTGCCAACGGTGCAGTTGATATTTCAGGTACTATTGAAATCGGATACGATCAGGATATTTTCCTTGAAAAGCAGGGAAGTGTCCTTTCAACTGTTGATGTAAGCGGCGTGATTACAAACAAGGATTTAATTACGCTTACTCCCGGTGAATATAAAGGCGGACTTGCAGTTCTTTCAGGATCTTCGCTTTCATCTGAATATACAAAATTCAGGATAGCAGGAGACGGTTTTTCAACATCATGGGGCATTTACAGTGACGGTACTTTGATTCCTGAAATAGGAATGAAAACCGGAACCGAAATCAACGCAATACTTCTTGCATTGGGAGCAGACTCTACTGCAACATCATTTAAGTCGAGCAGTACGGAACCAGCTTCCGCAGCTTCATATTACCTTGATACTGGAAATCTTGTGCCAGTATGGTTTGATTCAAGTGACGGAACGATTTATTACTATGCAGGCGGCTATACTGATTCATCTCCTGTAAGGCAGCTTTCACTTAACGAAGATTCAAAGGAATTCTTTAATAATTGTAATAAGCTTACCTTTATCGATGTTTCAGGCTTTGATACTCACAATGTAACTAATATGTGCTGCTTCTTCTCAAACTGCAGCGCGCTTGCTTCTATTGATGTCAGCGGTTTTGATACATCAAATGTTGAAGATATGAACGGAATGTTTGATTGCTGTCCTTCCCTTACAGCACTTGACTTACAGAATTTTGATACATCAAAAGTAAGATTTATGGAACATTTATTCCACAATGATACACTCCTTGCTTCAATAACATTTGGAACGAATTTTAAAACAGACCTTGTTGAAACATTTGCGCATTTCCTTGACGGTTGTTCTGCATTAACAAGTATAGATGTATCCGGCTTTAATACATCAAGTGCAAAATCGTTTAAGTATATGTTCTCTCGTTGTCAATCTCTTGCAACTGTTGATGTAAGCGGCTTTGATGCGTCAAATGTAGAATCAATGAGCAGTATGTTCTACTCTTGTAAAGCCATAACAGCACTTGATTTAAGCGGCTGGAAACCGGAAAAAGTAAAGACGCTTGATTACTTTATTTATAACTGTGCCATGCTTTCTGATATTGATTTTACCGGCTGGAATACTTCAAATGTAACAACATTATATGCTGCATTCTCAGGATTAAACGTGCTTACTGAACTTGATATTTCTATGTTTGATGTTTCAAATGTTGAAAATATGCAGTATGCATTTGCTTCCGATGCGCAGCTTAAAACTGTATTTGTAAATCCAGATACAAATGTAAATAAGGTAACAGAGTCACAAGATATGTTTACCGGTTGTCTTGCGCTTAAAGGCGATATGGGAACTGCATATGATGGTTCAAATTCAAACGATATAGCATATGGAGTTCCTGATAATGCGGATAACGGACACCCGGGATATTTCAGCGTCAAGTCAAGGATTATCCTTAAGACTGGCTCTGATTTTAATGCTGTTGCCCATCACTGGACGGCTGCTACAAAATTTGAACCGAGCGCAACTCCGCCTTCAACTACAATTTCATACTATCTTGATACCTCTGAGAAAAATGTTCCTGTGTGGTATGATAGCGGAACAGTTAAATATTATGCATCAGGTTATACTGACAGCAACAAAAAGCTTAAGCTTCGTGCAAATTCAAGCGGACTGTTTAAAAGCTGCTCAAAGTGTACAAGTATTGATTTAAGCGGCTTTGATACTTCCGACGTAAAGAATTTTTCCGAAATGTTCTCAGGCTGTAATGACCTTGCTTCTCTTGATGTAAGCGGATTTGATACTTCAAAGGCTGAGAATATGGGATCGATGTTTACTGGCTGCAAAAATTTAAAAATTCTTAATCTGAGTAATTTTAAAACTTCAAATGTCCAGAATATGAAGAGCATGTTTTATTCATGCAGTAATTTAACTACGATTATTGTTTCTGACAAATTTACATGTTCTTCACTGACAGCTGACGGAGGATTTGAAATGTTCCGTCTTAGCAGCAAGCTTACAGGTCCTATGGGAACTATATATGATGGAACGCATTACGATAGCGATTATGCCCGCGTTGACGGCGGTACTTCAAGTCCGGGATATTTCTCTGCTCCGACATCGCTCAAAGACGGAAATTCAATCAACATCTGTTTTGCCCAGCTTGGTGTCACAAGCGCTGTCTTTGTTCGTTCTTCCGAGCCGCCTTCACCTTCAATTCCTGATTCGGACATCCGTTATCTTGATTATGGTGAAGCTAATTATCCGATATGGGTTGACGGAACAACTATGTATTATTATACCGGAAGTGAATCAAAGTTAAGGCTTAACGCTGATTCTGCAAGCATGTTCTCTGGCTGCATAGGCTTTACTTCGATAGATTTAAGCGGCTTTGACTCTTCGTGTGTAATTACGATGGAAGAAATGTTCTCTTCATGTAATAAGGTTATTGAACTTGATTTAAGCGGCTTTGATACTTCAAAGGTTACAAATATGAAGAACATGTTCCGGGCTTCTTCCGTGACAAACCTAAAGACAATTTATGTTTCAAGCGGCTTTGTTACGGATGCAGTAACAGATTCAGATGGAATGTTTACAGAGTGTACAAAACTGGTTGGTGGACAAGGTACTGAATTTGATGCTGGTGTTGTTGACAAGACATATGCGCGCATTGATTCACCAGCAACTTCCGGCTATTTTACGGAAAAATAATGTAAGCTGAAAGCTTCTTAATTACGGCTGCATGCTTTTTCCAAAAGAGCAATCAGTTCGCAATAGCGCTTGCGTACCGTGCTTTTCCGGGCTGTCTGGATAAATTCAAGCTCGTTCCTGAAAAGTCTGTCCTTTCCGGAAACAGGCATGTAAAGAATCTGGTTCTGCTTGTAGTAATGTTCGATGCAGCCTTTTGGAAGAATATAAACGCGCGCGGCTTCCATTGCTGCCATTACAAAAGACGAAAGGTTTTTTATATTCGTAATGTTTTCACCTGCTTTCTGCATTACACAAGGATTTTCGCTTTCAAGTATTGAAATTATGTCGTCTCCGATTAAATCAATTCCCTGAAGGAGCACCGTCTTGTATGTATCAACTGCGTCTGCATTGTCGTGCTTTTCCTGAAGCGCATCCAGTTTGGAAATAAAAAAACGTATTCGTTCTGCGCTTGGATTATTTCCGGGAACATTGATTTTTTTCCTGAATGATTCACTTCGTATCTGCTTTCCAAAATCAGAAAGAAGCTTTTCAAGTCTGTAAATCAATTTATCTAAAGTTATTTCCTGCTCCATTTCTTTTTTGGAAAAAATCTTTGAATAAAAATAATCCTGCTTTTCCCTCTGCTTGTTAAGCCAGCTGTTTACCCTTGCATCTTTACATGCTACATCACGGAGCTTGCCGCTGAAAAGAGAATCCAAATCTGTTATGATTCTGCCTTCTGTTCCCAAAAGCGAAAATACTTTGCAGAAAACGCCAAGCTCATCCTTTCCGCCAACATCGATGATGCCGGTTCCGGCTGCGCTGTAATCATTTTTTGTGAATGCAAGAAGGTTAGTGAAAATCTGCTGGTCCGTATATCCTTCGACAAAAATCTGATTGTCAGAAAAAAAGAACTGCTTGTGATATGTGTTGAATCGCGGAAGGAATTTCTTGAACAGCATGTCGTCTTCCTGGGAAAGCTCTTCTATGCTTGTCGGCACCTGATTTATATGGCATGCAATTACGCCTGCCAGTTCTTCGCTCGTCCGCAGGTCAATGAAGAAAGGAGAATGCGAAATTAAAAAGAATATTTTTTTTGGATTGTGCTCAGATTCTTTTCTGATTTCGTTCATAAAGAAAGTCTGAAACTGCGGATGAAGATGGAGCTCCGGCTCATCAAAGAAAATGCATTCACCCTTAGATTTTTTTTCATCTGATTTTGAAGGAAGCTTTTCGTAAAGGCTTATAAGGAGCGAAATGATTTCCTTAAGACCGTGACATTCAACTTCTTCAAGCATGTATTCAACATTCCATGCCTTGTTTTTTACAATCGGAAGCATGGTTCCGTCAATTTCTTCTATGAATGTGATTGTTTTTCCGAACATGCCGGAAAGTACGGTTTCAATCCGCTTTCGAATTTTTTCATCATTACGAAGGATTTCAAACTGCCTGCTCTGACGGCTGCTGCTCTGCTCGCGTTCAGCCTTTATAAAGCGGACCGAATATCCTGCTTCTTCAAACTGTGAAGCAAGATTTTCTGCGAGAAGTGTTTTTCCTGAGCCGTTCGGACCTACGATTAAATTTATCTCCGACCAGTTCGATTTCTTAAAAACTGCTTTTCCCCATAAAAAAGGAATTTTAACACGAGTTTCTATTTCAATCATAACTTGTATTATAACACATAACCTAGAAAAAAACTCGGTTTTATGATATAATTCCTTGATTGCGTCTTGCGGTCGTAGAGGACAAAATGAATCTAAAATATTTCCAGAAAGAAAAAGAATGCATGCCGCTGGAGGAATTGAAAAAGCTTCAGGGTGAACGGCTGGCGGCTAATTTCCGTCATGTTTATGAAAATGTAGAGTATTACAGAAAGCGCTGTCAGGAAGCAGGTGTTACGCCTGATGATATAAAGGGGCTTGATGATTTGGACAAGATTCCTTTTACATGTAAGGATGATTTGCGCCAGACTTATCCGTATGGCCTTTTTGCAGTTCCGATGAGTCAGGTTGTGCGGATTCACGCTTCAAGCGGTACTACAGGAAAGCAGATTGTTGTCGGCTACACAAAAGGTGATCTTGATATATGGGATGAATGTTGTGCCCGTCAGCTTGTTGCAATCGGTTGTGATGAAAATGACATTGCGCAGAACGCATACGGCTACGGCCTTTTTACAGGCGGATTCGGCGTTCACGGAGGCGCTACAAAGCTTGGCATTCAGGTTATTCCTATTTCAAGCGGAAACACGCAGCGCCAGATTACTTTTATGCAGGATTTAAAATCAACGATTTTGTTCTGTACTCCAAGTTACGCGGCATATTTGGGCGAGACATTAAAGGAGATGGGACTTTCTCCAAAGGATATTCATCTTAAAGCCGGTGTATTCGGTGCCGAGCCATGGACAGAAGAAATGCGCCGTGACATCGAAAAATCACTTGGCCTTAAGGCTTACGATATTTATGGTCTTACAGAAGTTATGGGACCGGGCGTTGCATATGAATGTTCAGAGCAGGCCGGAATGCATGTTAACGAAGATCATTTTATCATCGAAACAATTGATCCTGAAACAGGTAAAAGACTTCCAGACGGAGAAAAAGGCGAGCTTGTATTTACTGCAATTACAAAGCAGGCTTTCCCGTTGATGAGGTTCCGTACAAAGGATATCGGTGTATTAAACCGCGCTCCATGTGCATGCGGCAGAACTTTTGTCAGAATGAGTAAGCCTATGGGACGCACGGACGATATGCTCATTATCCGCGGCGTAAATGTATTCCCGAGTCAGATTGAAGGCGTGCTTTTGCAGAATGGTTATCCGCCCAACTACGAGATTCATGTTGGTCGTGAAAATAATACTGATACATTCGAGGTCAAGGTTGAAATGACTGCGGAAAAATTCAGTGATGTTATTTCTGAAGTTACAAAACAGGAAAAGCAGCTTGAAAGCGCTCTCCTAAGCGTTCTTCAGATTAAGGCAAAGGTTACGCTTGTTGCTCCTAAGTCAATTGCCCGAAGTGAAGGCAAGGCAAAACGCGTAATTGATACTAGAAAATTGCATGACTAGTAATGCCGCTGGCGTTGACTTTTTATGGGAGTATTGACTTTTTTTAGGAGATGAAAATGACAATTAATCAGGTTTCAATATTTATCGAAAACAGGAAAAATGCTCTTTCTGAACTTACAAATGTTCTGGCAGAGCACAATATAAGCATCAGAACTTTATCAATTGCTGATACAAGTGATTTTGGAATCGCGCGCATTATTGTTGATAACCCGATGCAGGTTCAGGCCGCCCTTGAGCGTTCTGCCTATATCGTAAAGGTTACTCC
>CACYCX010000131.1 GCA_902772975.1 uncultured Spirochaetaceae bacterium
CCAGGTCTTGGCGACTTCGGCGTGGGCCTCAAGGGCCTTCCATTCCTGAGAATCAGTCAGTTTCGACATAGATTAATCCTTTCCGCTAAGCGGGTGTTTGTTACGGGGACAAATATAGTAAAAAGGGGGATGTTTCCCCCTGATTGTAGCCCCGACTCCCACCCTAATGTCATCCCCGCGAAGGCGGGGATCTCCTATAACCCACCCAAGCCGGGGCTTCCATCACCCTCCTCTACGGGCTTCAGACGCCAGCCCGTAACGCCTGGCTTATTTCTCGTTGGTTTCGCCAACAATTGAAAATCGGTCGTGAATGGTGCACATATTCCCCCTAATTGTTCCATGGGGAGTGGTGTGTGCAAAAAATGCACATACCACTTGTGAATTCAATTCTCCTTCTTTGAATACATTCTTGATTTCTCGTTTTGTTTTTTGTAGGGATAAAAGAATAGCCGTTGTTTAATCGATTTATTAATGTATATTTCGGAGGACATAGAATTAGAGCTGTGCTCTTGTTCCGGTTACAGAAAATTTGGTATATAATCTGCTATTTGCTTTTAGCAGAAAGGCGAAAAAGATGAAGTACTTGAGAAAAACCGTTAGAACGATCTCTGGATATATTGATATAATCAATAGATTTCGTAATCAAGTTGATTCAACAACAAAAATTCTTTTTCGCGGACAGGCAAATGCAAAGTGGAAAATAGAATCCTCTCTTGAACGAATAGGATTAGATAACATTACCTTCAACAAATACTATACATTGGTTGATTCCTATAAGCCTGAAATAAATGCTTATGGGAAAAAGTTTCAGCGAAAAGTGAAATATAATGGTTACGATTTCGACTTCTCTGACTATAGCAAAATAAGTTATGGTAGGTTTCCTGATTTAGAATATTTGACCTATTTAAGACATCATGGATTTCCATCACCTTTAATAGATGTTACGTTATCTGAATATGTCGCTTTGTTTTTTGCGTGCGAAGATGCTGTTGACTCTGCAAAAAAGATTAAAAGTGGAAAAGTTTTTGTATTGCAAAGTGAATTGTGGAATCATGCGGTTAGTGGGTATAAAGAAATCCATGAAATAGGTCATTATATTGAAACTGATTTAAGGCATCTTACTCAACAATCTGAATACTTGATAGCTTGCTGTTTCGACTTAGATAAAAACGAATGGAAGTTTGTCCCGTTTGATTTAGAAGGTAGTTTAAAGGATGCTTGTCAAGAATCAGAGTCTATTTTGGAAATACGAATTCCCGCGTCTGTAAAAGTAAATCTTTTGAAGGAGCTTGATAAAATGAATATAAATCATTACACATTGTATCGTGATGAAGATTCTTTAATGAAAAAAATGAAATTCGATTTTCTTAAAGAAAATGGGAGGATTGTATAATGAAACAGATTTTAGATAAAGCGAGTGATATATTATTTTTTTTAATAAGTGTTATTTCTTGTGTATTGTCCTTTTCCTTTCCATTGAAGTTATCGTCGCTTCATATATGTGATGGTGCTTGGTTCTATTGTGTATTTGTCTTATGTCTATTGTTGAGTTTTTTTGCTGGGTATTCTGCTTGGAGATTCGCAAAAATAATTGTAAAACAAGATGTTTCAAATGAAAATGGAGAAATTGATTTTATCCTAGAGGAAACTGAACACGCCGAAACTTTCAAAACGAAACACCCGTTTTTGCGTATTTTTGACAATATTGTGAATCGTATATCGTTCTGCGTGATGTTTATTTTTACATTATCTATTTATGGATGGCTTTTTTTGGGGCCTATTAATTGGTTGTTGAACAATGATTATACCATACAGTTGGAAAATACAGACCCATTAAGTTTGTTTGATGTTTTATTAGGGGGAGTAATGATGTTGGTTCTTTTGTTGATTTTTTTGTATGTAATAGTTGTCCATGCGATGAGTCAATATGCTCGTAGTATAAAAAAGGAAATAAAAGAAAGCGTTCTTGAAGCGTTATCAGAGGAATCACTTAAAATACGAAGTGATATAAAGACCTTGTCGGATAAACAGTAGTGCTTTTTTGAGTTCTTTCAAAATTTTTTACATATAAATCTCGTTAGCTTTAGTAAATTCAGCGATATTTTTTAGCATTTATGTATTTTAATGAGGCTTTTATATACATTTAGTGACATGGATACATCAATTCTCGACAAAGCGATTGTTTTTGCGGTCAAGGCGCACCAGGGGGCAGAACGC
>CACYCX010000132.1 GCA_902772975.1 uncultured Spirochaetaceae bacterium
CAGGATCGGTTTGCAAAATTTCTTCTGCGTACGGGACTGGTTTTTTTTGCATTTCAGGTATTCGTTCTTGTAATAAACTTTTTTGTACCGGTCGCATTCTGGCTTGATGAAAATGGAGTATATACAGTTGGACTTATGCGAGACGTAAATTTCCTGTTCCAGATTATAATGTTCCTGATTGTCGGAATTTACATGCTTGTTTATTTAGTAAAAACTGAAAGCGTTTTAAAACGGCGGCATAATGCAGTTGGAATTTTCAACCTGATAATGATTGTTTTTGTTGCGCTTCAGGCTGCTTTCCCGCTGATGCCGTTCTATTCAATCGGATACATGCTCGGAATCTGCATCCTTCATACCTTTGTTCTTGAAGACGAGAAAGAGGTGTGGCGTAAAGAACTTGAATCGATTTTGAAAGTTGAAGAGATTCAGGAATTTGAAATCGGTAAAATCAGGCAGATGGCCTTTACGGATCCGCTTACCGGTGTAAAAAATAAAATGGCGTATATTGAAGATGTTAACGGAATTGAAAAGCGAATTGAAGATAATATTTTAAAGGATTTTGGAATCGTCGTTTTTGACCTTAATGATTTGAAAAAAATAAATGATACTAAAGGACATGATGCTGGCGATCAGTACATCATCGCCGGCTGTTCCCTTATCTGCGGGATATTCAAAAACAGTCCTGTATATAGAATAGGTGGAGATGAGTTTATCGCATTCCTCTTTGGCGAAGATTATAAGAACAGTAAGACGCTGCTTGATGAATTTAAGAAAGCAGTTGCGCGTAACCGTAAAGCCGGTGATGTTGTAATTGCGTACGGCTTTGCTGATTTTAAAACAGTCAAGGAAAGGGACTTTATGCGCCTGTTTGAAAACGCCGACAAAAAAATGTACAAGTGCAAAAAGACATTAAAATCAAGCCGCCGGTAAAGTAGTACATTCTTAAATAATCTGAGGGGCTTATACTATGATTAATCTTAAAGATTTTATTTCATGCTCAATAAAAGACATTAAAGATTTTAATGTCGCTCATCATACTGACAATGATGCAAAGACTGGCGTGACGGTAATTTATTTTCCGGAAGGCGCTCTTGTCGGCTGTGATATAAGCGGGGGTGGGCCTGCTTCGCGGGAAACGCCGCTTACTCTTCCGCTGACTGCAGATGCACGGATAAACGCAATTGTTCTTGCAGGCGGTTCCGCTTACGGGCTTGCAGCTTCTGACGGTGTTATGCGTTGCCTTGAAGAAAACAAAATCGGCTACGATACAGGATATTCTCTTGTGCCGCTTGTCTGCCAGTCTGATATTTTTGATTTGAATTACGGAAAATCAAATGTGCGTCCAGATTCGACAATGGGGTATGCTGCCTGTGCATCTGCCCTTAAAGGAACTTCTGATTTACAGGGAAATATCGGCTGTGGCTGTGGTGCGACTGTAGGAAAAATTCGTGGAACAGCAAGGGGAGATAAATCTGGTTTTGGAATCTATGCTGTAAAAAAGGGAGATTTTTTTATTGCAGCTTTGGTTTGCGTAAATGCGTTGGGTGATATTTATTCACCTCAGAACCAGATGATAGCAGGACTTCATTCGCAAGACCGCAAGAGCTTTGAAGATTCAGTCCAGGCTTTATGCGAAAACCTTACGCCGCGGGATATGTTTACTGGAAATACAACAATCGGCGCTGTAATTACAAATGCAAAATTTTCTAAAGCAGAACTTTCAAAACTCGCTTCCATGACGCGCAGTGCATATTCAAGGTGCATCAGTCCTGTTGCGACAATGGCAGACGGTGATACGATTTATGCCGCCAGCACTGGCACAATTAAAGCAGACATAAATTCCGTTGGAACTCTCGCAGCCGAAGTAATGGCACAGGCAATAGAAAATGCCGTTACAAGTTCGAAAATCACTGATGAAGAATTTTTGAAATTCAGTCATTAAAATGTATTCATAAAACTTTGATAGTTATTATCCTGGCTTTGTAAATAAAAAAAAGGGCTGCCCGTTTTATTTTGGACAGCCCACTTTTATGATGTTCATATTTTATTAAAGAATCTCTGCTTCACCAAGACCTGCTTTTACAGCACCCATGGCAACCTTTGCTCCCATAGTTACCGCAGTTCCAGCTCCAGCCGTTCCGATTGTTACTACGGCGTCAACCATAGCTGTTCCCAATCCTTTGGCAACCTCAAGCGTAATTCCTGCAAGACCCTTTCCGTCAATTCCGGCCTTTACAGCCTTTGCAACACCGCTGATAAGAGGACCAGCAATAGGAATTACACTGACTGTTGATGTGATGAATCTGAAGAAATTGAATCCGCCGACAACATCTTCAAGCTCTTCTGTCGTAAGCTCCATTGTTCCAGATTCATTTGAACCGATAATCTGCTCCATAATGCTTGAAAATTCCTTTGAGAAATCTTCAAAAGAAAGGTCTGTATAGCCATGCTCTGTGTAAAGGTCATAGATTTCTCTATCAGATTTACATGATTTTAATGCCTCCTGGAAAGCCTTATCATTCAGCATTTTTCTTGCAAGCTCTTCATATCTTGCAGCAATTTCCTGTGATTCGCAGGTTACATCGATTGAAAGCTTCTTTTCCATAATAAACTCCTTGTGGTTTATAGTGTCGCATCACTTTAATTAGTTTTATGATTTGCTAGTATCAAATCTCACTTACACTTATTTATACGAGCATATTCGGAAAAGGGCTAAAAAAAATGAAAAAAAAAAGGCTATGTCCGTAAAAAGTTTTGCTTTTTATAATTTGTGTTCCACTTTTTTCTCCGCAAATTAAAAGATAACTTATAATAAAAAACCGCCTCATTGAGAGACGGTTTTTTGTTTGAAAATAAAACTAGACTTTTCTTTTATTCTTCAAAATTAATCAGGGCTGGACCTTTTGTTTTGTTGTCGGCTGTATATATAAAAAGAGATACCTTTTGAGCAGGTAAAGATGCAATGAATTCCCATGTTTCATCTATATCCTGGCCTTTTGCATAACCCTGGTGATCTAATTGCTGACTAAGCTGAATCCATCCGCTTGATGTGTCAATAAGATTCGCCTCAAAGCCGCCGAGATTTGACATGGCTTTTCCGTTCAAAGTGAATTTAACCAAATCTCCAGCTTTTAAGCCGCCGTTCAATTTATCATCGATTTCCACATTGCATACATAGTGAATTGATTTGTCATCCCACTCTTCTTTCTGAAAAGCAAGGAATCCGAACTCGCTTAAATCAATTTCGTGAACCTGACCGACAGGTGTGTTTGTTGCGGTTATTTTTTTGACATAAATTTTAATACCAGGAACAGCGCCCCAGTTTGCGTCAAATGTCATAACATCAAGGCGGTCAATTAAAGTTTCTTCCGGCTTACGGATTTCAAGCTTGCCTTCAATCCATGCGTCGTAAAACTGTCTTGAAACTCCGTAAACAAGGCCCTGATAGTTTGCGGCTTTTTTTCCTATGGTTTTGATTTGAACAGTGGCGCTCTTTGGTGGACGCCCTGTATCGTCATCCTCTTCGCCGTAACGCGCGTCAAAGCTTACAATGCCAACCTTTTTTGAATCAGGACTTGAGCATTCAATCTGTAAATACTTATAACCTGCAAGGTCAAATTCCTCGTCCAGGTCAAATGAAGCCCATCCGTCATTATTTGTTGTCATCAGTGTGCCGTTTTTTTCTGATGAAACCCAAATGTCCTTGGGAGACTTAGCTTTTGGTGCAGCAAAGATTGTGCTTGTAAATACAGCAGCACAAACGGCAATTGTTAGTATCGGTTTAACTTTTTTCATAAAACCCTCCATAATATACTGTTATATCAAATATGCTATAACAGTATATTGGTATTGTCAATAAAATTAATATATCTATATATCTAAAATGATATACTGATATGAGCTTGGAAAAAACTGTAATTGACAATATAAAAAGAATCCGTAAAGAAAAGGGAATAACTCAGGAGCGCCTTGCAGAAGCGTGTAATACTGCTACCAGCTATATTGGTTTGATGGAAATTTACAAAAATGTACCAAAGCTTTCTACAATAGAACGGATAGCTAATGCTCTTGAAGTGGAACCGCATATTCTTTTTCAGAATAACGAAAAAGACGATATGACCGAACACAAAATAAAAAGCATAAAAACAAATGTCATGCAGTCCGTTGAAGTGGCTCTTGTCCGTTCCCTGCGCGAGAATTTGGAGTAGGAAATCCTTTTAAACCTACTAGAATAAAAAGTCAGTTTGTGATATAGTACAGTCTCAGTATGGAAACTGAAGATTGCTTAGACATTGTGATTCTCAAAATTTGTAAGACAGTCCATACTATTTTTATTTGAATTTCAAAGGCGAGTTTCCTTTTTTGGAGATTCGCTTTTTTTTTCGCTCAAACGGACATAAGGTCAAGCCTTATGCCGCTTAGCTTTACCATGAAAAGGACGCTCGCGCGCCTTTCAAATCAGCTTCGACCGGACAGCTTCGCTGCCGGTCAACCCATAGCAGGTGTTGCGGGCGGCGATTGAGCCCGCTGGGTGGGGTAGCGCGCAACGAAGTGCGGGCGTAGGGCGGGGCTCCGCCCTCTTTTATAAATATGTATCTTATAGGAGTAAAATAGATTATGAAACGAGAAGACATCAAGCCGGTGCGCAAACGCACCTTACCGAGTTCGACGCAACTATCGTTGCTTACGAACTCGCAGTTTTAATATTTGAAGGAGAAGGAAATGAAACGCACAGATATAAATAAGGTTCTTATTATTGGTTCGGGACCGATTGTTATTGGTCAGGCTTGTGAGTTCGACTATTCGGGAACTCAGGCTTGTAAGGCTTTGCGCGAACAGGGATACAAGATTGTATTGGTAAACTCTAACCCGGCTACTATTATGACTGACCCG
>CACYCX010000133.1 GCA_902772975.1 uncultured Spirochaetaceae bacterium
GCTACGCATGAGCCCAGAACGGTCGAAATATACTGCGGTCCGAAAGAACTGTAATATTCGCCAGGGTAAATTGTGACAACTTCTCTGTTAAAACGTGCGTCAAAAAATGTATTCATTTTAATTAAAAGAAAGTAATTTCGCCGGCTTCTGCGCCCTGTTCAACTTCAAAATTACCAATTGTACCGGCAGTTGATTTGTGAGCCGTAATAGTAAATTTCTTAATCAAATCCTTAAAGCGGTCATCCTTGAGCTCCCATGATTCATAACCCAAGGCCGAAAGCATTTCTGACTTCTGCTTTTCAAGCGTAACCGTTTCAGTTCCGAGCATTTCGCAGATTTCCTTGAAGGCGTCAAGCACAGCCTGAAGCGTATCAATTTCGCTCTGAACCATCGTGCACTGCTGCTCAAATCCGTCAGGAAGCACCGTAAAGCCCGAAAGAATTGAAGTAAGGTTTTCCTGCGTTGCCTTAAATTCGCCGAAGAACACATTCTTAACCTGACGAAGCGAAATCATTTTTTCGTTGTCATTTTCAATCTGAGCCGTAAACTCGTCAAGCAAATCCTTAATCTGCTTAATGAAATTTGTAAGCAAGTCCTGAATTTTATCGAGAGCCACATTTGCCGCGTTGATAAGATTATCCATATCAATTACGGAATCGCGTACTGCTGAAATTGCAGGATTTTTGGCTACTTCAATCTGCTGTAAGATTCTTACGTGATGGAGCCTGTCTACAATCGGCTTAAGCGACTCAAACACGCTGAACATAGAGTGCGCCTTATCTGTAATGTTGTTGCAGTTCTTTTCAAGGTCCTTCTGGTTTGCCTGATATGAAGCAAAAAGCGAAAGAATTTCCTTAAAGCTTCCGCTGATTTTGTCCATGTTCGAAACAATATTTTCCGGGCTCATCACATCCTTATCAAGGAAGCGGCGCACATAAGAAGAACGCATCGGCTCAACGCGGCCGAGGATATCTGTAACATTCTGCCAGTTGGACTGGAAAATTGACATGCCTTTTTCAAGATTGCCGTCAATATCCTCAAGGACAGATTTTGCAAGCTTATACAAATCGATATTGAATGTGACCGTATCAAGATTTGTGTCGTTTGCGGCCGCGTCTGGTTCAACAACAGAGCATTCCTTGAGGCAAAGCATTACATGGTCAAGCGCCTGACGGATGATGTCCTGAACCTGAAGGCCTTCCATTGCATTCTGAATCGGCGGATAAACTGAATCGATTGTCTCGCGTATCTGGCTTAACGGAGCGGCCGCGTTACTGATTAACGACTGAACGTCATTTGTGGAAGAACTTCCCTTTGAAGAAAGCTCCTTTTGAGAAACCATAATGTTGTCAAAAACAGACTGCAACTGCTTGATATGAACCAAAAGCTCCTCTTCTTCCTCAAGAAGCTTGTTGGAGAAAATATTCATGTCCGTAGAAAGCTGCTTTAAGTTATCTGTAATGCTTGAGAATGCGCGGCCTTTTTCGCCTGACTTAATGGAAATTACCATTGCATTTAGCGCGATAAGCTCCATTTCTTCACTGTAATTTTTTATCTGCTTAACCTGTTCGTTTACAGTTGAAAGCTCTTCGATTTTTGAATTAAGACTCTTAAAAAGAGGATCGTATTTTTCGCTCACATTCAAAAGAATATCAGACTGCTGCTTTGTAGAAGCGTCATTTTTCACAGAAAGCTGCTCGAGCATTTCAAGCAGGGTATTCATCGCAGTGCTTTCGTCCTTTGTCATAAGCTGCGGAAAGCGATCTGCCAGGCTCAAGAAAGTTGTTTCGATTTTTGAGCTGTAATCTCTGATTTGATCCTGAATTTGAGTAATGTCCATTTGGTCCTCTCTTCTCACCCATTATACACTATCATTTAAGTTATTTTCTACCCCGGTAAATTCTTCACCGAGCATTTTTAAATCATCCAGTGAATTTTCGTTCACGGGCTCTTCGTTTTCTTCAAGCGCTGAATTATATTCATACGAATGAAGCAAAATGCGCTCTGCCGCAGCATCAAGCTGTCGTACAAAAGCACTCTGCGGATTCGTGATTGAAATCGGCCGCCTTGTCGCAACTGCAAGCTCAATTCCTTCATCACGCGGCAAAAATCCTACAAAATCAAGCGGCACAGTCAGCTTACTTTGCGAAAGAGCCTTAAGCCGCCGCGCCATTTCAAGATCCTGCGTTGATTTTCCCATATTAAGGATTGCCTGCGGCCTGTATTTAGCAAGCTCGTTACGCGCCTTTTGTGAGCTTTCCGGAAACTTTTTTGCAAGACCATCCAGAAGGACCGCAAGGCTGTTTTCGCCGCCTGCCGCACTGTTTCTGATGTATTCGTCAATAAAAAGGCGCTCTTCGCTTTTGGATTTGAACTGCCTTGCAAGAAAGCGGTAAGCCGCCGACTTTAAGAAGGAATATGCATTTAATATAGAAGTAAGTTCAGGTGAAGTAACAAGAATTGAATTGTATGTAAGCAGATATATATCAAGCGTGTTGTATGTGGTGCCGCCGCCCAAATCAAGAACGGCGTAATCTGCGTCCAATGCCATAATCTGCTTTATGAGGCGGCGTTTGACGGAAGCAGTCATGTTTGGGGTTCCGGGAAACAGGCAGTCTCCGGCGATAAAGGCTAGATTGGGGATTCCGGTTTGCTGCAAAAGCGGCTCGATTGAGGTTTCCTGCGAATATATAAAATTCCCAAGCCCGGCGTGATTATTTTTTAATCCGAGTAAAGTGTGGAGGTTTGCACCGCCCAAGTCAAAATCGATGAGCACAACTTTTTTCTGTCGCCTTGCAAGCAGGATTGAAAGATTTACCGCAACTGCGCTCTTTCCGACCCCACCCTTTCCGCTGGCGATTGGTAAAATATTCACCATATATAGATTATAATTTGATAATCTGGAATTTTCAATTAAATTATTTTCTATTTATAGTGTGACTTTTCTATATATATTGTGATTTTCTATTTCCATTATGAGGCCAGAACATAAATTCAGGCTTTCCAAAATTCCCCGCCATATGCCAGACAAGTGTCCGCTATATTGCAAATAATTTCGAAAATTCATATCATATTCAAAAAAAGGAAGAAAAACATGAAAGCCGAAATGAATTTTACTGCGTTTATGCGCGATCTTTTTTTTGTTGAAACTGAAACAGTCCTGTCATTTGCGATAATCGGCTCAATTTTTGCACGAGACGCCTCAATTACATACGTTCACTTTTTTATTCCGCTTGTAATGGGCTTTATATACATGCTTCCGTGCATTCCGGTTTATGTAAAGGAAGACATGACGATTCCTCAGGTTATCGTTCAGCGCGTCGCAGAGCTTATCGTGCTTGAAGTAATCTGTATTTATGTAGGAAATTACCTTGCCGGAAAGTATCTTGACATTCCCGGTCTTATAGGCATTGGCGTCAGCGTAGTTTTCTTTGACGTCCTTTCATACTATTTTGCGTACAGAATGGAGAAAGCTGAATCTGAAAAGCTGAATAAAAAAATCACCATGCTCGTTGAAGCAAGAAATCAGTCCAAGGCACAAGCCGGCGGCACTTCTGCTCAGGGAAGCGATACAAAGGATTCGTCTGACTATAAAATCGACGCCATCGGAGACAAGGGAAGTCATATTAGGCTTCCTCTCGAAGGACTTCTTTATCTTGAAGCGGACGGCGAGCAGGTTTTTGCATATACGACAGAAGAAATCTACAAGGTAAACATGAGGCTCTATCAGGTTGAGACGCTTTCAAAGAAGATCGGAATTGTCCGCGTTTCAAAATCGCATCTTGTTAACCTTCAGAAAATCCAGTCGGTACGCCCGGCACTCAACAGCAGGCTTTATGCAAAAATGCCTAACGGCGAGGAAGTTCTTGTAAGCCGGAAATATGCTCCGATTTTAAAGCAGTCTATTTCATAATCTGATGCATTTCATCAACCCTGATTTGCATCTTATCTGAAACTTATTCTTTTTCCGCGTAATTTGCTCTACAATTGCATTATGAAACCACGAAAGCGCGATGGAATGTGTTTTCGTGGTACCCACATTTTTTACGGAGATTTTAATATGACAAAAACTAACAAAACTGCAGCAGCATTGTTTTTACTCTTAACAGTTCTGTCATGCATGCCTTTATTTGCAAAAGGTTCTTCAAAGGATTCAAAGAATAATTCAGGCTTTTATATTTGGGGGAAGAAGGAAGTATTTGCCCTTGATCCTGTTACAGACGGAATTCTTTTGGGAACAGGCCTTACGCTTACAAAAACAGAGCTTTTACTCGACAAGGTATTTAAAGTAAACCGCCAGAAATATAATGGCGCAAGATTCAACAAGGCTGATGTTCCGGGATTTGAGCGTCCGTTCATGAATCAGTATTCGCTCGTACTTGATTACACAGGCGACTTTCTGATGTTCACGGCAATGGTCACACCAACTGTCTTGTTTGCAACTGAAAAAAGCGAGTGGCTTACATGTGCAGCTATGTACGCAGAGACAGTTCTGATTGCAAACGGAATTACTGAGCTTGCAAAAATCGGAATAAACAGGACTCGTCCGTTCATGTATTTTGATGAAGACACATATCCTGACAAGGATGTTAAAAGCGGTGACTGGGCAAAATCAATGCCGTCGCGGCACAGCACAATGGCGTTTGCAGGCGCTGCGTTTACGACATATACATTCTGCAAATATTTCCCGGATTCAAACTGGCGCATTCCTGTTGTAGCAGGCTCTTATTCGCTTGCATTGCTCACGGCGGCGTTCAGGGTTGCAAGCGGAAATCACTTTATAACCGATACGCTTACCGGTGCCGCAATCGGAACGGCGGTTGGATTTTTAGTTCCGTGGCTGCATACATTCAACACAACGCACGATGTTAATGTAAGCTTACAGGCTGACGGATTTGCTGTCGCAGTTAAGTTCTAGTTTAAGATAACAATAAACGCGGCAATTTTAATTTCCAACAATAAACCTCCTTATAGCGCCGCAAAAAAAATCCACCAATTTTTTTAAATACTTGTTTCAGCTCTTGAAACAAGTATTTTTTTATTTGTAAGATTAACCCGGAGGTCAAGGACTAATATGGAAAATTTTACATTTTATTCACCCACATGTTTTGTTTTCGGAAAGGAAACAGAATCGCAGGCAGGAAGCCTTGTAAAGCGCTTTGGCGGAAGCAAGGTTTTAATTCACTATGGCGGCGGCAGCGCAATCAAATCAGGCCTGATTGACCGCATAAAGGCATCGCTGGATAAAGAACGCATTCCGTATACATTGCTCGGCGGCGTCAAGCCCAATCCACGTAGCGGACTTGTTTATCAAGGAATTGACCTCTGCAAAAAAGAAAACATTGACTTTATCCTGGCTGTTGGTGGCGGCAGCACCATCGATTCTGCAAAAGCGATAGCAGCCGGTACATTATACGACGGCGATTTCTGGGATTTTTACTGCGGTAAGACAATCGAGCAGGCTATACCTATCGGAACTGTTCTCACTATTGCCGCCGCCGGTAGTGAAGGAAGCCCGGATACCGTAATCACAAAAGAAGAAGGCATGTTCAAGCGCGGGGCGAGCGGAGACGCAGTCCGGCCGAAATTTTCTATATTAAATCCAGCATTGACTCAGACTTTGCCTCCACATCAGACAGCGGCCGGCATTACGGACATCATGGCGCATCTTTACGAGCGGTACCTTACGAACACAAAAGAAGTCGAAGTAACCGACCGCATTATAGAAGGCCTTTTGCTTACGATGATTCACGAGGGACCGCGTGTAATTGCAGATCCGAACAACTACGAGGCCCGCGCGAACATTATGTGGGCAGGCATGATGGCTCACAACAATTCCTGCGGCGTCGGAAGAAGTCAGGACTGGAACAGCCATGCGATTGAACACGAGCTTTCGGCCTTGTACGATTGCGCACACGGCGCAGGCTTGGCGGTAACGCTCCCGGCCGTATTCACTTATGTGATGAATCACGATGTAATGCGTTTTGCCCAGGCGGCGGTGCGCGTTTGGGGCTGCCAGATGGATTTTGCGCACCCGGAAGTAACGGCGCGCGAAGGAATAGAAAAGCTCCGCCAGTTCTTCATCTCAATAGGGATGCCTAAAAACTTTGCGGAGCTGGGGGCAAAAGAAGAAGATATACCGGCGCTTGTAAAATCGCTTTGCCGCGGAAACGGCGGAGACGGCAGCATCTCAGGATTCGTAAAGCTGAACGAAGATGACTGCGCAAAAATTTACAAGCTCATGGTTTAACCACTTACGCTTTATCAGTTCAATGTAAACTTAACCGGATAACGGTAACGCACTGCGCAGTTTTTGCCGTTTGCGTTTGCAGGAACACATTTTATTCCTTCAAGCGCGGCAACTGCTGCCTGTGCAAATCCGTGTCCCGGATCCTTCAATATTTTTATCGTTCTTATAGTGCCATTACTGTCAATAAAAAGCTCAAGATATACAATCGCTTCTATTCCCTGCTTTAAAGCCATCGGCGGATACACAATCCTTGAAAGTACCTCGCGCGTAGGAATTACAGGAACAGTAGAAATTTTATGCTGAGGAAGATATTCAATCTGATCGGCAGAAGATTCTTCTTCGACAGTCTTATCAGTCTCAACAATTTTTTCCGCCGCCTTTACCTGATTTGAAACCTTGAGGACATCCTTCTTTTCAGCCGGAGGCTTCTGATATTCCTGGACATCAACAAGCTTAAAAACTTCGGCATCACGAAAAACGACATCTTCCGCTTCATCAGAATTCTTAAAATTAAAAATCAGAAGAACCGCAACGTGAAGCAAAAGCACTATTGTAAAAAGAACGGGACGAGTATACCATCTTTCAAGAATCGGAATATTTTTCTTGCTCATTTCTGTCCTGCCTCATCAATAACAAAGCTTACTACCCGATGCTGCAAAAGCTGAAGGACTTCCACAACCGAATTAATATATTTGTACGGCGTATCCTTATCTGCGATTATGTGAATCCTGACATTCGGATTTTCAGCTACAGCAGTTACGATTGCCCTTTCAAGCGAAAGAGAATTGTGCTGAATTCCATTTGCCGAAATCACGCCGTCCTTCTGAATCCAGATTTCAAAATTAGAATCTGCCTGAGTGCGTTCTACAATCGAGCTTTCAGGATAATTAATCTTTTCCTCGTATCGCTGGTTCATCAAAGAAATCAGCATGATAAAAATCAAAAGCAAAAATCCGATATCAGACATCGAAGAAGTTGTAATTGAAGGATTGCGCCTTTTAGTCTTTAGATTTACCATTTTTTTCCTCTACAACTTTCGCTATTCTGCAGTTTCCATTTTGAAAGAAAAATTTTCGACTTTCAAAGAACGGATTGCCGCAATTACATCAACCACACTCTGATACGGCGCCTCTGGATTTATAGTAAGCAGGAAAGTCAGGTTGGGCCATTTCTGAAGCTTAGCCTGAATTTTTGACGAAAGCTCGTCCGCCTGCATTGCCTGTCCGTCCATCATAAGAGAACCGTCAGCACAAAGCGTGCACTTTAAAATATCCTCTGTGTTTACGATAATCGGCTTTTGCTTGGAAGGCAGGTTCAGTAAAAAACCTTTGTTCACATTAAAGCCCGCAATTACGATAAAGAAAATTATCAGCAAAAACGAAAGGTCATTTAAAGAACCTGAGCTTCCGACATCATCCAAGTTGCGCCTTGTAATACGCTTAATCATTTCCAATAAGCTCCGGAACTAAATCGTTGATTGACTTTGAAACTTCCGCAGAGAAAGTATCGATTTTCTGAATCAACAGGTTGTATGAAACAAGCGCAACGATTGCAATAATCAAACCGAATACAGTCGTGATAAGCGCTTCGTAAATACCGCCGGCTACAAGCTGAGCGTTAACATCAGTTGCCACTGCAATAGACTGGAAGGCGCCAATCATTCCGGAAACAGTTCCCAAAAATCCGGTGAGCGGTGCAATCGAAGAAAGCGCAGTAAGATAATTAAAACCATTTTCCATGCGGCGAAGCCTTTCCTGCGCCTCTGCCTCTGCAGCGCGTTCCATTCTGTTTTCACCAAACTTTGCATTCTGCAAAAGGGCAAGAAGAATTGAAGCTACAATCTGTTTGTTTGTATAACTTTTCAAAAATTCTTCTGCCTGAGCCTGCTGCCCTGCTTTAAGATATTCCTTTACCTTTGCGCTGATTCCAGCTACGCGACAGTCGTGCCATGCAAGATAAATGCAGCGTTCAATCACGATAGAAATTGTTGCAACAGAGAACGCAAGGAGAACCCACATGAACGGTCCGCCAAGATTAAATAACTCAATCAAACTAAATCCATTGTCCATTTTATAAACCTCTCTAAATTAGAATTTTATTTTTAAACCAAGTGACGGAATCGGAACTCCAAGGTCGAATCTTGCAGAAGATTCATCAACATCAGTCGTCTTTCCTGAATACTGGTTGAATACCTTATCCTTCTGCTGAGGAACAAAATTCAAATCCTGAATTGCAAGATAGAATTCCCAGTCAACCTTTTCACCGCGTGTCTTCCACTGATATGAAATTCTCAAGTCAATCGGGAAAACAACATTCGTGCGCAATGTATCGCTGTAAACAGATTTTCGTGAATATCTCTGAATTACAGTTCCGTCTTCCATAATTGCTGCAGTACAGGTTATGTCGTCCTTATCAGATTTTGGAGCGCCTGTAGCAAATGTCGCCTTTGCAGTAAATGTCCAGCCCTTTGCAAAATGCCAGTTGCTTACAACATTTACAGTGTGGAACCTGTGATAGTCCGGGTAATACCATTCATCAAGAGTTCCCTGTCCGCTGTACACGCCGTACTCATCGCTTTTGATTCCAGCAGGATTGTAAAGACGGGCAAATACGAATGAATAAGAAAGATATCCGTCCCACTTACCGCCGACTTTTTTTTCAATCATTGAATCAACGCCAAACACATGCCCCTTTCCGTTTGACTTTGCAATCATGCGCACATCCTGATAATTGCTTGAAGCATCAGTCATGCTGTATGAATAAAGTCTTGAAAGATAATATTTGTAATAAGTTTCAAGCTTGAAATTCCAGCCGTTTGTAAGTGCTACATTTGAGCCAAGCACCGTAAACAAAGCGCGGTTTACATTAAGCTCGTAATCCTTTGTTCCAGTAATATCCTTTGTGTATAACATCACATCGCGCGGAGCTGAAACAAAAAGGCCGCTTCCGATATTGAACGAAGCCTTGTCCAAAAGCCCCGAATCACGCCACGGTGTAAATGTTACTGATGCCCTAGGACATACGTCAGGAATAAAATTTAAATAATATTCTGTTCCCGGGTTGTAAACATTGACAAACTCTCCGCGAAGCCCAAGCTCGCTCTGAACAAAATCACTTTCGTTTCCAAATGTCCATGAAGCATATGCGGCATTGCACAAAACATTGTTTCCGGCAGTTTTGTTCGTCCAGTTTACGTGCTTAAAAATGCTTCCAGAAGGCAGCTGCACATCCGTCCAAGAATTAAGCTTGTTTTCCGTGAGTGATGTTGAAAGCGATTCGTCTATACCTGCACAAAGATGATTTTTTTCATTAAGCTCGATTTCGCTTTCAAAGCGTCCTGTAAAAAGATGGCTGTTGATGAACTCAGAAGTTGATGACTTAAGCTTTGGTAAGTCATAGCTTGCACCTTTTTTAACGCTTGCATATTTTGAACCGAACTTATCGACAAACTCATCGCTGTACTTTATCGAACCGTCTTCCGTAACATCAGCCTTTAAATCCTCAAACATTCCGTTGTAAGAAAAAAGCATGTGGAACAAAAGCTTGTCTGTCGGAAGATATTTTAAATTGAGTCCTCCGATTGCCATGTAGTAGTCGTAATCAAAAACGGTATGCGTATTTAATCCGTCGTCCTTGCTCATCTGGTTGATTGTAATTCCATCGCTTCCGAAAAATCCGAAAAGCGAAATGTCAATCATATCTGTCGGAGTAAAGCATGTCTTCAGGAACACGTCGCGGATATAAGGCGCGCGCTCAAGCATATCAAGAGTTCCGACATCCAGTTTTTTGTAAACAGCAAGAAGCGGATCAAGATATGATACGTGAGTTCCTAAAAGCATGCCGCCAACTTTTTTTCCGAACGGAACCTGAAAGAAAGCGTCAACGCAAGTTGTAGAAACGCTTGTGTTCATATGGAAATTTTCGTAATCAGGCTTTAATGATGTAGCATCAAGGACACCGGCTGAACCGCGTCCGTACCGTGCTGAATATACGCCGTTAGAAAGCTTGATTGACTCAATCATTGACGGATTGAAAATCGAGACCCCGCCGCCCCAGTGGTATGGAAAAATCAGATACATGCCGTCAAGCATAAAGGCAAGCTCTCTAGGTTCAGCGCCTCGTACGGAAGGTTCACTGCCCCATGCGCCTGAATAAGCGATACCCGGCAGCGTACGCACAGAAGCCATGCAGTCTTCAACAAGCCCGATGTTCGCCGTAGTATGCATCTGTTCCTTTGTAATTACTGTAGAAACGCCTGCTTTTTCGTCTGTAGCTTCTGGGGCGGCTCTATTAACGATAAGAGTCGTACCCTCGATAACTTCAGTAATCACCATGTTGATTACAAGAGCATCGCCGGTGCCGCTGAATTTTACTGATTCAGATTTGTAGCCCGGAAACGACGCAATAACAGTTCCCGATTTTACAGAATCAGGAAGCGAAAGAACTGCATTTCCATCTGCATCTGCAACTGCTTCAATTTTCTGATTTTCCTTGAGCACTAGCTTTGCGCCTTCAAGCGGGAAATCAAGCTCTTTGTCAATTACTGAAATTTTTAAATCTTCTGCAAAGAGCAAACCAAAAAAACTCAATACACTGAAAAACAACAATACTTTTTTCATTTGAAAAACATCTCCTTTTTTAATTCTTCAGTTTTCTCCGTGCAGGTCTGTTTGGCTTGAGGCATAAATGAAATTAACGATGCCATAAAAACCGAAACCTCCGCTGCAAAGAGACACTCAGTCAATAAGTTTTTAGAACTGCTGGTTTGTTGATTGTTCATAACAAAATTGTAGGGTATTGAATTAAAAAAAAAAATAGATTTTAGGCAAGATGCATATTTTGAGCGATGAAATGCATAAATTCAGGTGTTTACAAAGGGGAAAAAAAAGAAAAGTGACAGGACAAACCCGATCAGGGAAAAGGGAGGGGCTGAAATTCCCTTGAAAACAAAATCAAGGCAGCACTGTAAGCAACTTTGACTTTGCTTCCAAAGGAACAATAATCGCAGGAAGGGAGCATTCATAAACCGGCAAAACTAAAAAACCTGCGTTTCAGTCAGATAGAAAATAACCTCCTTTTCCATGACCAGGCAGCTTGATAAGTGTAAACTCTCTTCATGTACCAAAACCTGTCCAAGTTTTCTAATATATGTCTCTCCATGTTAGTGCTTTGCATAAGTATCATAGAAATGACCGAAATACCTTTCCATGAACTCAAGGACTTCCTCTTCCCTTTCAGGCTGACGATCTACGATAGCAACCATCAGTGTGCAAGGTGCATAAATTTCAATTGCAAGCATCTCAGAATCGTTTTCCCTCAAAAAGCCCGATTTCATCATCTTATCCATGACTTTCACCAGGATTTTTTTGAGGCCGTCATATTGATGCCAGCTCATAATTCTTGCAAGGCGTTCACTTCTGAACTGCTCTTTAACTATAAAAGTCCTTATTCTACGGATAACAGGATCCTTCACTGTAAAAAGGATTTTATCCATATTGATTTTTACAAATTCTTCGCGTGTTTTAGGAATCTGGCCTATATTTGATTCCGAACCAAAATTTTTTTCATACCGCTTTTCAGAAAGATCAATAATATTACTGAGGATGTCTTCCTTGCCCTTAAAATGCTTGTACAATGAAGGGGCTTTTATTCCAACACTCTCAGCAATCTGTTCAACACTGGTGCCATCGTATCCGTTCTTAGAAAAAAGCGTCAGGGCCGCGTCAAGTATCTTCTCTTTTGTAGATAATTCACTCATTTATGGCTAACACTTATTAGCCATATTTTAACCTAACAAATATTAGCCTGTCAAGATTTTTTTTTGAAATCTGAGTGGAAAATTCGTTGTGTTATCGGACACGCTTTGAATTATTTTTAGATGTGAATTAAAAAAAGAAGGAATTTAATCAGAAAGTGTTATTTCCATGTCAAAGTATTGTATTCCGCCGACAACAGACTCTGACACGCCGCAATTATTAAAACCGAACTGCTCGTAAAACGGAATCAGTGATTTTTCACAAGTAAGGGTTGCCCGCTTTTTTCCGCGCTCCTTTGAAACAGAAAGTGCATTGCGCATAAGGGAAGAAGCAATTCCCAATCCACGGAAGTCCCTGTGAACTACAAGCCCGAAGACTAGAAAATTTTCGGCATCATCATTAAATGAGGCGCCGGATAAGAAGAGATCATCAGTTATGAATTGTTTATCTGAAGGACTACCGTTAATAAATCCTATAATCCTGTCATTATAAACGGCTTTAAAAAACCACTGAGGAAATTCCGTAAGCCGATATTCGAACGCTTCCCTGCTTGCAGAATTCCCGTCAGTGAACGCATCCCTTTCCAATTCATGAAGCGCATCCAAATCAGAAAGAGAAGCATTTGAAATTTGAATTTTAATTTTCGAAGACATATTTGAATGCCTGATCCAAATCGGAAATTAAATCATCAGCAGATTCAAGGCCAGCTGAAATTCTTACAGTGTTTTCTTCAATTCCAGCCTGCTTTAAATGCAGCTCGTCTAATTCAGCATGAGTTGTCTTTGGTGAATTTACGATTAAAGAACGAACATCGCCGATATTTACATGATATGAAAAATAATTCAAATGCTGGATGAATGTATTAAGCTGCTTTTCCGAACCCAAAAAACCAAAGCTCAAAATCGCTCCGGCGCCTTTCGGGAAATATTTTTTTGCAAGCTCCCTGAACGCACTTTTTTCTGAACTAGGATGCTTTACCCAGCCGACATATTTGCTTTTTTCAAGATAAGAAACGATTTTTTCGGCGTTGCGTGTTTCCTTTTCAAGGCGCTCGGAAAGAGTATCAATCCCCTGCATGATGAGGAACGCATCAAACGGCCCGAGCGCGGCTCCGATAAATTCAAGATAGAAAGCGCGGAGATGAATCAAAAGCGGCCCCTGAGGATCAATGTCAAATGGCGAGCGGCTGTTTCCGTTGATGTCCCTTATCTTATATGACTTTTCGTAGAACTGCGGATATTTTTCTTTGCTATAATTGAATTTTCCGCTTTCCAGAATCAGGCCGGCAATTACATTTCCGTGTCCGCCAAGTCCTTTTGTTGCTGAATAAATCGTTATGTCAGCGCCATGCTTGAACGGATTAAACAGATATGGAGTTGCAACAGTATTGTCAACAATCAGCGGAATGCCATGCTTGTGTGCAAGCTCAGAAAGCGCTTCGTAATCATAGAGCTCGGCATTTGGATTTGAAATTGTTTCAATATAAATACCGCGCGTCTTATCATCAATCTCTGCTTCAAAAGAATTGATATCAAAACGGTCTTTTACAAATTTTATATTTGATCCAAAGCGTGAATAAAAATGTGAGAACGAATCTTCACTTCCACCGTAAAGCGAATGAGGCGCTACTATATTTCCACCGCCTTCGGTCAATGCAAGAACCACAAAAGATATTGCCGCCATCCCTGATGCAAGTGCAAGCGCACCATGAGCGTCATCCAAAGCTGCGACTCTGTTTTCCAATGCAGTTACTGTTGGATTTCCGACGCGGGTATAAATGCCGCCAAATTCTTCCATTGCCCACAATGCCTTTGCGCGGTCTACGCTTCCCAAATCAAATGATGCGGTCTGGTATATTGGTGTCTGAACTGCCCAATTGTGCTCTGAAGATTTGTAACCAGCCCTGATTCTTAATGTGTCAAAATCTGCCATTTTTTTCCTCCTATTTTATACGCAGCTTTTCCTGCCGCTCAATCTGAACTACAACACCATCCTGCACGACAAGTGTAACAGATCCATATTTTATTTCACTTAAAATTTTCTTTACCTGAAGCAAAACATTATCTATGCCGCCTTCAGAATTTTTTTTCTCCTCCATACAAAAAACCTCGTATTTCTAAATCTGATATTCAGGATTAGGCATAGCAGCTGCAAGTTGAAATTTCTCAAGGATATTTCTGCGCGTCGCAAGGAATTCTGTTCCTCCACGATGCCTTGGATGCGGAATATTCACATTCAATATTTCACTGATTTTTCCCGGGCGCGGCGTCATGATTATGATTCTGTCAGAAAGATAAATTGCCTCATCAATATCGTGAGTTACTAAAATCATAGTCACATTTTTTTTCTGCTTTATTTCAAGCAGCTTGTCCTGTATGTCTGCGCGTGTAAAAGAATCCAGAGCGCCCATCGGCTCATCAAGCAGGAGCAGATCCGGATCATTAATCAGGCCGCGCGCAATCGCTACCCTCTGTGCCATTCCGCCGCTTATTTGATGCGGATATGCTTTTTCAAAACCATCAAGTCCGATTAACGAAATAAATTCCTGCACCTTATGTTTGTTTTCTTTATACACGCGGCGGGCTTTTAATCCGAATGCAATATTCTGTTCAACAGTCAGCCACTGGAAAAGACCTTCCTTTTGAAAGACATAGCCCCGCGATGGAGACGGCTTTACGATGCGCTCCCCGTTTAAAAGAAGCTCGCCTGATTGAGGCTTATCAAGCCCTGCTATCAGACGAAGAAGCGTTGTCTTTCCGCAGCCAGACAAGCCGATAATCGAAACAAGCTCGCCTCGCTGAACCTCAAGATTAACATCGCTAAGGACATTTACTGTTGTTTCTTCATCTTTATATATGCGGTTAACATTTTTAATTTCCAGAATTGCTTCGCTCATTTTAAAAGTCCCTTCTGCCATCGCAAAACTCTGGCCTCTATTAATTTTATCACTGCAGAAATCAGGCTGAACAAAATCGCCATCACGATTATCGCTGCAAAAACTTTATAATAAGCGCTCCAAACTTTAGAGGCATTTATGTAATATCCCAATCCACCTGGTTGCCCCATCATTTCAGCCATTACAAGCGTAGTAAATGCGAATGCGCTTGCGGTGTTGATGCCGGTAAAAATCTGCGGCA
>CACYCX010000134.1 GCA_902772975.1 uncultured Spirochaetaceae bacterium
CTCTTTAAGGGTGAAGAAAAAATGGTTCACTCGGTTGGTCACTGCTACCGCTGTAAGACAGTTGTCGAGCCGTATTTGAGCGACCAGTGGTTTGTAAAAATGAAGCCGATGGCCGACAAGGCGCTCGCCGCATGGAAGAAAGGAGACGTTCAGTTCTTCCCGCAGAAATGGGAAAACACATATTCACACTGGCTTGAAAATATCCGTGACTGGTGTGTAAGCCGCCAGATCTGGTGGGGACACAGAATTCCTGCCTGGTACTGCCAGAAGTGCGGCGAGGTTATCGTAAGCCGCGAAGATCCCTGCAAGTGCCCTAAGTGCGGTGCTCCGGCAAGTGAACTCAAGCAGGATGAAGATGTTCTTGATACATGGTTTTCTTCATGGCTCTGGCCGTTCTCAACTTTGGGCTGGCCTCAGGAAACAGAGGACCTTAAAAAATTCTATCCGACTACAGCGCTCGTAACTGCATACGACATCATCTTCTTCTGGGTTAGCCGCATGATTATGGCCGGCCTTGAATTTACAGGAAAAGCTCCGTTCCATGATATCTATATTCACGGACTCGTTCGCGACAAGCAGGGCCGCAAGATGTCTAAGTCTCTTGGCAATGGTATGGACCCTCTTGAAATTATCGATATGTACGGTGCCGATGCCCTTAAGTTTACGCTCGGCTTTATGTGCGCTCAGGGACAGGATATTCTTATCGATAAAGATTCGTTCAAGCTCGGTTCACGCTTCTGTAACAAAGTGTGGAACGCAAGCCGCTACCTTCTTGGAAATCTTGAAGGCCGCAACCTTGTTCCTGTTACAGACGCAGACCTTACGGAACTCGACAAGTGGATTTACAGCCGCTTAAATTACGCTGCAAAAACTGCCCGCGAAGCGCTTGATACATACCGCTACAACGACGCGGCCTCTGCCCTCATGGAATATTTCTGGAACGAGTTCTGCGACTGGTATGTTGAAGCTACAAAGATTAATTTTAAGAATGGTGATGATAAGGAAAAAGACAGGCAGGCTTCAGTTCTTATGAACATCCTCGAAGAAAACCTGCGCCTTCTCCATCCGTATCTTCCATTCGTTACAGAAGAGATTTACGCAAAGCTTCCGCTTTCTGAAATCGCCGCAAACCGCAAGAAAGCCGGCGCTCAGAAAATTGCGTCAAACAGCGAGTATGTCGGAATGCTCATAAACGCACCGTTCCCTGCTCCTGTATCAGACCGCGATAACGCCGAGATTGGCGCGCGCTTTGATTCATTAAAGGAGCTCATCGGAAAAACGCGTGCGCTCCGTATCGAATGCGGAATCGATCCTGCTGAAAAAATCAACATCGCAATCCTTATTGAAAAGGCAAGTTCGGCAGAAGTTGCACGCGAAAAGGTTGAGATGATACAGCTTTTAGCCGGAATCAAGAACATTGAGTTTGTAGAATCAAAGCCCGCTTCGTCGATTGGAACAGTAGGCAAAGGCTTTGAGTCATTCATCCTTGTTGACGAAAACATCAATAAAGAGCAGCTCATTGCGCGCTTCCAGAAAACTCTTGAAAAAGAGCAGGGATATGCTAAAATGAGTGAGAACAAGCTCAACGGAAATTTTGCACAGCATGCGCCGGCTGAACTTGTTGCTGCCGAAAAGGAAAAGCTTGAGGAGTCAAGGCGCAAGATAGAAAAGCTTGAGTCTTACATCAAGAGCCTGTAATTTAAGAAGGCGCGTCGGAAAGGTGATGGTATGAAGAAATACGAGATGCAGGTTAACAAGCCGAATCACATGAACGAAAAGTCAATGCTCCTTCTTAAGGACATTTACCTTGCGCCGTATATGCAGCTTGCGACATACCTCATCGGAAAAAGCCGTCACGCCGGCGGAAATATGTTCCGCCATCAGCTTGATACAATGTCAATCCTTATTGACTACGGCTATATCGACAGCGTCCTTCTTAAAGCCTCATGCATTCACGATGTAATCGAAGATATTCCCGGATTTGAGCACAACAAAATCATCAATGTTGATGAGGACGGCGAGGATGTTTACCGCCTTGTGCTCGAAGTTACAAAGCGTGAAGGTGAATCAAAGCCGCAATTTTTGAGGCGCATTATTGATACGGGAAGCCAGAAGGCAAAGCTCTTAAAATGCGCCGACAGAATCAGCAACATGATTTCGCTCGGATATGTAAACGATCCTAAGTTTATCGAGCGCTATTGTGATGAAACAGAATTCTTTATTTTTCCGATTGCACTTGAAGTCGATTACAACATGTATCAGGAACTTATCAGCCTTGTAATAACCCGCCGCAAATATCTTGAAGATTCTGGCTATATCGACAAGATGAAGGCCGAAGCTGCAAAGAATCAGGAACAGAATAAATAACCCGCGCGCCAGTAAGCGCAAATTTTTCATCTGCAAAACCAACCCTTACACAAATGAGTAGTTTTTTTTTCAATTTTTTTCTATAATATAATGCTATGAAAAAAAATACTTTTGAAGGCGAACGAATCTCAGTCAGGGGTGCGCGCGAGCACAACCTCAAGAACATCGATATTGATATCCCAAGAAACAAGCTTGTTGTGGTGTCGGGACTTTCAGGCTCAGGCAAGAGTTCTTTTGCATTTGACACTCTTTTTGCAGAAGGACAAAGGCGCTATATGGAAAGCCTTTCGTCTTATGCGCGCCAGTTTTTAGGCACGATGGACAAGCCTGATGTTGATATGATCGAAGGGCTTTCTCCGGCAATTTCAATTGAACAGAAAACAACTCACAATAACCCGCGCTCAACAGTAGGAACCGTAACCGAAATTTACGATTACTACCGCCTGCTTTTTGCGCGCATCGGTAAGCCGCATTGCCCGAACTGCGGACGCGAAATCAACGAGCAGACAGTAGACCAGATTATAGACTCAATCCTTTCGTGGCACGAAGGAACACGCCTTCAGATTCTTGCACCGGTTGTACGCGGCAAAAAAGGCGAACACCAGAAAATTATCGAGGACGCAAAAAAATCAGGCTTCGTCCGCGTCCGCATCGACGGCGTAATGACAGAGCTTGATGAATCAATCAAGCTTGATAAGCAGAAAAAGCACACAATCGAGCTTGTTGTAGACAGAATCGTACTTAAAGCCGACATCAGAAAGCGCCTTGCCGATTCAATCGAAACCGCACTCAACAGCGCGGGCGGCATTATTACGGTAATACGCCGCGTCAACAAAGGCGACGAAAATTTCGAGCAGATTCTTTCATCAATGGCTTCCCGCGGAATTACAGCGGATGCCTCAAAAGATTATGTTGAGGAAGAAGTTTTTTTCAGTCAGAAAAATGCATGTCCTGACTGCGGAATCTCAATTCCCGATTTGCAGCCGCGGCTTTTTTCTTTTAACAATCCGTTCGGCGCTTGTCCTGAATGTACGGGTATCGGCGAAAAAATGGAATGGGACGAAAGCAAAATTATTCCTGATAAAGCAAAAAGCTTTAACGAAGGCGCCTTTCCGTTTTACAATCCCGACAGCGAATGGAACAAGTCAATGTTTACGGCGGTTGCAAAGGAAGGCGGCTTCTCGCTTGATACGCCTGTTTCTGAGCTTACAAAAAAGCAGTTTGATTATTTGTGGAACGGCGACGAAAAGAAAAACATTAAATGGATTTACAGAAAGCAGAGCGGCGAAGGCTATTCTGAATACAACCGCCCGTGGACAGGAATTATCGGTGACATGCGCCGGCGCCATGCAGAGGCTTGGGGTGATGCCCAGAGAATCCGCATGGAAGAAAAATTCATGGCAGTTTCAACATGTACATGCTGTCATGGAAAAAGGCTCCGTCCTGAAGCGCTTGCAGTAACAGTCGGCGGAAAAAATATTATGGAAATGACTGACATGTCGGTCATTGATTCACTTAAATTTTTTGAGTCGCTTGAATTAACTGAAACAGAACAGCAGATTGCGCGTCAGGTCATTAAGGAAATCAAAGCGCGCCTTACGTTCTTAAAAAATGTCGGACTTGATTACCTTACGCTTGAACGCTCGGCAGGAACTCTTTCGGGTGGAGAAGCGCAGCGAATCCGTCTTGCAACACAAATCGGTTCAGCGCTTACGGGCGTAATGTACATTCTCGATGAGCCTTCAATCGGACTTCATCAGCGCGATAACCAGCGCCTTATCGATACGCTCACGTATCTTCGCAATTTGGGAAACAGCGTAATTGTAGTTGAACACGATGAGCAGACATTGCGCACGGCAGACTGGATTGTAGATATCGGGCCTGGTGCGGGAATCCATGGCGGACGCGTAGTAGCAAGCGGAACTCCAGAACAGGTAATGCAGGAAAAAGAAAGCCTTACAGGTCAGTTCCTTGCAGGCACGCTTACGATTGATATTCCAAAGGAGCGCCGTAAAGGAAACGGACTTTTTATTACGGTAAAGGGAGCACGCGAACACAACTTAAAGAATATCGATGTACAGATTCCGCTCGGAACTTTTACATGCATTACGGGCGTGTCAGGAAGCGGAAAGTCAACATTCTTAAGCGACATACTTTATCCGGCCGTAAGCAACAAGCTTATGCGTACTAATTATCCTGTAGGTGAATACGACAGCATCGAAGGAATCAAAAATGTGGACAAGGTAATCAATATTGACCAGAGCCCGATCGGAAGGACTCCGCGTTCAAATCCGGTTACTTATGTCGGTGTGTTTAATTCTATCCGCGATTTGTATGCGTCACTTCCAGAATCTAAAGCGCGCGGTTATCTTCCGGGACGATTCAGCTTTAACGTAAAGGGAGGCCGCTGCGAAAACTGCCAGGGTGCCGGTACAATTACAATCGAAATGAATTTTTTGCCGGACGTATTTATTACATGTGACGTTTGCGGCGGAAAGCGGTTTAATAAAGAGACGCTTGATATCCTTTACAAAGGGAAAAGCATTACGGATGTTCTTGATATGACAATCGAAGAGGCGTGCGATTTCTTTGCGCATATTCCGCATATTTCGCGTAAGCTTGAAACGCTAAAATCTGTCGGTCTCGGTTACATCCAGCTCGGTCAGTCGGCGCTTACATTGTCGGGTGGCGAGGCACAGCGCGTTAAGCTTGCAACTGAGCTTTCAAAAGTTTCTACAGGAAAGACGCTTTATATTCTTGATGAACCTACAACCGGACTTCATTTTGCTGACGTCAAGCAGCTTATGAGCGTAATTCAGCGGCTTGTTGATCAGGGGAATTCAGTCGTGATGATTGAACACAATCTTGATGTAATCTGTCAGGCTGACTACATCGTTGATTTAGGCCCTGAAGGCGGCTACCGCGGCGGAAATATTGTAGGAACTGGAACGCCCGAAGAACTTAGCAAAAACGAAAAATCTTACACTGGCCATTACATAAAGGAAATGCTGGAAAAGTGATTTGCAGTTTAAATCTAAAAAAGATTTTCTCAAAAAAGGCAGCCGCGGTATTAATAACTGCGGTTGTGCTTGCTGCAATGTCATTTGCCGCTTCTAAAAAAGACGACAAGAAAAAAGACGAAACCGAAGATACAAAAACTGTAATCACGATTCTTAACGCCATGAAAAGCGGCAATAAAAAGGATCCGGTTACAGATGATGATGTAATCACTTTTGAAGGCAATGTAAAAATCTCCGTAGAAAAAGGCGGGACTACAACCTTAATCGGAGCTGATCGCGTAACATATAACCGCGCGCGCGACATGCTTTTTGCAGAAGGCGCTGTTACTCTGGAACAGACTGATAAAAACGGCACCAGACAGGATGTTACATCAGATACGCTTTTGTTCAATACAGCCACGCTTGACGGCGTCTTCGATAATGCAAGGGTAATCCAGGCGGATTCCAATGCAATTAACCTGCCATCAGGCTCCACTTTAAATATCGCGTCAGACATATTCGCGCGCGATGATTCCGGTACGATTGCCTTTAAGACCGGCGAGCTTACATTCTGTAATGATGAAAATCCTCACTGGAAAATCAAGGCGTCAAAAATCTGGCTTCTTCCCGGAAATGAATTTGCATTTTTAAATGCGCTTTTGTATGTCGGCGTAGTTCCTGTTTTGTATCTTCCCGCATTCTATTATCCAAAGGACGAGCTTGTGTTCAATCCTGTTTTCGGTTACAGGAACAGAAGCGGCTATTATTTTCAGACAACAACTTATTTATATGGAAGAAAACCGCTTGAAAAAGACGAGGACTTTAATTCAGAAAAATCTTCGGCAAGTGAAATGCTCGCGGATTATTTCAGTCTTGTTAAACCGAGCAAATTGATGGAACAGGAATTGCAGGGACTCGTGCTCCACAATCTTGATACGGAATACAAAGGTGATACTACAAATCACTTTAAGCTTATGGCCGACTGGTATGCGAATAACGGACTTGCAATCGGATTTGACGGCGTGTTCAAGCCAAAGAAAATCTTCAACAATCTTGAAACGATGTGGATGATGGGCTGGAGTAAAACTGTATTCCTCAACAACACGACAAATATTTACGAGCCGTTTGACGCAAAAGGAAATATTTATTACGACAACTCAAATTTTCTGGGAATGGTTGCGCCGTTCAGGTATAAGGGTAAGCTGAATTTTTCACTTTCAAAGCCGTTTACATTTAATCTTTCAATGCCGATTTATTCAGACCCGTTCTTTGATTACGACTTTGGTGAAAGAACAGAAACTATGGACTGGTTCAGCTATCTTTTAAATAATCCGACTCAGGATACAAATACAACGACGGAAGCTGAAAAGTTAAGCTCAAAAGAAATAAGCTCTTTTACATGGGATACTTCGCTTTCGTATTCAGTTCCGCTTTCTGAAAAAATAAAGCCCTGGCTCGATACGATTTCAATTTCTTCGATGAGCGCAAACATCATTTTCAGTTCGCTCGCATCAAGCTATTACAATCCGCTTACAAAGACATGGATTAATTACGAAAGCGCAGGCTCTAATACAAAATACGGCTGGTACATATATACGCCTGAAAGAAAATTCTTTTATCCTTCATCAATTACGCCGTTTAAGTTTTCAGGAAGAATTTCAGGAAAAATCTTTGGAACTGAAATCGATTTTAAAGCGCGAAAAAATAAAAAGCTTACTGAATCAAACCTGACGCTTCTGGACTTCAGTGCAAATAAGCAGGATGAAGAAAAAAGCGAAGAAAACTCCGAGTCATCTTCGGAAGGAAAACCGGCTGCCGAAAACTCCAAAGAAAATACCAGCGAAAATAAATCAAGCGGGGATGCAAGCTCTGATAATCAGACCGAGTCCGAAGAATCAGGCTTTGAGCTGACCGAAGCAATTTTACCGCTTCTGGATTTTCAGAACGAGACCGTAACATTTCCTTCTATATTAAATTATTCTCTTGATTACAGCATCACGCCGTCATATACATCGCAGTATTCATATGCATCAACGCCGCTTCATTCGGCAGATGATTTCCGCTGGGACAGAATGAAGTCATCCTACATGCAGTTTAAAGGCCCGGTTGAACTTTCGCAGCTGTTCGGTTACAAGAATAATTTTGCTTCGGTTTCAAACTCATTCCTGTTCGACAATCTGTATCAGACTCACCCGTATCTTTCAGAAACTGAAGCGGACGGCGGCTACTCGGAAAGCTCGCGCGCAAATTTACGGAAAACTGACTACAGTGCAAGCTATATCAGCATCGTCAATACAAACCGCTTTTCGCTCAAGCCGTTCGTGTTTTATCCGCATTTCAAGGAAACAGGAGTAAGCTACAATCAGACAATAAAAATGATGCGCACTGAATTTATCGGCGACGCGTATAATCCGCAGTGGGATGTGCTCACAGTTGACTGGACTGAAAAAGAGTCGATTACGAATCACAATCTTGAAACAACACTCGCGGCGACTGAGTTCAGGGATAAAGTAGGGCAGAAGTTTGTCTATACTGCAACGCTTCCGCCTCAGCTTGAAAAAAATTATTTTTCTTTTACGGCATTCATTCCGCATCTTTCTGCAACAGTTGAAACCGGATATTCAAAAGAAAGCGAGACAAGTGAAAGGTGGAAAAAGGAGCCGCTTAAACAATCTGCGACGCTCTCATTTTTTAACAACGACCTTAAGCTTTCTGAATCATTTAACTACAATCTTGAAGACGATTATGAGGACAGCTTTAAGGCGTCGCTTTCATGGAAGGATTTGCAGGCAGCGTATACGATGAAGTATAACATGACCTATAATTTTGATCCGCAGAAGGGCTGGACAGAAACAGGAAAAAAAGAATTCGTTCCGTATTCATTCAGCTTTGCGTATGCCTCGTCAAAAAAGAATTTCAAATACTGGAAAAACAGAATCTCGTTTGCACCCGGACTTTCTACAAGTATCGTTGCCGACTTACTCAAACCGACAAGCAGCTATTTTATTTTTTCTCCGTCAATCACTTTCCGCATTAACGAGTTCATCGATATATCGTTCGCCTCAAATTCCCGAAACGATGTAATCTACCGCTATTTCCAGCGCGCAAACGGCCATCCAAACCGCATTCCGGGAGAAGAAAATCTATTCAAGGATTTGATGAATTCATTCCGGTTTGATGATGAAGTATTGCGGACATCTTCAGGATTCAAGCTTCAGTCGCTTGAGTTTACGGTATCGCACGATCTGCATGACTGGGATTTAAAAACGCAGTTCAAGCTTGAACCGCGCCTTGTTACACGAAAGGGAGTTAAGTCGTACGACTTCAGTCCGTATTTTTCGCTTTCTGTAGTATGGCGCCCGATGGACAGTATCAAGACTCAGATTATCGACGAATACGGAACTGTTAAGCTGAACGAAAATTAAAAAAATATCGAGTTGAAATTAAAAATATACCGGGCAAAAATTAATCCGCCGCTTTCTCGTTCAACGCAATAGTGCCTAGAATTTCTTTTTCGTTAAATTTAATAAGCACGATGCCGCCAAGCGCACAGCACGCAGAAGCCGTAATTGCAATTATCCTGTAGCCCGCTCCCGATGCGCTTCCGATTGTAGCAAGCGAAGTAAAGCACAGCATCGCCGCGCTCTGTCCGAACTTAAACGCAAAGGTTCGTGCCGCATAAAACATTCCGGCCCTGTTCTCGCCAGTCTTAATCGTTTCGTATTGCGCAACATCTGCCACCATCGTTTGCGGCAAAATACCGAAAATTGCCATTGGGAAAGACGCAACGATTACAATGAGCGCGGCCTGAATCTTTGTCGAAATGCCAAGCTGCGGGCCGCATAATCCGGTAAAGCAGAATACCGACATAAAGAACGCAAACGCAGTAAGCACAAGATTTTTCTTTCCCATTTTTTTTGCAAGAATATTTACGGCAGGGTAGAACAAAAGCGAAAGCGCCGTAAGTCCTATGAACATCGGGCTTGCATAAGATTCAGGAAGCTTGAGGATCACGGTTACAAAAAACGGAAGTCCTGTCTGGAACATTGTAAGTGCAAGCCAGTAAATTACATCCTGACAGACAAACACCCTGAAATCCTTATTTTTGAAAGTTTTTAAAAGCGAAGTAAGCATCGCAGAATCAGAAGGCTTTGCATCGCAGTAATCTCTTTCGTTAATTGTAAATACAGGAACCAAAAGACAAATCGTTGCGGCAAACGCCATGATTATAAAAGTAAGCCGCATTGCAAAAATCCGTTCCAGTCCCGCGCCAATAAAAGCCGTCCACACAACAGGCGCAAGGTAAGCAAACGCCGTACCCACGATAAAAGTAAGCGAAATGCATGTCGAGATTGCAAGCTTTTCTTCCTGAGTATGCGCAAGCTCTGCGATAAGCGAAGTGTACGGCGTACAATAACATGTAATTAAAAAATAATATAAAAGCACCGTAGCAAAAAGCCAGACTGTGTTCAGCATGCTTACCCTGCTTAGCGGCGCACAGAAAACAAGCACCGTCACAATCCCGAACGGAACGGCCGCATATTTCAAAAACGGAATCCGCCGGCCTTGTTTTGCGCGGCAGCTGTCAGACCAGTTTCCAATCAGCGGATCTGTGACTGCATCAAAAAGCCGCCCGCAAGCCGTGATTAATCCGATAATCGTAAGCGTCCCGAAAATCACGCGGCCCTGCGGAATAAAAAGCCTCATTCCGGCGGCAACCTCATTCTCGGCCGGCTGGTAAAAATATACGAGCCACGAACCGATAATTCCTGAAAGCAGCGCCCACCCCAATTGCCCGATGGCATAGCACCACATTTTTCCTTTTGTAATTGATTTTGTCATTTTTATCACACCTTCCATAAATTATGCAAATTATGCCGCGATAGCGAATAGCGGTTGCATTTCCTTAAAGAGCTAAAAAATCTTTGCGCTGTGACTCTGAATTATATTTCCCTCGTACACAAAATTTTTCTGCGAAAGATTTAAGATTCCCTTGTACTTTCCTGATTTCGATTCAACATAAAAAATGTCTTCCGCCTCCGCAACCGCCGAAAAATCCTCGTCCGAATATTTTTCCTTTATCGAAAGAATTTCCTTTGCAAGCGCGACCTCTTCCTCTGAACACGAATCTGCCGGATCGTCTGAATACATGAACTGCGCGCCGAACAAAACCGCAACCGTTGCAATCAGAATTTTTTCCTGACGGGTGAGTGAGCAGTTTGAGTTCCGCACAAAAATAACATCAGGGTCATTCTGAAAAATAATTCTGTTCCATAAAGCCCTTCCGATGGAATCCTTCATGTTTAAGTAAGCCGAAGTTCTTCCGTTCCAGCCGATTCGTTTGCACTTAATGTTTTCCCAATGCTCCAGGGTATCACATCCCGAACGCGAAAGCGGAAAATACTCGAATGTGTTCTCAAAAGGAATTCCACAGCCCAGATACGCGACCGGCTCTCCCTTCAAATTCCGGCGGCGCGCTGTAAGAATTTGCAGGGCGTGGTCATACCATGCGAACGCCGCTCCTCCTTTTGCGTATTTTCCGTAAAGCAATCCTGCGTACAAAAAATCTAACTTCAAATATCTGAAGCCCCATCTTTCAATTGCCTTTTCGATTAGCGAATCTAAAAACTCAATTACGTCGTCGCGGCTTATATCAAGACAGAAGAAAGTTCCGCTTTTAGAAGGCTGGTCCTTTCCTTTTTTGCCGCCCCAAATCGGATTGAATCCGGCATCAACAGGCTTTCCGTTTTCATCACGCAAAAGCCATTCGGGATGTGCCTGCGCAGTCTTTGAACGGTAATCGATAATGAGCGGCGCAATCCATAAGCCGGGCACAAATCCAGTTTCCTGAATTTTTTTTGTGATTTCTTCTGGTCCTGAAGGAAAGCGTTCCGTGTTCCATTCCCAGTCGCCGAGTGCCTGCTCCCAGCCGTCATCAATCTGAAAAACGATGTTCTGCGCAGAATAATCCGCGCCGCTGTCCTCAATCCGGCCGCCCACATCAATCTGAACGCCGTCCTCAATCCGGCCGTCTTTCCCAATCGCGCCGCAGTTCGAGTATCTGCCGCCCGCAATGCTTGCACCAAGCGAAATTATATTGTCCGTTGTTTTTAACGCGGCCAGATCATTTAAAATCAGCTTTTCATTTATAAAAGAATAATGATTGTACCAGCTTTCCCAGCCGGCCGCTGTTCGTCCCAAAAAAGCAGTCTGGTCGAAGCGGGCGGCATGGCGCGGGCTTTCTTTTACATCACAGCCAAATATCTGCGTAAGGATATTTCTGAAATCAAAATAATCTTTCGCAATAAAATACGCAATCCGGCATATTTGGTCGCCTTTGCTCCAAGCCTTGCCTGTATCGTAAACAGAAATATCCAGAGTGTGTTTCTTTCTATTAATAATGTATTGAACCGGCGGAAGAACAGCCCGCGCCGATGGTACAATCCCGCCTGATTGTGAATTCCGCCCGGATATCGTTTTGCCTTCTGATTTTGGGCCGGATATTCCCATCCCGCCTGATTGTGAATATCCCGCGCCCGTCGAGACGAATGCAAGATATTTTTTGCCAATTCTATAATATACAATGAATTGTCCAAGGATTATGTTTTTGTCGGAATACAGACTTTTTTCCGTTTCAGGCACCGTTATGTAGCATGTCCATTGCGGCACGAATTTACATGTAAGCGACGGGCGCTTCTGGCGTGGCGGAATTTCAAAGCCCGGTGCCCATGACTGCCAGCCGCCAGGATTTATCCATGCCTTTTTCAATGATTCGCCCGACGCAAAGCATTCGCCTTCGGTTTTAAAATTAGCTGCAAGCCCGGGCACAAAAAAAGAAGCAACTGTTCTGTTGCCCCTTTTATTTGCGTCGAGCGGATTTTCCGCAGTAAAAGAAATTTCTTTCAGAAAATCCGAACCATAATTATTTTCAGTTACAGTTTGTTTGATTCCAAATGCCATACCGTTAATTGTAAATCTGATTAACGAAATTGGCAAATAAATCTGAACTTATATAACTTATCCGGCATTTTAATCTGCCAGAGCGCCGTCAAGTCCTTTCGAAATCGCTTCCTTATCAAGATGCGTTCCGATGATTACAAGCTTGACCATCCTGTCGCCAAGTTCCGGATCCCAGTGCTTTTTCATTTCAGGGTCGTTTGCAAGAACCTGCTCCTGTTCTTCTTTAGTCGCAGTTGCAAGCCACGGTCCTGAGTAGCCGGCTACAATCTGGCGGCCTGTAGTTTCAAGAACCCACGCCATGTCAGGCTCATCCTTAAACCAGATGATTCCCTTTGAACGGATAATGTTGCGCGGCCAGTTTGATGCAAAATCATCGAGCTTCTGCCTGTCGAACGGTTTTCTTCTATAATAAACGAATGATCCTATGCCGTATTCATCCTCGTCTTCACCTTCGTGATGGTGCTCGTGGTGATGGTGGTGTCCGTGCTCATGCTCGTGATGATGTTCATGCTCCTCATGTTCATGGTGGTGCTCATGTTCACCTTCATCATCATCGTCATGGTCGTGGTGGTGATGCTCGTGTTCATCGTGGTCATCGTCATCATCATCGTCAGCCTTGTTGAGCTCTGCAACCCATCCTGCACTCTCGTAAACTTTTTCAAAATCAAATTCGTTTGTTCCAAGAACCTTTGAAATGTCAACGTTAGCCTGTGTGGTTTCAATTACGCGTGCATTCGGCTGAAGCATTTTTACAACCGCACGGATTTTCTTGAGCTGCTCTTCGTTTACAAGATCAACTTTATTTATGATAAGCGTGTTGCAGAATTCAATCTGCTGAACAAGAAGGCTTTCAATATCATCTTCCTTCATCTTCTCATTAAGCAGCGCCTTTCCTTCATCAAATTCAGTAACCATGCGCATTGCATCAACTACAGAAACAATGCCGTCGATGTAGCCTACATTAATCTGTTCAAGTGCCTGCGCAATAGGCATCGGCTCACACACACCGCTTGCCTCAATCAAAATGTAATCGTACTTGCCGGTCTTGATAAGCTTTTCAATCTGGTCAACCATGTCGCTTCTGAGCGAGCAGCAGATACATCCGTTCTGCAAAGGAACAATGCTTGATGTGTCAGTAATGTTTGCTTCCTTCGAGATAAGGCTTGCGTCAACATTTACTTCGCCAATATCGTTAACGATTACGGCTACCTTATAGCCCTTCTGATTGTTCAAAATGTGATTCAGGAGAGTCGTCTTTCCGGCTCCAAGATATCCTGCCAGTAAAGTGATTGGAATTTTTTTAGCCATTTTTATAACCTCTTTGTTTTAGTCAGTAAATTATTGCTTCTGTAATTTTTCTTTCTGAATGTGAAGGGAAGCGCCGTCCGGCACAGTTGAATAGAACCAGTACGCGTTGTCCATCGAAAGTCTTATGCAGCCGTGACTTGCAGGCTGTCCGAGTTTTGCTTCTTCTGCTTTGATAATCTGATCGTTTTCGTCAACCGGCACAGAATGAAAAAGCCATACGCCGCCGATAAATCCAACCCACCATCTTGCTCCGACATTAAAGCGCTTTGAGAAAAAAGATTTGCCGCGCTTTTCGCCGCTCTCGTTGATTATGTAGTCACCAAGCGGAGTATCATTGTCACCGTCCAAAAGCCCCGTCGAACAAATCATTTCGCGTACAAGATTTCCGTTCTGGTACACATATGTCTTCTGCTCGTCAATGCTTACGACGACATGCCAGTCCTTTCCGTTCCCCGCAGGTCCTGCAAATACGCATGCCGCAAGGAACATAATAATAGAAAATAATAGTGATTTTTTCATACAACTAATATAATAATAATGCCGCGAATAGACAAGCAAAATTATTTATTCAGTTTTTCGATGAACCGCATGAAGGCGTCATGTCCTTCCGTGTTTCTCTTGTAAACGCCAGCATGCTCAAGTACTTTGGAGAATACAAGTCCGATTTCCTTTTCAAGAATCTTTCTTGCATTGGCCGCCGTTACTGCTTTGTATTTGGGAAGGAATTCGTTTACCCAGTCGGCATGCTTTGAAAGCACCTCGTTGTTCCTGATGTCTTTTCCGTTTACGATTGCGTCAGCCAGAAGCTCCATTTCGTTTTTAAGTCGAGAAGGAAGAACGGCAAGTCCCATGACTTCAATCAATCCGATATTTTCTTTCTTGATGTGATGAAGCTCAGCGTGCGGATGGTAAACTCCAAGCGGATGTTCCTTTGTCGTTATGTTGTTCCTCAATACAAGGTCAAGCTCGTACTCTCCGTTTCTGAAGCGGGCAATCGGCGTGATTGTGTTGTGCTTTACGCTTACGCCATTTTCTTCTGTCTTTGAAAAGATGAACGCTTTTTTGTCAGTATACTTTCGCCATTCATTTAAAATTTTATCTGCAAGCTCAATCAGGCGCTCTTTTTTTGCTGAAGAAATTCTTATTACGGACATCGGCCATTTTACGATTCCTGCCTTTACATCCTTAAATCCCTTTACCGTAAACTTTGTTTCAATCCCGGCTTTTGCCATAGGGAATTCATAATTACCGCCCTGAAAATGGTCATGCGTCAAAATTGAGCCGCCCACAATCGGCAAATCCGCGTTGGAGCCTAATATATAATGCGGAAACTTTTCTACAAAATCCAAAAGCCGCACGAACGTCTCGTGAGAAATTTTCATCGGCGTATGCTTTTTGTTGAACACAATGCAGTGCTCGTTGTAATAAACATACGGCGAATACTGAAAGCCCCACGCTTCGCCGTTAAGGCTGAGCGGAATGATTCTGTGGTTCTGTCGTGCGGCGTGATTCAGGCGGCCTGCGTAGCCTTCGTTTTCGGGACACAGCAAGCACGCCGGATAACTGGACTGCTTCTGCTTTAAGGCGGCCGCGATTGCCTTAGGATCCTTTTCCGGTTTAGAAAGGTTTATAGTAATGTCAAGCTCGCCGTATTCGGTTTTTGCCTTCCATTTTAAATCCTTGCAGACTCTGTATCTTCTTATGTAATCAGTATCCTGACTGAATTTATAGAACCAGTCAGTCGCGGCCTTAACTGAAACTTCCTCACAAAGCGTATTGAAAATATCGATTATGTCTGACGGCGGCGGAACTAAAAGCCCCATTATTTTTGTATCGAACAAATCCCTGTATGCAATTCCGTCATCCGTAAAAATTCCGTTTTTGCCGGCGTAATCCAAAAGCTCCTTTAAGATGCTTTCAAGCTTGCTCACTTTTACCTTTGGGACATAAGAGGCTTCTTTTGCAGATTCAAAGCCGTCCAGCCTGAAAAGCTCAAGCAGTCTGTTTTTAGTGTAAGTGATATCCTCTTTTGCGATGAGGCCTGTCGTAAGTGCATACCCCGTAAGGCGGTTGATATTTTCGTAAACTGTCATGCTTCTATAATAAAGTCACTTTTCCCCTTTGGTCAATGTAAATGTGACCCGTTGCCGTGGGGAAGTGAAACTACACCCATGCCACGCAGTTTTGCCAAAGGCAAAATCTGCTTAACACGAAGCAGAACCATGGCTTGTTTGGGAAG
>CACYCX010000135.1 GCA_902772975.1 uncultured Spirochaetaceae bacterium
AAATTATTTCTCTGAAGCTTTTCAAAGAAAGCGGTGATGATGAAAATTACATCTGCAAATCAAACGAATCTGAATATCCGTTCACGCTTGAAAATGAAAAAGCAGAAGCCTTGATTAAAAAAATCAGCGAGCTTGTTCTGAAAAAAGAATAGCAAAAAAATAGGCGGACGCAAAAGCGACCGCCTATTTTTTTTATTACATTCCGCCCATTTGTCGTTCGCTGACGCGAACTTACCGAGTTTGGCTCAGACTTTCAGTCTGTTCCAAACTCACGAGGCTTCATTAGTACATACCGCCCATGTCAGGAGCTGCTGGGGCAGCTGGCTTTGGTTCAGGAATATCTGTAATTGCACATTCTGTTGTGAGCATTGTTCCTGCAATAGAAGCTGCGTTAGAAAGTGCCGAGCAAGTTACCTTAGCCGGGTCAATAATTCCAGCTTCCATCATGTTAACCCACTGACCTGTGTAAGCATTGTATCCAACACCCTTCTTTTCAGACTTTGCCCTGTCAGCAATAACTGCACCGTCAACGCCTGCATTGTCTGCAATCTGGCGGATTGGTTCTTCAAGAGCGCGCTTAACAATCTTGAATCCAACCTTTTCGTCTTCTGTCAAATCAGCCGGAATAGTTTCAAGAGCCTTAGCAGCTTCAATAAGAGCAAGTCCACCACCTGCAACTACACCGCCTTCAAGAGCAGCACGTGTAGCAGCAATTGTATCTTCAACACGGAACTTCTTTTCCTTCATTTCTGTTTCTGTTGTAGCACCAACATTGATTACAGCAACACCGCCTGCAAGCTTTGCAAGACGCTTCTGGAGCTGTTCCTTGTCGTATGTTGAAGTTGTCTTTTCAATCTGCTTCTTGATTTCTGCAACGCGCTCTGCAATTGCTTTCTTTGCACCAGCGCCGCCAACGATTGTTGTGTTGTCCTTGTCAATCTTTACAGACTTTGCACGGCCGAGCATTGAAACATCAGCTGTCTCAAGCTTAAGTCCGAGTTCTTCAGAAATTACCTGACCGCCGGTAAGGATTGCGATATCCTGAAGCATATCCTTTCTTCTGTCACCAAATCCCGGAGCCTTTACAGCACAGCACTTGATTGTACCACGGATTGAGTTGAGAACCAAAGTAGTAAGTGCTTCACCTTCAACATCTTCAGCGATGATGATAAGTGCGCGTCCTTCGTTTGCAACCTTCTCAAGAATAGGAAGAAGATCCTTCATTGTAGAAATCTTCTTGTCGTGGATAAGGATGTACGGATCATCGAAAGCAGCTTCCATTCTATCACGGTCATTTACAAAGTATGAAGAAATATATCCGCGGTCAAACTGCATACCTTCAACTGTATCAACTGTTGTGTCCATGTTCTTAGACTCTTCAACAGTAATAACGCCGTCCTTTCCAACCTTTTCGATTGCATCAGCAAGCATCTTACCGATTTCGATATCGTTATTTGCAGAAATAGTTGCGATGTGAGTTACATCGTCAGTTCCCTTTACAGGCTTTGAATTCTTTTTGATTTCGTCGATGGCAAGCTTAACAGCCTTATCCATACCGCGCTTGAGTTCAATTGGAGTCATACCTGCTGCAACAGACTTAAATCCCTCGCGAACAAGAGCATATGCAAGAACTGTAGAAGTAGTAGTTCCGTCACCAGCATCGTCATTTGTCTTTGAAGCAACTTCGCGAACAAACTGTGCACCCATATTTTCATACGGATCTGCAAGTTCGATTTCTTTTGCAACTGAAACGCCGTCCTTTGTGATTGTCGGTGCGCCATACTTTTTGTCAAGCATTACCATGCGGCCGCAAGGTCCAAGCGTAACTTTTACAGCTTCTGAAATCTGTTCTGCACCAGAAAGCAATTTCTTACGTGCTTCTTCATTGAACAACAACTGTTTTGCCATTTTTAGTTTACTCCTTATTATGATTCCTCGGGCTTTTGACCAAAGGAAAATATTTTCTATACATTAAAAGATATAAAAAAAAATGAATATCGGCAACAAAAAAACATTTTTTTTTCTCATGTCCTGATTGTTTTACATTCCCATAACAAAACTTCTTCAGTATAATATCTGTATGGAAGAAATAATTATCTATACAGATGGCGGCTGTTCAGGAAACCCAGGTCCTGGCGGATGGGGAACTGTCGTAATTGCAGATGGAAAAGAAACACGCCTTTCCGGCGGAGAAAAAAATACAACAAACAACAGAATGGAACTGATGGCGGCAATTTCGGCACTTGAATTCGCCTTGAACAACTTTGACGTATCGCAAAAAAAATTCAATATATTCAGCGACAGCCAGTATGTAAAAAACGGAATTACTTCGTGGATTAAAAACTGGAAGAAAAACGGATGGCGCACTGCGGCAAAAAAGCCTGTATTAAATCAGGATTTGTGGATCCGCCTTGATGCCGCATACAGCCAGATTCCAAACCTCGACTGGAACTGGGTAAAGGGGCACGCCGGAGTTGAATACAACGAAATCTGCGATCAGCTTGCCGGCGAACAGATTGAAAAAATGAAGTCGCTATAGAAATCTTTTTAGAATATAAATTTCGTTGACATAAAAATCATGGACGCATCAAATCCGCGTCCTGAAGCAAGAGAGCCAATCGGGAAATAATACCTTAATTCAAATCCGGCCCTCAGGCGCTCCGAAAAGGTATATTCCCATGCAACTGAAATTTCAGGATACAAAAATCTTGCTCCTGACCAGAACCATTCGTTAATTTTATCAACATCCTGACCGGCGGAACCTTCCGTACCGCTGTCAGAAGCCTTTACATTAGGAGCAAGAATTCCTGCCCTAAAAAGAAATCCAAGTCCCGCGCCTGCTTCGATAGAGGAAGCTCCCAGCCTGAATGTCGCAGCGGCCGGTAAATCAAATATCATCGAAAGCGAAAGCGCCGTCCTGTTTTCCACCTCGGCAGGGAGCGCGTTTTTTCCATCCCACAGATAATACATCCCGAAAAATGAAAGGCGCGGCTGAAACGAAATAAAAGCATTGTTCGGCCATACAGCTCCGATTGCCGTTGAAAACGAAACCGGCGAAGGCGCGCTCTTTAATTTGCTTTCGGTATTTACGGTAAGGAGCGCTCCAATATTTATAAAAACAGAAACCTGCTGCGAAAACTCCGCAAATGATTCAGGCTTTGTCCATGTTGAACCAAACAACCCATGTTTTTCATCTTGAGTTTGATTTTCAGCCGGAGCTTCTTTTTCAACCGGAGCAGGAATGGCGCTAACTTCGCCTTCTGAATTTTCAGAAAAAGCAGGAAGCGCAATAGCGAAAGACAATAATAAGAAAACCGCGGCATGAATTCTTTTATTTAAGGTTACCTTAATCTCATTTGTCATTTTGCATCCTGTTCGCCATACAAAAGCTTTCCAAGCTCTACGGTAATAAAGCCTGCCCTGCCCGTCTTAAAGAATGAAGTTTCCTCCCATGCCGCGTATAATGTTCCGCCGCTCAATCCAAAATCAGTATACAAATATCCGTCCGGTAATCGCGGAAGCCGGAGCGCTATTGTCTTTCCGTTTTTCAGTATTTTTCTTCCATAAAGCGCGCCGCTTAAATACATCGTTCCGTCCTGGAAAAGGCACGCAACCCATGATTCAGAAAGCTGGACAGTTGCAAGCGGGAGGTTAGGCGCGCTGTCTTCGTTTGTTCCATGGAAATAATTTTCAGGAGAACAGCCGCCTGCTTTCTTTACTTCAGCATAAAAATTAAAGGTTTCCGGTAAAGATGCTAAAAGCCGTTTTACGCGCTCCGGTGCGCCTGAAAAATCCTGCGGCTTTTGTGCAGAACGGAATTCCGATTCCGTAGAAGGCATCGCCGTTATCGTAGCTTTTTCAGGCGATATTGAAAGCAGTGCGGTATCAGGCTTAAATTTTATATACGAGAATTCTGTTTTTTCAGGAAGCGAAGTTTTTATTGAACAGAGCCACTGATTTCCGTTCCAGAAATAATCAGTAATTTCAGACTGATCAGAAAGTCCTAAATTTTCGCAGCTTAAAAGCGGATAGAAGATTCCCGATTCCGTATCAAATTCAATTAAAAAGGCGCGGTACTTTTTGCGCACGTCAGACGGCGAGGATTTTTTTTCCTGTGAAGCAAGCTGGCTTTCTTCAATAGTTTTATTAAAAAAATAATTTTTGTAAATCGAGAAAATCGGAGTGTTATTCATGAACACGATATTATCGGCCGTCTGATTTTCAAAAACAGTTTCGTCATCAAAAAGCGTTATCGTTTTTTCAGAAAATGAAAGCAGTCCAAGCCTGTTTACAAGCGCATAAATTCTGGGGCTTTTATCTTCCGTTGTCTGGGAAACAAGGACATTGTCTTCACCCTGAGCCATAAACGAAATGCGGACAGCCTCAGTCCACGGCCTTTTTATCGCTGCATCAGCATTCTGCGGAAGTGAAACCTCTGAAAATCCGTTTTTTGAAAGCGCAAACCATTTGTGGTCACCGATACTCTTGGCTTCAATTATTTCTTCTGAATTTATTTCCTGATTTTTTTTTGCACATGAAAAAAAGGCAACCTGCGAAAATATTAACAAGGCAAAAAGATTAAAAAATTTATATGAGTTTGAAAATTTTCTGCAATTCATTATCCATTAATTTTATTGCGTAAAGGCATTTAACACAAGTGATATTTTTTTTGAGTAATTGTATGTTAAATTCAAAAGCGCTTTTGGAACCATAATTGGAGAATGAAAATCAAGCTCGCCTTCATTCGTGCAGGATTTTTTGCAAAGCATAAAATTATTGATTCCGGCATCTGATTTAAGTACCGTTATTCTTTTGTTCAATTTAATTGCCTCAGCTTCAGGCACATATGGTGAAATTAAATTTTCATCCTGACTTACATCAAGCTCAAGTTCTGAAAGCGTTACTGTTTTTCCTTCATTGAGGGAAATTGAATTTGACTTGAACGAGCCGTTTTGAATATTTGAAGCGATTTTTTCAATCTGGCAGTACCACGGATTAAAATACATTTTCCCTGCCCCAAATCCCGGAGCAGATTTTGCTTCCTTTTCCTGAAGTTCTTTAATAAAGCGAGCCCAGTTAAAAAACATGAGCATGTCGTAATTTTTGCTTCCGGGATTTGCCTTGTACACCATGGAAAGTACAGTTGCAGCGAAGCCGCCCGACCACGACAAATCTGCAGATTTAGCATCAATGCCGCCACAGCAATCAGGAAAGACGGTGCCGCATGGCTTGAAAAATCCTGACAGGTTCCCGGCAAGAGCTGCAGCGCTTTTATCAGATACGGTCTGGTTTTCAGAAAGCGGCAATCTTTCATTATATGGCATTCCTTCTTTATCAGGTATACCTTCTTTATCAGGTATACCTTCTTTATCTGGCATTGCTGCAATTTCGGCGGGCGCTATAACGGGAAATGCCAGTACGCTTACGGGAAATTTTTGCGGCACCTCCACAATAAAGCTCTTTTGCTCGGGCGGCTGGGGCCTGATTTGGGAATAATCGCAATAATTGATTTCAATTTTCCAATGTGAAAGCTGCGGAAAATCAGCCGGCCATTCAGGAAGCGTAAATTTTACGGCTTTCGACTGCGGCTCAGATTCTGCAAAATCGCTGAATAAATTTTCAGGCGAACAGGAAATTATAATTGACATAATTACCAGTCCTGATAAAGAAAGGACACATGTTTTAAGTTTTTCAGAAAAGGCTGATTTTTTAGCGCAATGACTCATGCTTATATCATAAGTTTTCTTTACTGAATTTTACGATAAAAAATATTTTTTATAGATAAAAAGATAGAAAAAAAGCGGCCCTGCAATTGCAAAGCCGCCTTATATTGCTAACACCTGTAAAAAATGTCAGGACGACATTCAAATATCATACTGCCACTTTCGTTTTTTAAATCAAGCGGCATGGACGCCGCGTCCCTGATTGAGAAAAAGATATGCGGGTTATTGCCAAAG
>CACYCX010000136.1 GCA_902772975.1 uncultured Spirochaetaceae bacterium
AGGCTATCTTGCAGAAGTTTTACAGGCTTTTCCGGTTAAGGGGAACGAAGATATCGTAAAAAAAATATCGTCTGTTCTAGGCGACATTCATTCCTACAAGGGAATTCCATATTATTCTGAACGAAACAAGACATGGGTTGAGCTTTATTCACAAGCCGATATCCTTTCTGAAACGGAATGTACTTCAGATGTATTCGGAACCGGCCGCGATATACGGGCTGATTTTTTTATGGAGCCATTCGGAAGCATTAATTCAACCGTAAATCTATTTAATGATGAAGCCTCGCTTTTTTTTGCTTCAACAAATTTAAACACAATCAAATATAAAACATTACGGTGCATAAAGCCCGGAAAATTAAAATCGGTAGTCCTTGTCATTAAAGATACTGACTCACCGCAGGAACAATGGATTATATACGGAGCTGGAGGAGCTTCGGCTCCACGCCTTCCCGGATTTGAACGGCGCATGGAAGTTTCATTCATAAACCGTGTAAAGGCATTCTGCGCCTTTGTTCTTGAAAAAATCAAATAGTGAATTAAGGGGAAACTATGTTTACTGATGTAATTATACTTGCAGGCGGTTTTGGTGAAAGGCTCTGGCCGGCATCCCGCCCTGATTATCCTAAGCAGTTTCTTTCGCTTGGAAGCGGCTTTTCTCTTTTGCAGAATTCAATTCTGCGCGCACTTGCCCTGAATATAAGCGGAAAAATCATTATAGCCACCAGAAAGGATTTGCTCGAAGGCTGCGCCGTTCAGGCAAAGGAGCTTTCTGAATCTGAAAAGCTTACTGATTCTCAGAAATCAAAAATTCTGAATGACCTTATTATTCTTGCAGAACCATGTGCGCGCCATACTACGGCACCGATTCTGCTTGCGTGTCATATGCTCGAAAAGCTTTCGCCGGATTGTGAGCACAGCTGCCTTGTATTAACAAGCGATCATGTAATCCGACCGACAGAAGCTTTTGCAAGCGATGCGGAAAAGGCTTATAAAGCCGCTTCACAGAATAATTTTGTCTGCTTTGCAATTCCACCGACAGAAGCTGCAACAGGCTACGGCTATATCAAGGCAGGCGAAAAAATTCTTGAGGATACATTCAAGATTGACCGCTTCAAGGAAAAGCCTGATCAGAAAACGGCAGAAGAATATCTTGCAAGCGGTAATTATTTCTGGAACAGCGGAATGTTCGGCTTTACTACAAAATTCATGATTTCAGAAATTGAAAAATGCCAGAAGGATGTAAGCGATGCTTTTGTCCCTGTAAAAAACGGAGGCAAGCCTGAATTAGGAAGCGTCAACGGCATCAAGTATATCGAACGCTGGAACGAGATGGAAAAGGCATATTCTGTAACACCTGCAATTGCAATCGATAATTCAATAGCTGAAAAAACTGCAAGCGCGGTTGTAGTACGCACTTCCTTTGAATGGGACGATGTAGGAAGCTGGGATGCGTTTGCAAAATTTTCAGACGGAAAGGCAAACATAGCGGCAGAAGTTTCAAGTCAGGATAATTTTGTTTACTCGGATATACCGGTTGCTCTTTGTGGTGTTTCTAATCTGATTGTCGTTATTAAAAACGGCAAGGCTCTCGTTATGGAAAAGGGAAAAAGCTCCCTTGTACGGGATGCTGTCAAGGCAATGAAGTCAGAATAAGGGAGAGTCTATGTGGTGGATGGTAGCAGCCTCATTTTGTATGAGCAGCATTTTGATTCCGATAATTATTTTTGTCTGCAAGCGGCAGAACTGGTACGACAGCGTTGACGAACGCAAAATGCACAAGGGAAAAATTCCGCGGCTTGGCGGAGTCGGAATAATCAGTTCATTTATCTGTTCTTCCCTTACCTATTTTATTTTCTCGCCTGCAAACAAAATCAGTCATGTCATGCCGCTGATTATTGCCGGCCTCATGATTTTTCTTTTCGGAATTGCAGACGACTTCTTCAATCTTCGGGCGCGCCTGAAATTACTGGTTCAAGTAATCGCCGCAGTCATCGTACTTGGAGCCGGATACAGGTTCAGGCAGATTGGCGCAATCGAGCTTCCTTTATGGGCAAGCTATATTCTTACATTCGGCTGGATAATAGGAATTATAAACGCATTCAATCTGATTGACGGAATGGATGGGCTTTGCGGCGGACTTTCGTGCCTGATACTTGGTGCGCTCGGAATTATTTTTCTTCGTTCGGCGCGCCCTTCGGCCGGTATCTGCTTTATGATGTGCGGTGCGATTTCGGGCTTTCTTCTCTATAACAGGCCTGACGCAAAAATTTTTATGGGTGACGGAGGAAGCCAGTTTCTTGGATTCATGATAGCCGCGCTTCCGCTTTATTCTTCAACAGAAAACTTTGAGTACAATAAATTTCTTGTTTCGGTTGTCCTTGTATCAATTCCGATGATGGACACGATTGCAGCAATGTGGCGCAGAATCAGGGAACACCGTTCAATAATGTCACCGGATTCAAGACATATTCACCATAAACTGATCAGCCTTGGCATGACTAAAATGCAGGTGCTTTTTATTTTGTTTTCGATTCAGATTGTGCTTTGCTGCGCGGCGGGATTGGGAATGTACCTTCAGGAATTCAAGGGAACGATTCTTTTGATTATCATCTTTGTTTTTGTAATCACCTATTACGGAACAATTCATTACATTTTTAATGCGCTGATAAGGACCGGAAAAATTCATCTTAATGAAGCATGCCTTACCGAAAAGGATGAAGGAGATAAAAACTAAATGAAAGGAATTATTCTTGCTGGTGGAGCCGGAACAAGACTCTACCCTCTTACAAAAGCAGTTTCAAAGCAGATTCTTCCGCTTTATGATAAGCCGATGATTTATTATCCGCTTTCAGTTCTTATGCTTTCCAAAATCCGTGAAGTCCTCATTATTTCAACTCCCAGAGACCTTCCGCTTTTTAAGGAACTTTTCGGTTCGGGCGAACAGCTTGGAATGCGTTTTGAATACGCCGTTCAGGATAAGCCGCGCGGACTTGCAGATGCGTTTATCGTCGGAAAAAAGTTTATCGGAAATGATGATGTTGCCCTTGTTTTAGGCGACAATATTTTTTATGGTCAAAGCTTTACGAGTACGCTGACACGCGCCGCAGAAAAAATTACTACATCAAGAGGCGCCGTAATATTCGGTTACATGGTAAAAGATCCGACGGCTTATGGCGTTGTAGAATTTGATAAAAGCGGAAACGTTCTTGGCATCGAAGAAAAGCCAAAGGTACCAAAATCAAATTATGCTGTTCCAGGACTTTATTTTTATGATAATTCCGTAGTGGAGATTGCAGAAAACGTAAAGCCGTCGGCACGCGGTGAGATTGAAATTACTACTGTCAACAACACATATCTTGAACGCAATGCCCTTAAAGTTGAGCTTTTAGGCCGCGGAATGGCATGGCTTGATACAGGCTCGTACGAAGGACTACTGGACGCCTCCAATTTTATTGCTACGATTCAGAAAAGGCAGGGAATGTATGTTTCCTGCATAGAGGAAATTGCATTCAGAAACGGCTGGATTACACGCGAAAAACTTATTGAGACTGCGCAGGGATATAAGACTGATTACGGCGCATACCTTAAATATATTGCGGAGCAAGATTAATGCCTATTACAGTTACTCCATGCTCAATTGACGGGCTTTTTGAAATTACACCTAAAGTATTCGGAGATAACCGCGGATATTTTTTTGAATGCTACAGTGAACGGGATTTTTTTGATGCCGGACTGAAAATGAAATTTGTTCAGGACAATCAGTCTATGTCTAAAAAAGGCGTATTGCGCGGGCTTCATTTTCAGAAAAAGCATCCTCAGGGAAAATTAGTCCGCTCCATATCAGGCAAGGTTTATGATGTGGCAGTTGATTTGAGGAACGGCTCACCGACTTTTGGAAAATACCATGGCGTAATTCTTGATTCTGAATTGCAGAATCAGTTTTACATTTCTGAAGGCTTTGCGCATGGCTTTTATGTTCTGAGTGATTCAGCCGTCTTTGCATATAAGTGCACCGACTATTATCATCCTGAAGATGAAGGTGGAATTTTGTGGAACGATCCTGTAATCGGAATTGACTGGAAAAAATTATTGGATGGAGCTGAGCCTATATTAAGCCAGAAGGATACGGTACAGCCGGTTTTTGATTCGTCGAAAAAATATTTTGATTTAAACGGAGTCTGGAGCAACTAAATGATTTGGGTTATTGGTGCTGAAGGAATGCTCGGGCAGGAAGTTGTAAAATTACTTGAGGAAAACAAACTTACCTGCATTAAAACAGGACATGAGCTTGACATATCAAATTACGCCGCACTTGAAGCATTTATAAAGGAACAGGAAACCAAGGCTTATCTTTCATCTCACTCTCGCGGCGATCCGTCTGACAGAAAAGTTAAATGGATTATAAACTGCGCTGCCTACACCGCCGTCGAAAAAGCCGAAAAAGAAAAAAAAGAAGCGCTTTTAGTAAATGCAACAGGTGCTGAAAATATTGCCCGGGCTGCAAGATACTGCTGTGCAAGACTCATCCATATTTCTACTGATTATGTTTTTGACGGCAGCGCATCATCTCCTTATGATGAGGATCAGCCTAAAAGGCCGCTCGGTTCGTATGGCGAATCAAAATCACTTGGCGAAGATGCAATCCAGAAGCAGATGACTCAATATTACATAATCAGGACCGCATGGCTTTACGGACCTAAAAAAAATAATTTTGTTTACACGATGACAAAGCTTATGAATTCCCGTCCTGAAATTAAAGTTGTAGCAGACCAGAAGGGAACTCCGACATATGCGCCTGATTTGGCCGAAGTTATTTTAAAGATAATTAAAACAACTCCAGAATCAATCGACATTACTTCTTCCAAAAAAAATGCACTTCCCTATGGAATATATAATTATACAAACGAAGGCGAAACAACCTGGTATGAATTTGCACAGGAAATTTACCGTCTTGGAAAAAAATACCTTCGCATTTCAAATGAATGCTCTGTAAGTCCATGCACGACAGAAGAATTCGGTGCAAAGGTTGAGAGGCCACACTATTCTGTACTTTCAAAGAAAAAAATTTCACAGGGACTTAAGCTTAAAATTCCTTCATGGAAACAGAGTCTTGAAAAATTTATCAAGGGAAATCTTTTTGACGAATCCCTTGCAAAATAGTATCATTAAACACAAATAACTTTATGGAGTCGATTATGAGCAGAAAATTAAAAAATATACTTGTAACTGGCGGAGCAGGTTTTATCGGAACAAACTTCATCCGCTATCTTTTTGACATGAGCGCGAGCGGAAGCAAGGAATTCTGCGATGCAGGCTTTTCAGGTAAAGTTGTAAATCTTGATTCCCTTACATATGCAGGAAATCCGGCAAATCTTTCCGATATAGAAGATAAGTTCGGAAAAGGCGCGGCGGAATCAGACAGAAGATACTTTTTTGAAAAAGGCGATATTTGCGACAGGGCTTTAGTAGAACGAATTTTCAAGCAGTACGATATTGATACTGTAATTCACTTTGCGGCCGAAAGTCATGTTGACCGCTCAGTATTAACACCGGAAGCATTCATAAAAACAAATGTTCTTGGAACATATACGCTTCTTGATGTTGCAAAAAATTACTGGGGCATTTCACTTG
>CACYCX010000137.1 GCA_902772975.1 uncultured Spirochaetaceae bacterium
GCTTCGATTGCGGCGTTCATTGCAAGAAGGTTTGTCTTTGACGTAATTCCTGCGATAAGGGCATATGCGGAACTGAGCTGCTCCGTACATTCAGCAAGCTCTTTGATTCCGCTGTTTACTGTAGCAAGCTGCTCGTTTCCAGATTTAGAGCTTTCAAGAAGGCTTACAGCGCTCTTTGAAGATTCAGAGCGGATTTTTCCCATTTCTGAAAGGTCATTCATAAGGTCATTTGCGCGCTCAGTTGAAGTCGTCACCTGGTTTGAAACAAGCTGTACCGCAGCGGAAAATTCAGAGAGCGTATCTACATTCTGGTCAATCGTCGCAATAAGCTGGTTCATGAGTTTAAGCTCAGAAGAAGCCTTGTCGTGAGTCTGCGTAAGTACCTGCGACATTGATTTTAATATGCTTTTTGTAAACAGAGTGTAAATAAGGACAGAAAGTGCGCAGACTGCAATTACTACAAGCGCAATCAAAAGTCCCGTCTTTGAGAAGAAAGTTGCAAGTGTGTCAGGCCTGTAAATAACAAGCTTCCATTTAATGATGTCAATCGGCGTAAAAATATAATTTCCATCTTTTGTAGAAACAAGCTGCGTAGTTTCAATTTCAGAATAATTAACAGGAACATCCTTTAATATCGAATTAATAAGGAGCTTGTTGTCAATAAGGTCGCGGTTTCGCGCTCCTGTAATTTCGAGGGCATCGTTATAAAGGTACATTTCGTAGCTTTCGGGAATGTTCGTAAAAAGCTTGTCGATAAAGTCAGAAATTGAAATGCCGGCGCCTGCCATACCGATTGCCTTTCCCTTTGAGTTTCTGACAACGGCATTGAGCCAGAGCATAGTCTTTCCAAGATTCTTGTTGTAGTTTATGTTGAAGTTGTAGACTTCTGTTTCCTTTACAGTCATGTTGTACCAGTAATCATCTGGATTTGAAGGGTCTACCTTGTAGCTGAATTTTCCGTCGGAATAGAAATCGTGATCTTCATCGTTAATCCAGAAAACAGAACCGCCGTTAAGCGAAGTCCTGTAGGAATCAAATTCCTCAAAGGCAATCTGCTTGATTTCCCTGTCATCGGGATTTTCCATATGCTGTCTGATTACAGAAGATTTTGCCATCTGGAGGACTATGGCAATCTGAGAATTAAGTTCCGCTTCGAGTGCAAGATTTTTTTCCTGCGATATTTTCAGAAGCTCAGCGCGTGTTTCTTTTTTTGAAGTGCTCCTTGAAATTAAAACACACATCACTACTGCAATGATGAATACGGCTGCGATAAAGGCGGATGCAAATAAATTGATCCTGCTTTTAAAATTGTAATAAGCCTTTTTGTACGAACTTTCTCTCATTTGATACCCTCTGCATTTTGAATGAAATTCTTCTTATATTATCGGCTGAATTTTCAAATTTCGCAATAAAAAAAGCAGGGGCAAAAAAAAGGCCTTCCCGCAAAAAATACGGAAAAGCCTTTTGTAAACTCCCGGAAATTATCCGGGCAGTCGGATTATCTGAAGAAAATAATCAGGACCTGAGAAACAATTACAACTGCAACAAGCGCAATCGGGTAAGTAGAAGCATAAGCTCCTGCAACCTTTTCTGTGCCTGCTGTAGAAATCAAAGTTCCCAAAGCCGGAGTTGATGTCATGCCGCCGCAGATTGAACCGAGGTTGTTCAAAAGGTTAAGCTTAAGAACATAGCGTGCAAAGAAGAATCCGATAATCATCGGAAGCAACGTCATGATGATTCCGTAGATGAAGTATACCCATTCAAAGTACTTAACGAAACTTGCACCGCCTGCAACACCGGCACCGATAAGGAAGAGCATGAGTCCAAGCTCGCGGAATACCTTAAGTGTTGCTTCCTGAGGCATGATGCTGATTTTTCCGATTTTCTGGAAGTGACCGAAAATCAATGAAAGGATAAGGCAGCCACCTGTTGTTGTAAGAGAGAAGTTTCCGAACTTGAATGAACCGAAAAGAACGCCGAGAACTGCAACAAGTGAGAATGCACAGAAGCCGAACGGATCGAGATCCATTTCTGAGCCGTCAAGCTTTGAAGGAGCTTCCGGTGCTGATTCAGAAAGCTTTGCGCGCTCTGTATCCATATCTGCCTTTGTAAACTTAGGTACAAGCTGAACAAAAAGAACGACGCCTACAACACCAAAAAGATATGCGATTCCGTGTCCTACGGCTACGATTGATTCAAGCTGGTCTGCCGTAAATTTTGCCGAGTCACATACAGTTGCTTTTGCGGCACTGAAAGCCGGAGTAGAGGTGAGTGAGCCGGAAAGAAGGCCAACGAGCATTGCTGAAACTTCTTCAAGATCGCGTCCGTAAATCTTATTGTCAAAAATGATACAGGCGGCGCATGAAAGACCGCCCATAAAGATGATGATTACGCCAAGAAGAATGTAAGACTTAAAGTTTTTCTTCAAATCACCAAAGAAGCTTGGACCTGCAATAAATCCTACAGATGTTACGAACAGAATCAAACCGAGGTTTTCTACGATTTTAAGTGCGTTTGAAACATAAGTCTTGCCGCCGACCATAAGCTGATTTTGCAGCGGAAGATAAAGGAATGCACCAAAAAGAAGAGCTACGATAAAAACGCCCGCAGTTCCCAAAGAAACACCTTTAATTGTGATTCTACCAAGCAGGTATCCTAATCCGGCGATTACGAATACACAGAATACCAGAAAACTGATTGCCTTAATAGACAAGATTCCACCAAAAAGAACCATTGTTTAACCCTCTATATAGTAAGTTTCTTCCATTATATTAACAACTGTATGTTTATGCAATAAGCCTGATGTTTTCTATAACTAACTTTGTTTTGTGTATTGACAAAAATGTTAGCAAACGCTATCTTATGTAACTGCAATACAAGTTAGTATCTGCTTACAGAGATTGTTATGCCGTTATCTATGGTTGATTCGGGGAGTCAGTTTTTAATCAAAAAAATCAACGGAAAGGAAGAAGTGCGCCGGTTCCTGGCAAATCTGGGCTTTGTTGCCGGAGCAGAAATCAGTGTAGTTTCAAAAATCTGCGGCAATGTGATTGTCCAGATAAAAGACAGCCGCGTTGCAATCAGCAGGGAAATGGCACAGAAAATAATAGTATAAAAAATCATTTGACAGGAGAATATATGACATTACGTGAAGTAAAGACAGGGCAGACAGTTTCAGTTGAAAAACTGCTTGGAGAAGGAGCGGTAAAGCGCCGCATTATGGACATGGGAATTACAAAGGGCACTGAAATCTATGTGCGCAAGGTAGCACCTCTTGGGGATCCCGTCGAAGTTACGGTACGCGGGTATGAGCTTTCAATCCGCAAAGCAGACGCAGAGTTAATTCAGCTTAAGGCATAGCTAGCACGGGAGAAAAAAAATGATAAAAATCGCACTTGCAGGTAACCCGAATGCGGGTAAAACCACATTGTTTAATGCACTTACAGGTTCAAATCAGTTTGTAGGAAACTGGCCTGGAGTTACAGTTGAAAAAAAAGAAGGAAAGCTGAAGGGCTCTGACGGAAAAGTAGTCATTACTGACTTGCCTGGTATTTATTCACTTTCACCATATACGCTGGAAGAAGTTGTTTCCAGAAACTATCTTGTATCGGAACGTCCTGATGCAATTTTGAATATCGTTGACGGAACTAACCTTGAGCGAAACCTTTACCTTACGACTCAGCTTGCAGAACTCGGAATCCCGATGGTTGTTGCAGTAAACATGATGGATGTCGTAAAAAAGAACGGCGATAAAATTCACATCGACGCTATGCAGGAAGAACTGGGCTGCCCGGTTGTTGAAATTTCAGCATTAAAGAATAAGGGCTGTATTGAGGCAGCTGAAATCGCGGTAAGAAAGGCACAGGAAAAAAAGCCGATGATGTACAAGCACCGCTTTGAAGGCTGTGTTGAGCATGCGCTCGCTCATATTGAAGAAGCGGTCGTGCATGAGCTTCCTGCAGAACAGCACCGTTATTTTTCAATAAAGCTTTTTGAGCGCGATGAAAAAGCAATCAAGGCATTGAATGTTCCGGCGGATAAAATCGCTCATATTGAGACAGACATCAAGTCCTGCGAAAAAGAGCTTGATGATGATTCTGAATCAATTATCACAGCAGAACGCTACAAGTACATTGAATCAATCATCAAAAAGTGCGTTACAAAAAAACAGCGCTCAAACCTTACTACTTCAGATAAGATTGACCGCGTAGTAACAAACCGCTGGCTTGCACTCCCGATTTTTGCAGCCGTCATGTGGCTTGTATATTATGTTTCTATGGTGACAATCGGTGCCGCAGCTACAGACTGGGCAAACGACGGTCTTTTTGGAGACGGCTTCCACTTATTCGGAATCGGAACGGCGGCATACGAGGAAGCGGCCGAAGAATATGGTGATACATCTGAAATTCTTGAAGCAGTGGAAAATGGTGATGTAACTTACATTACAATCGATGATGAGACAATGGAAGCTTCCGAGCCAATTGAAATTACTGACGAAATTGTTGAGGAAGCAAAGGCGATGGCAGAAAAGTATGGTGAAGAAGGACCTGATCCTGCTGATTACGGAATCTGGGTTCCGGGAATTCCTGCCGTTATAGAAAGCGGCCTTGATGCACTTGAATGCTCTGATGTCCTTAAAGGTCTTATCCTTGATGGTGTCGTTGCCGGTGTAGGTGCGGTTCTAGGCTTTGTTCCTCAGATGCTTGTCCTGTTTATTTTCATGGCGTTCCTTGAGGCATGCGGCTATATGGCACGAATTGCATTTATCCTTGACCGCGTATTCCGCCGCTTCGGACTTTCCGGCAAATCATTTATTCCTATGCTTGTTGGAACAGGTTGTGGTGTACCGGGAATCATGGCGTGCCGCACAATTGAAAATGAACGTGACCGCCGCATGACAATCATGACTACTACCTTTATTCCTTGCGGAGCAAAGGTTCCGTTTATCGCACTTGTTGCCGGAGCAATTTTCGGCGGTTCTGCATGGATTGCAACATCGGCTTACTTTATCGGAATTGCCGCAATCCTTACATCAGGAATTATCCTTAAAAAGACTAAGCCTTTCCTTGGTGATGTTGCACCGTTCGTTATGGAGCTTCCTTCATATCACTGGCCTACAGTCGGAAATGTCCTCCGCTCAATGTGGGAACGCGGCTGGTCATTCATCAAGAAGGCTGGAACGATAATCCTTCTTTCTACAATCGTTGTATGGTTCCTTTCATTCTTCGGCTGGGTTGAAGACGAAAGCGGAAAGGTTGTATTTGCAATGCTCGAAGAAGACCAGATGGATTCAAGCGTACTTGCAAAAGTAGGAAACCTCATTGCATGGATTTTCTCACCGGTTGGATGGGGAAACTGGCAGGCGGCGGTTGCTTCAATAACAGGCCTTGTAGCAAAGGAAAACATCGTTGGAACAATGGGTATTTTGTACGGCGGAGAAGAAACATGGGCAAATCTTGCCGCGGCCTTTACACACCCGGCCGGACTTTCGTTCCTGATTTTCAATCTTTTGTGTGCGCCTTGTTTCGCCGCCATTGGTGCAATCAAGCGCGAAATGAACAGCAGAAAATGGACTTGGGCGGCAATCGGATGGCAGTGTGGTTTTGCGTATGCAGTATCGCTTGTCGTATATCAGGTTGGAAGCATGATCCACGGGCAGGGAAGCATTCCTGGAATTATTGCCGCAGCAATCGTGTTTGGTTTGTTCGTATGGTTACTGGTTAAAAAGCCGGCCAGGGCATAATCGCTTACGCGAAGTTTTTAAGGGTAGAAAATGACGGGAACAATATTTGTAAGTTTGATTTTAGTCGCAGCAGTTTCGGCAATCGTAGTTTCCATGATTAAGGGAAAGAAAGCCGGCAAAGGCTGCCCGTCTTGCGGCGGTCATTGCAGCTGTTGCAAGTCAGAAAATAATTAACTGTTGGTATCAATAAAAAATTATAGATACAAAAAAGAAAGGAGGTTTTTCATTATGAAAAAACTTATTGGCAGCATCGCTCTTACTGCTTTGCTTGGTTCTGCAGCCTTTGCAGAAATTTCAATCAGCTCATGGGGCCGCGCAATCGTAGCTCCTGTTGCTTCAAATGGTGAACGCAATGTTTACTGGATGGGTACATCATGGACAGATGCTAAAGGCGGACAGACTCGTTCAACTGGCCTTACATTCTCTGCTTCATCTGAAAATGTAGGTTTCGTTGTAGATATGTGCGGTGAAAGCATTACTACAAATGACCAGGCAATGTTCTGGGCAAAACCGATTGATCAGATCACAGTAAGCATGGGTCGTATTCAGGAAGGAACTGGACGCGGTAACCTTTGCTTTGGTCTCTGGGACTGGGCCCGTGGTTCAAGTCCTGCAGTCTTTGGTGAAGACTTTACTTACATGCAGACAGACATCAACGGTTTTGCAGTAAAGATTGAACCAATCAGTGGTTTGTGGGCAGTAGCCGCAGTTGACATGAACAACAGTTCAGCTGAATGGTACAAGTGCTATTCTAACGGAACAAACAATACTCGTTACGGAATCGGTTACGATATCGAGAACATCGGTTCCGTTCGCGCTCAGTGGATTACACGCGTATCTGGCGAAAAGGATTCTAACTGGAACGGTAAGTGGAACAAAGATAAAAACGAAGCTGACAAGACTGATACATTCTACGGAATCATCAACCCGGCATTCGATTTTACAGGAGTTGACGGACTCTTCCTTACAGTTGGTGCATACATCCCGACAGCTAAAGTTTATTCTTACACAAAGAAAGATGCAGTAGCAGCAAAGAACGGTGTTTACTGGGATGGAAAAGCAAGCGGTGCAACTGGTGCAGGCGCTGTTCTTCCTGCAAAGGGAACAAATGCAGGTGATACAGATCCATTCTGGATTGTTGAACCTACAAAGGCATCTGAAGCATCATACTCTGCAACACAGGCTGATGTAACACAGGTTAACCTTGGTGGTACATATAAGATTTCTGATGCACTTGCAGTTCAGTTCGGACTTGGACTTAAGTTTGGTGTATGGAATGGAGATGTAAACTCTGACAACGAAGTAACACATGCTGACAATCTCGGTTTTGCAGTAGCAGCCGGTGCATCATATGACTTTGGTAACTCTATCACACTCCTTGGTGATGTACGCTATGCAAACCAGTGGTATGTTGCTTCTGGTTCAGTTGCTGAAGGTTCACGCAAGTGGACAGAAAACGACCAGATGATTTTCCTCGTTGGAGTTAAAAAGGCTCTTACAAACGGCTCTATCTCTGTCGGATTTGAAGGCGGTGCATACGGAGTTGCTATGCCTGCTCTTTACTCAAACGACAAGAACGACGCTTTGACTTCAGCTGCATCTAAGCAGTTTACATGGTCAGTGCCACTTGTAATCGAGGCATCTTTCTAATCATATAAATATAGAAAAAATCACCTTATTTTTTTAGGGGCTCCCAAAAGGAGTCCCTTTTTTTATTTCAGAATCCTTGTAATTTACAATATTCATGGATTTATTTTATAATTACAGCATGAAAAAGATATTTTTTATTTTAGCTTTTATTCTTGCTTCGGCTTATGCATTTTCTGATGACGGCGGCTCATATTATCCGGAAGAGTGGACATATGGAAATATTTATGTAAAAGAGCCCAATCAGAAAATTTCGCTTGAAAACGAAGTTCTTTCATTTGATCCCTATGGTGCAACGGCAATTTTTGATTTTGCAAATACGACAAAAGAAAGCGTCAAGGTTCCGTGCAGCTTTCCGGTCGTTATCGAAATTCCTTATGTGATAGAAAATAATCAGATAATCCCGGATCAGTATTACACTTATATTTCAAACAAAGCTGTATGGCAGATTGCCTTGAACCGTTACATAAAAGACGAAGAGTTTAAGCAGGGAATTCCTTTCAGCGAAATTCAGGCAAAAGATAAAACACTTCGCGTAGTAAAGTATGCCGATTACATTAAGGAACTCAAAAGTTATGGCGTTCTGGAAAGCCGTAATGATTCCAGCGGAAAATATCAGGATGGCCGTTATGGTGACAGGCTTATGGATTCATATTCCGGCTGCAAAATTATTCAGGATGGAAAAAACATTCCGCTTCAGAATGTCGGAATTGAAGTAACATTATCTGAAAGCACAAAAGTTGAATCTGAAAAAAGGATACTTTTAGTCCTTCATTTTTATCATGAACTTGAATTCAAGCCGTCGGTTCATTCAACCGTAAAAATTTCATACGACGTAGTTGCAGATAAATCATATAAGCACAGCATTCATTACAAGGCATATTACGATATTTCAACAGGCGGCACATGGAAGGGGAATATTAAAAACTTTGTCGTCAATACTGATATGAATATGGATATCGTAAACGGGAGCCTTAAACCGCAAAAGATTGTGCAGGAGTATGCCGGACTCTTTTATATTTTTAATGAATACAAGCCGGCGGCAGATGAATATTTTATTTTTACGAAAACCGTTGATGGAGAAGATTCCCCGTATTATCCGCTTTTTGAGAAGGACTTTGCAAAACAGAATTTTGTTTCGGATATAAAAAGTTCTTCATACCTTAACGGCTCGTTCACATATAATCAGGTAAAGGATTACGATGATTTGTGGGAGCCGGTTGAAAAGAAATCAGGTTATGCTCCGGAGACAAGCTTTGATACCGATCCATATAACGGCTGGGTAGAAGGCGTAAAAGGTGACGGGAAGGGTGAATGGATTGGCTTTACGCTTTCTAAATGGGCAATCGGTCCTTTTGCAATTAACGGACTTACAAAATATTGCTTTAATCAAAGTAAAAATGTTAACGATGAACCTCATCAAACCTGGCTTGAAAATAACCGTATCAAGTCGATGAAGCTGTCTTCATCAAAAGGTAATATATGCACGCTTCGTTTTAGGGACGAGTATTCAGGTTTTGAGTATTGTGCTGATAATCAAATTGAAAAAAAATATAAGGCTAATTCAGTTGTCAATCCTCAGATTTTGAAGCCTGATTCTTACAGGATGGAGATTGCAGAAATTTACAAGGGAACAAAATATGACGACACTGTTTTAGGTGAAGTCTGGTTTATGGAACTGGATCGCGGAATCGTCGAGCTTCTTTTAATTGACGAAAAACTTGCAAACCCGATTTTTAAAAATTATCTTTTAAGCCTGTTCTATTGCGAAAAAAATCCCTCGGCGGAATATAACATGAAGACAAAAATTTATGGTAATGAATAGGTGAGATGGGGGAAGTGAGGAAAACTGTCGATTTAGAAATTGGTTTGACACGCACGGCATATGGGCCGTGTCGTGTTCATTGTGTTTTAGACGGCAGGCGCAGCCTGGCCGTCTGAAAACATATTATTTTGTAGCACCTGGGATCTCTTTATCGAACTCAGGATTACTCCGTTCGCTACGCTCACTACCGAGTTTGACGCAGTCTTACGACTGCTTACAAACTCGCGTGTAATTACAGAGTAGCGCCTGGGATTTCCTTATCGAACTCAGGATTTCCGTGGTGATATGTAGGAAGAATCTTTGGAGAAATTGCGTCTCCCTTAATTCCTGCTGCATCACGTTCTTTCTCGAATGCCTTAACGTGGTCAAGGTTCATCTTGTCGCTGAGAGAGATGTTCTTGAACATCTTTCCAGCTTCGATTCCAGCTTCACGTCCGAATACAACTACGTCGAGGAGTGAGTTACCCATCAAGCGGTTTGTACCGTGAACACCACCAGAAGCTTCACCAGCAACCAGGAGGTTAGCAACGTTAGTATGGCAAGTCTTGTCAATTTCAAC
>CACYCX010000138.1 GCA_902772975.1 uncultured Spirochaetaceae bacterium
AATAAAGAGCGTTCCACAAGGCTTTTTCCCTATAAAGTGAGTTGAGGAAACCGGCTGCGAATCAATCGTAACGGCGGCATCAGTAATAATTCCGGATTTTACAAGAATCCTGTAGGCAGTATCTGTTGCGATTATGTAGAGGGAAGACCTGTTCTCTTTTAACCATGAAATCTTCCTGTCGATTGAAGGACCTGCCCCGATTATTGCCGCAGTTTTTGAAGTGTCTATTTTTATTTTTTTTGAATCAGAATATCGCTCTGCTTTATTAAAATTCAGACGCGACTTTTCAATTAATTTTAAATTGTTGAAAATATTTTTTTGCCAGAGCTTTCCAAAGTGTGCCTGAACTGAAAAATCTGCTTTTACAAGAGAAAGCGCATTTTTAATTTTAAAAATTATATTGTCATAGCCTTCTGTAATTTCGTCTTTCCATATTCTGTGCGGAAGAATATTTATGGCTCCGTCAAAGGCCGGAAGATATTCATTTAAAATCACTTGTTCTATGTTTTCTGAAAAGCATATTGTGATTTTATTCTGTTCAATAAATGAAGAAAGCTCCGGGATATGTTCCAGTAAAAAATCAGCGTCTTCTTTTGATTTTTCTACGACGATAATTTTTGCGCCGGGATTTTTTTCAAGAAAGGCCTTGATGTGAAATCCGCCTCCAAGCCCTAAAATTATTGCAAACCGCTCATTGCATATTCCGTCTGCAAAGGAAGAGGCTTCCCGGACAGGATTGTATTTTGAGTGCATTGTCTTTCCTGAATTGAATACAGGAACTGTGCTTCCGTCCTTTGCAATTATCGTCTCTTTATAAATCAATTTGCAATGCTCCCGGCTTTTTTATAAAGCGCGTCTTTTTTTGAATTAATACGGTTTTTTATTGCCTCAATTTTTGCGCTGTCAGTTTCCCTTTCAAGAAGAACATAATCGCATGCAAAAATTTCATGGATAAAGCCTTCATCCGAAAAATATTTTTCAAGCAGCCCTTTCATTATTTTCTTATTTTCTTTTTCATAGGATTTTTTTGTGTTATAAATTTCAGGCTTTGAATTATCAGGATTTTTTTTGCAGATTTCTTCAAAATCAAAAATCGAAATGTCCTTTATTTCTCCAAGCCTCTCATCAAATTTATTTTTTCCTTCTATGCGGAAAACTTTTTCTGAATAATTTTTTGATATGCTTTTAAACCAGTCCTTGTAAATTTCCATCGAACCTGATCTTGAAGACGCGCATGAGCTTGAAATTCTTTTTTCTTTTGTGCGTAAAAAGTAATCGCTCGATTCTTCCATTAAGTCAATCATGTTGGGCTTGGAATGAAATGACGACGCCTTTTTGCTGCAGTTCATATCAAGGCCTGCAAAAAATATCCTGGCGGCTGTCAGTGAATCGGAAAGCTCAAGGGCCGTGCCGCTGACAGTGCCGTTCCGCCTTGCAGTTATGTACGGAATCCCCTGCGCATTAAAAAACTCTTTCGAAAACAAATCATCATCGTAGCAAAGCGGACAAACCGGCTTGTCCTTAAGGAGGCAAGACGGAACGGCTGCCTCAGGCGGCACGGCCAGCGGTATCGTGATATCAGGCCGTGATAGAGGTTCAAGGTGCTTTTTTGCCCACCAGCCGCCGTCTGTCGAAATGCACAAATCCGGAATGATTTTATTATGGATAAGCACGCTTATCGATGAAGAAAGAGAAATTACAAATAAAGAATTCCTGTATTTTTTTATGACAGGAATGGCGTCGTTTAATGACGGACCGGAAGAAGTAAAGAGAATATTTTTGGAAGCTTTCTTAATTGAATAATAATTTTTTGCATGAATCAAAAATCGAACTTTATTTAAAAACCATTTCTTTGAAAAATATTCTCGTGTCGCAAGGACGCTTCTTGCTTTTTCAGAAGCCGCCTTTATTTTTTTCCATACAGAAAAATCCTCGTCTGAAAAAACTTTTGATGATGGAGTCCAGGAAAAAAATGCGCCGGCAAGAATAGTTTCTTCTCCAAGAAAATCAAAAAGCTCGTTTTCAAGATCAGCGTTTTCATAAAGGACAAAATCAAAGTCTTTGTTTTTGTCGTCAAAAAAACTGCAAAGCCTTATTGCACCGATTTTTGCCTGAGGAAATTTTTTCCTTAAAAATTGCAGGCAGTAAGATAGAGCAGGCCCAATTATTATTACAGCCTTCGGTTTAAAATTTATTTCAAGTGAAGATACGAACCGTTCCGCTTCTGCTTCCGGATTATATGAAGAATGAAGGAAAACGCCATTGTGCTTACAAGTTATGCTATTGTTTTTTGCCTCAAAAAATTCCATTTTGCACTCCTCACATCCTGATTATCAATTTGCAAAAAAGGAATTTAATTCCTTAAGGCTTGAAGCTTTCCCTGAAGCATTGACGATAAATTTACTTCTGTTTGTTCCCGATATTTCTTTTAGTATAATGCTCAGCTCTGATTTTAATAAATCAAGGCTAAAGCTTTCGTTTGTAAATAATGCGATTTTAATTTTTTTATTTTCTGACAAAAAAATATGATTCGGGAAAATAAAAGCGCGGCTTAAATAAAAAATGATCTGTTCATAAACGGCATTTTCGATTACTGATTTTAATTCCGGTTCTGAAAGCTTGCATGAAGAAAGAAGTTCTTCAATAAAAGATGTTGCGTCAAATTCAAAAACTGTTGCCTTGAGTGTTGCAAAGGGAAGTGAAGCCTCTTTTGATTCTGGAATCAATTTTTTATAGTCAGAATAGTAATCTTCATCTTCAAAAGCAAAAGCGGAAAGCTTATCTAAAAAAGCGTTTTCGTTAATTGGAAGTGAAATTTCTTTTTCGGAAAAAAGCATGAAAACTATAAAATCTCTTGCGCACGGAATCTTTATGAAGGCGACTGCGTTTATCCTGTCTTTCCAGTCAGGTGAAAAAAATTGAAGGAAGTTTGAAAAGTATTGTTTTTGTTCGCCGGAATCTTCGCGCAGAAAATAATTCCAGCCGTTTTCTGGAAGGCTTCCTTTCCAGAAGTCCTTTGTAGAAACAGAAGACGCTGCCGTAACAGCGTCTGTCCTGTATGCTTTTTTAATTGCCATCATTTCCTGTACTGGACAGAAAAGTGCGCAATGCTCAAAGCCTGAGGCAAAAGCCCATTGACCGAACGAGCTTTTACCTGCGATATGACTTAACAGTCCCATTACGAAAGTCCGAGTTCGTCAAAAAGTTTTTTGTATGTAACAAAGTGCTCTGATTTTGCAAATTCGGAAATCTTATCTTCAGGGAGATTTTCAAGAAGCTGGTCCATGTAAGAAAGGACTGAAATAACCTCGGCCTTAAGCTCCGGTGAAATCTGACTTGCAGAAGCAGCCGGTGTGCTTTCAATTGACGGAGGAGTGATGTCAACTGAAGTTTCATCGAGTACAGGCTCTTCTGAATCAACTACTTCATCCTGAGATTCAAGGTTAACGTCTTCAAAAACCGGACCGCCGGAAAGAATGTCTTCTGTCCTGTCTTCATTGTCCATGATGCTTTCGAGAGTATTTGAACCGAGATTTTCAACATGCTCTTCGATAGCAGGATCGGCGGCTTCTTCTACAGGTGCTTCTGATGCATTTCCTGAAATCGTAACTGCTGCAAGCTCTTCTGTAGAAAGTGTCTCGCTGTCACCAAACGGATCTTCTTCTGAAGCTTCTGAAGCTTCTGAAATTTCTGAGTTTTCTGTATTTCCTGAATTGGCAACTGCCGCAAGCTCTTCTGTAGAAAGAGTCTCGCTGTCACCAAACGGATCTTCTTCTGAAGCTTCTGAAATTTCTGAGTTTTCTGTATTACCTGAATTAGCAACAGCCGCAAGCTCTTCTGTAGAAAGAGTCTCACTGTCACCAAACGGATCTGCTTCTTCCTCGCCAGCTTCCTTCTGCTGGAGCGCAGTTTCAAGAATGTTGTCTTCTTCGTTTTCAGCTTCCTCAAACGCAGCGTTGATGTCGTCGTTTACGCCGATTACAACATCAGAAAGCTCGTCTTCGGTGTTGTTGATGTTGTCGTTAGTAATTTCATCTACATCAACGCCTTCTGAAACTGCTGCTGCATTGTCTGCTGAATCCTCAGAAAGGTAATCAATCTTTTCTTCTGTAAGAGAATCAGAAATCGAAATGTCTTCCTTCATGAATTCATCGATTGCGTTGTCGTCCATGTGGTCTTCAACTGTCTCGTCAGTATTCTTTACTGAATCCATAAAGTCTGATGTTGATGAATCAACAAGAATGCCGTCATCTTCCTGCTTTGGAACTGAAATCTCAGCCGGAAGGTCTGATTCCTCAGCAAAAAGGTCATCATCTGCAACATCTTCCGGTGTTACTTCAACAGATGAAATATCAGGCTCTTCAAGTGAATCAGAATTAAAATCAAGTGAGATTTCTTCTTCGATTGCCGGAGATTCAGAATCTCCCAGAGATTCAGAATCAAGGACAGGTTCCTCAACAGCAGTCTCTTCGATTACCGGCTCTTCAACAGCTGTTTCTTCAATTACAGGCTCCTGAATTTCCGGCTCAGCAATATCTGAATCAGAAGCAGCAGGTTCATCAAGCGTCATTTCCGGTTCGGCGCTTGCTCCTTCTTCCGTAGAAAAATCTGCTGTCGTGAGGATATTATTTAATTCATCACCAGAAAGTGCGATTGTATCGTCTTCGCCATCGTCAGAAAAGAAGCCTGTGTCTTCCTTTTTTTCTGTTTCTTTGGGAGGATTTGTTTTTAATTCAGCAAAATCAGCCTTAATATTTTTAATCTCATCCTTTAAGGCGGAAAGTTCGTGTACGATTTGTTCTAGAATTTCCTTTCCTTTTTCGCTCATTTCCGGCGAAACAGTCTGAGCGGCTGCTTCCGGTGCGCCTTGTTGAGAAACAACGGCTTCTGAAATTTCTTCTTCCACAGGATTATCCTCCTCCTTATGCTCAAAGTTACCGCTGGCAACATCGGCGACGCTTACTGTCGCATCTCCTTCGTCAACAGAAACCTTCATATCATAATCCACTACAGTTTTACTTTCAGAAATTGCATCTTTCGGACCGTTTGTCATACCGATGTTTGAATCATCGTCATCAAATCCAAAGTCCGACAAATCAATTTCTTCATCGTCGCCGGACGGGGTAGAAGTATCTGCTGATTTTTTA
>CACYCX010000139.1 GCA_902772975.1 uncultured Spirochaetaceae bacterium
CGCGCTGTCGCTGGTGATTCCTTTCTGCGCTTCCTGTACGGCGGCGATTGCTTCCTGCGGATAACGGCCCGGAGCGAGCGCGTTCGGGTTGAGTGAAGCAGGAGTGCTTGCGGTAATGCCGCCTGATAAAGTCCGTGCGATTTCGTAAAGACCTTCGTGGCTTTTCTGGATTTCTTTTGCAGAAAGCGCGTAGTATTCAGATTTTGCCTTGTACAGTTCACTTGAAAGTTTAATCGAGGAGCTTGCAATAGAATAATTTATTTTGCGGTAAAGCTCTGCCTGCTTATCAAGCGTAATTTGATTCTGGTAAGAGACAAACCAGACTGCATTGATAGCGCTTTCTGACTTTTTCCTGCACTCATCAAGCCGCGTAACAAAATCAGAAAGAGAAGCCGGATAAGGATTATTTGATCTGAGTGAAGCAAGTAAATTTTCAGGCTTCTGCAATTTAAGTGCGGAAGAATTTATGCTTTTGTAATCTGATAAATTTGTAAGCGAAGAATTAGTTTCAGAAGCAAGATTATTTATATAATCCATGCCGCTTTCAAAATCAGTATTTTTGCCTGAAACAAACGAGCCGTCCTTTTGAATTAAAAGTCCGTAAAGGCCGTTAAGCCTTTTTCCCAAAACTGCAAAATCAGAAATGTCAGAAAGAAGCTTTTTTTCTGGAACGAGCTTTTCGTTAAACAAATCCTGTTCCGGGCAGCTTTTGCAGAATGCGTTTGATTTTGAATTTATAGTTCCGATTAAAACAGGTTTTGCCTTTTCGATAAAATCTTCAAGCTGTGAATCAATTGTTCCTACGATTCCGCTTGAATTGCTTGATTTGTTTCCGAAGGTAAAGCCTGCAATGAACGGAAGATATGAGGCGTCTGTAAGCGATGGATCCTGCTTTTTTAATTTTGCAAAAAGTTCTTCAAGTGAAACTCCTGCCTTAACGATATCGTTCCTTACTTCCGAAAGTGAATCACATTCTTTTTTGAACGCTGTAAACGCGCTCTGGCTTTCCTGATAGTTTCCTGATTTTACGGCCTGAACAAAATTTGAGTATGCCGAGCTGATTGAATTCTGCAGCCCCTGAAATTTTTCAATTCCCTTTTCAATTCTCGTAATGAGTGCCTGTGCCTGAGAAGTTACCTGTGCACTGTTGTTTTCATAAAATTCATCGCGATACATGTAAAAGCCGTTGTGAATTTTGTTGAGAGCTTTTACATAATTGTTTCCGGTCGTTTCTTTTTCACCATCAGCCAGAAGCTTTGAATACTGTGCATTGTAGTAAACAAACTGGGCTGTAACCTTTGCCTGCCTGATGAATGCAAGATGCTCTTCCGACGGATTTTTTTCGAGGTTTTCAAGCTGGTTAATAATCTCAAGGTGCTTTTCAGCATTTTCGGGCTCTGACTCAAGGACATCAAGGAGCTTGTTTGCAAGAACTGCGTAAGAATTGCGGGCCTTCATTATTTTGTCAATGCGCTTCTGTGCCTTATCCAAATCATGCGGATGCTGCTCGATATATTTTGAAAGAAGCGAGACGGCGGTATCCAGGTCTGTCTGCGCAATCAGCTCATCAATTTGTTTTAAAGTGACTTCATGCTCGGTTACAGCTTCCCCATAAAATTTTGCGGGAATAAGCGCATATAACGAGAAAATTGAAATCAAAAGTAAAAGTGCTTTTTTAATTTCTTCCACCCTGAAAAACAAAGATAGTCAGCCTTATTTATTTTCGGTTTTTTTTGACCCCTATATAAGAAAAAAACTGCTCGTTTTGTAACTGCATTTTATAAAAACAGCCTTAATTATCGGGCGAAAAACTCCGAAATTCTAAGAGAATATCTCTCGTTTTTTACGAAATTGATGAAATCTTAACTCTGTCCTTGAGTTTTTAGAGATTTTTGATATTATATATGGTATAGGATTCTTATACAACGATGACGTTTTTGAAAAAATGTTGTGGCGTAAAGCTAATTGCCGCCGCGGCTTTTGCAATGTTGATTTTCTCTTTTGAGGGTACCTGTCTTGATTATGTTGAGGCGCACTCTAACCTTGCAGATTCATTTTCGTCGCTTGTAGATCCTAACGAAGGCCTGACTTCATTTCAGTCGCTTACGATTCCAAGCGGTGGCCGTGATGAAAGCCTTGCGCTTGCGTTTACCGGTCTTGCCGATGACATCTGCTTTTTTGATTATAATCCTGCGGCAAGCTGTGTACTAAAAAATTCTGAAGTTGCCGTTTTTCATAATTCGTGGATCAGCGATTCCAACATCGAGTCTCTGGCTGCTACATGGCGGCTTGGTGATTTTGGTTTTGGAGCGAAGGCAAAATGCTTTTACGTTCCATTTACTGAATACAATATTTTTGGTTCGAGGGTTGCAGGCGGTTATTACAGCGAAACTACCGGAACGCTCAATGTTTCATACAATTTTTTCAGGGGCTATTATTTTAAGGGACTTGCGGTCGGCGCAAATTTGAAGGGCGGCTGGCGGAGCATTCCTGATTATACTGACAATGTAACTGACGCAATAATCGAAAAAAGCGGTCTTTCCCAGTCTGCGGCCGCAATTATGGGCGATCTGGGAATTCTTTTAAGGTTTAATGCAGGAAAATTATTTTCTTCGAGGGATTCAAATTTGCGCTTTGGGCTAAGCCTTATGAATGCCGGCGTTTCGTATACCGGTTTTGAAAGCGCGCGCGGTATCGTGGTCGATGACCCTTTACCGACATATTTAAGCGCGGGTGTCTCTTATAAATTTATTCCCGCCGTAACTCTAACTACAGAATTCAGGCAGCCCTTGAATTTTAAGGAATTTGAAAAATCAGGCTTGTGGTCAGCCGGGGCGGGAGTTGAAGTCGAGGTAACTGAATTTTTTGAAGTGCTTGCCGGATTCAGGATTAAGGGCGCAAACCCGCGCATCTCGATGGGGACTGAGTTTAAGGTAAGGAAGTTTGTTGTTGATTTGAATTATACATTTGATCTGACTTCTTCGATAAATCCGATTAACCATTTCAGCTTAAGCGCGCGCGTTAATTTAGGCGATCAGGGACGCAAGCTTAAGGAGGAGCAGGTTGATAAGCTGTATACTGCCGGCCTTGATGAGTATGCAAAGGGAAATCTTGATGCTGCGGTAAGCTATTGGGAAAGTGCGCTTTCGATTGACCGCGGTTTTGATCCGGCCCGGAACTGGATTAAGGCTGTAGAAAATTCGCAGAAGCTTTATAATCGCGTAATCAACATGCAGAGCCTTGACCGCAAGTAAAAAAAATTTGTGGCGAGATTGTTTTTCAGAGTAAAAATTATTTTTTTGGACTGAAAATCCTGTAGTTCATCCACGGGAAAATCGCATGCTTTTTTTCAAGGTTACAAAGCCATTCCGTGCTTACTGTATTTGAACCGAGTGAATCAAATACCATTGAGAAGGCGACGATGCATTCCTTGAATATCTTTTCGGCATAATCTGAGTAATTATTTTCGCCGATCATTTTTGCCCATGATGAATCGCTTGCTATAAAAAATTCGCGGCTTCCTAGATTCAAAAGGCGTGCCTTTAAGCCTGTGTCATTCGGGAATCTGTCAGCGAGCTCGACAATTCTTTCTGCCGCTTTCCGTAAATAGCGGATCATCCATTCGTTGCGGCTTGATATGTAGTTTTCGCCGTAGCCTGCGCCGGAGAATGCCGCCGGATATGGATTGATTTTCTGAAGCGGCTTTTTAGACAGAAGGCATTCGGTGAATGTTGCAATCTGGATTGATTCTGAAGCTTCCTGCTCTTCATTTTCATTATTTTCAGTGGAAGAAGCAAGGCGGATTGTTTCAGTAATAAAATCAACAGCTTCTGCCCATTCGTGCGCCATATCGGCAATGTCAAATACGCATGTGTAAGAAACGTCTGTATCAGGCAGAACCTGAGCGGCTTTTTCAAGAAGAGCTTTTTTCGTTTCAAAGAAATCAGCGGCGTCCTCTTTTACCTGAGCGGCGCTTTCTTCTGAGTTATATTCGATTGCGCCTTCATCATCAAAATTGTCATCGCGCGAAATGTTGTTCCAGTAGCAGAAGGAAGATTTTCTTCGTGGTTCTCCTTCCTCGATAAACGGAAGCAAATCATGATTTTTAAGCTCCCAGGAAATATCCTTGCCCTGATTTTTATAAACGGAACGCATTGCGTAATCTGTTTTGATTTGCTCGGCTGCGAATATCGAAAGCGAATTCATTGTGCGCGCCGGCGTAAAGATTCCGTTGGAAGGCGTCGTGCTTGAGAACAAAAAGCTCTGAGAAGGAAGAAGAGTGTAGGCAACGCCGTATGATTTTAATACATTCTCAATTCCCGGAACATAGCCCATTTCCGGAAGGAAAAAGCCTTCTGGCCTGATTCCGAAAAAGGCGCGCACCGTGCAGAGGCCTGCTTCAATCTGAGCGTTAAGGATTTCAGTCAAATCTGCGTAATGCGGAAGGAAAGCGTAAGAAGCTGCCGTTGCAAGAAGTTCAATATAGCCTTCCTTTGCCAGCTTTGCAAAATGCTTTATTATGTTGCCGCTGTATACTTCAAAGAAGAGTCTCTTTATTTCCGTAACGCGTTCAAGATTTTCCCTGGCATTCCTGTTAAGTTCAATATCTTTTTTGGTGCGCTTTACTTCTTTTTTTCCCAGCTCAATAAGTGAATCAAGATACTGCTCGTATTGGGCACAAACTTCTTTATCTGTAAGGAGAGTGCAAAGCGGGGCAGAGAACACCATCGCGATTTTAAATTTTACGCCATCTGATTTCATCTGCTCAAGCTTTTGAAGAAGCGGAACATAAATTGAAGAAATATCCTCAAAAAGAAGTGAGCATTCCGGGGAGGAAACTTTTCCCTCGCTATCCGGCTGCTTAATATACGGATGGTGCAGATTCAAAAGGAAAATTATTTTTTTTGATGGCATTTTTTTAACTCCGATTCCAAGTTTTGTTTTTTTTAATAGAACGACTGCCTATGCTCGTTGTAGTGTTTTTTCAAAAGTTCTGTTGTTCCAGATAGCTTCATTGCCGGAGACATCCTGAATTTTTCCCCGGGTCTTAAGGAAAGAAGTGAATTATTTCCCTGCGGAATTTCAAGCATTTCTGAATAGCACAATACCGAATTTTTTCCAGCTGAAGGATTTGCTTCTTCATCGATTGTGCCTTGAGAAAACGGTTCTTCTTTTATCAAATCAAGGCGCACGAATTTTTTTCCGCCCGGAATAAGAACAAACTGTTCCCTGTCATTCAAGTTTATCTGAATGTCAAAACTGTCC
>CACYCX010000140.1 GCA_902772975.1 uncultured Spirochaetaceae bacterium
ACCAAAATATTCTATGTTCGAAAGAGTTTTTGTTTCTTTTGGAGTTGCCGTCATACCAATCTGTGTTGCAGAACTAAAGTAACTTAAGATTTTATGCCAGGCTTTATCTTCATCAACAGAACCGCGATGACACTCATCAACAATAATCAAATCAAAAAAGTCAGGGCTGAACTGTTTGTAAACATCAGTTTCTTCATCATAGTTTGTAAGTCCCTGATAAAGCGCAAGATAGATTTCGTAGGCCTTGTCGATTTTTTTGTTCTTTACGATTGTGAGCTTATCTTTGAAATGTTTAAAATCACCTTTCTTAGTTTGAGTAATAAGATTGGTTCTATCTGCAAGATAAAGGATTCTCTTTTTACAACCAGATTTCCAAAGACGATAAATAATCTGGAATGCAGTATATGTTTTACCAGTTCCTGTTGCCATAACAAGAAGAATTCTATTCTGACCACGGGCAATTGCTTCTACAGTTCTGTTAATTGCAATTCGCTGATAGTAGCGTGGAGTTCTACCTTCTGCATCAAAGAAGTATGAACTAAGAGATGTTTCTTCAGCATTCTGTGTTTCCAGACCATTGTACTTTTTATAATATTCCCAAAGTTCTGCTGGAGTTGGAAAATGATTATGTCTGCACGTTTCTTTTCGCCACGCTTTGTTTTTTTACCTTTGACAAAAATACGACCGGCAGTAAAAGAAACTTCCTCTCTGATTTGAGTCTGCTTATCTCAACCAGAAGCTTCAATTGCAGGGAGAATATATTTTGTAATTATGTCTCGTTCAGACAAAGACTTTTTTGAACTCACCATATCTATACTATAGCATATAGTTTTAAATCGTACTGACTTTTTTTTACAGGTCTTTTCGTATTTTATTTAATCGAGCCAGGGCACTCGTTTTCGGCATTGCGGCTTGCGCACCAGGTGCCTTTTTCGAGAGCGGCTTTGATGTCCTTTGAAGCAAGGTACTCATACAGAAAGCCGGCTGCAAAGGCATCACCGCAGGCAGTCGTGTTTACTATAGAAAGATTTTTTTCGGCATCACACTCGTAAAGCTTTCCCTGATAAGCGGCAAAAGTTGATTTGTCACCACGGGTTACGATAAAGATGGTGTCGTGTTTTTTTGCAGTTGAAAGTAAAGTTTCCTTTAATCCTGAAACGCCAGGCTTTCCGCCGAATGTTCCGGTAAATTCTTCTTCATTTATTTTTACGATCGAAGGAACGCATGTCTTTAAAAGCTTTTTTAAATCAGCACCCCAGAAATCAACCATAATGATTTTTCCGGAATCCTTTGCAAGCTGGCAGATTCTGAGTGCCATGTCATCAGGCCAGATTTCAGGACGGCTTCCGGCAACAAGAAGGGCTTCAGAATCAGAAATGCTTTCGCTTACGGCATCGAGTAAATCAGTTACTTTGTCGTCAGTTATTTTTGCGCTTACAGGCTCACTTACAACAAGTTCCGTAGTCGAGCCGGCTGTCTTGTCGAGCACTGTCCAGCATTCGCGTGTGTTTCCCGGAATAAGGACTGAGCTTACTTCAAGGCTGTCTTTCTGTGCAAGCTTCATAAAGCGGACGTTATCTTCCTGACCTAACGGGCAGACAATCCGGACTGAACCCTTTTCAAGCTGATTCAAAACGCGTGCTGCATTGATTGCTTTTCCTGAAGCCCAGATTCCGTATTTATCAGAACGGTTTACTTTGCCAAGAATGAAATTTTTAAATGATACGGTTCTCTGAACTGTAGAGCTTAAGCATACTGAAGTAACTCTTTTCATATATCTCATTATAGCTTCAATTTTACAGTATGACTATAGGAAATCTCCAAAATCTTTAATTTTTTTAAAGTGAAGTGAAGCAGATTGTGAGTCAAATTGATAATCATTTTCAAATTTGCGGTACTGAATAATTGACATTATCTTCTATTGTATGTATTCTATTTTGCGATACTCTTTAAGGGTGATTAACTTAGTGATTGTTATATCACACAAACAAAAAAAAGGTGAAACAATGGCTGTTGATGAAAAACTTCAGACTATGCGCCACAGTTGCGCTCATGTAATGGCAGAGGCCGTAAAGCATCTCTATCCAGGAACAAAGATTGCTATTGGTCCGGCAATTGAAAACGGATTTTATTATGATTTTGAATTTCCTAAAGATGTAAAGTTTTCTGATACTGATTTGCCTGCAGTTGAAAAGGAAATGCGCCGCATTCTTGCAGGAAACCATGATTTTGTGCGCAAGGAAGTTTCAAAGACAGAAGCTCTTGAGATTTTCAAAGATGAAAAATATAAGGTCGAGCTGATAAATGACTTGCCTGATGATGCAACGATTACTACATATGAACAGGACGGCTATATTGATTTGTGCCGCGGTCCTCATGTTGCAAATACAAAAGAAATAAACGGACAGGCATTCAAACTTACAAAAATTGCAGGCGCATACTGGCGTGGTGATTCAAACCGCGAAACGCTTACAAGAATTTATGCGGTTGCTTTTGCAAAGCCGAACGATTTGAAGGATTACCTTAAGATGCTCGAAGAAGCAGAAAAGCGTGATCACAGAAAGCTCGGCGTTGAAATGGATTTGTTCCACCTTGATGCTGAAGACCCGGGACAGATTTTCTGGCATCCGAACGGATGGACGATTTATACTGTAATGCAGGATTACATGCGCAAGATGGTTCGCCGCGATGGTTATCTTGAAGTAAATACACCTGCAATTATGCCGCGCACTTTGTGGGAGCGTTCAGGACACTGGGGACACTACCAGAAGAATATGTTCATTACAGAAAGTGAAAAGCGTCTTTTTGCAATCAAGCCGATGAACTGTCCGGGTGCACTTGAGATTTTCAAATCAAAGCAGCGTTCGTATAAAGACCTTCCGCTTCGTCTTGCAGAATTCGGTCATGATGTAAGAAACGAGCCGAGCGGAACATTGCACGGAATCATGCGCGTGCGCGGCTTTGTTCAGGATGATGCTCATATTCTCTGTACTGAAGAGCAGATTGGTTCTGAAGTTGCAAAGTTCTGTAAGCTTCTTAAAAATATTTATCACGACTTTGGTTTTGATGACCTTGTTGTAAAATTCAGTACAATGCCTGAAGATCATGTAGGCGATCTTGAAACATGGCAGCGCGCGGAAAAAGCTTTGTCTGATGCATGTCACGAAGCCGGACTTGAATATGAAATTCAGCCGGGTGAAGGTGCATTCTACGGACCTAAGCTTGAATTCAAATTGTACGATACACTTGGACGCGAATGGCAGTGCGGAACAATTCAGGTAGACTACCAGCTTCCAAGTGCAGAGCGCCTCGATGCAACATATATCGGTGCTGACAATCAGAAGCACCATCCTGTAATGCTTCACCGTGCGGTTCTCGGCAGCTTTGAACGCTTCCTTGGAATCCTTATCGAAAACTTTGCAGGCGCATTCCCGACATGGCTTGCATTCGAGCAGGCAGCAGTCGTTCCTGTTTCAAATGAATTTGATGATTATGCGCGTCAGGTAAATGATGCGCTTGTTGCAGCTGACATCCGTTCAAACGCATATCTTGATACTGACAACATGAAATCAAAAATCAAGGCAATTTCAATGGAGCACAGAACACCATATATTCTTGTTGTCGGCCAGAAAGAAAAAGAGGAAGGAACTGTTACTGTTCGTTTCCGTTTCTCAAGCGGACTTCAGCAGCGTACATTCAAGCTTGATGAGTTTATTGATTATGTTCACGAAAAAGTTGAATCACACTTTATCGGAATCTAATTTGTAAGCGAGTAAAGTTGGTTATAAAAAAAGCTGTCCAATTGAAAGTTCAATCGGGCAGCTTTTTTTTGTCTTTGCTATCTTTTATTTATTATTTTTTTTACCGGTTGTACCGTTTGAAATAACAAGCCTTAAAGAATTCATTACGGCGAGGAATGCAACGCCGACATCGCCAAAAACAGCAGTCCACATATTTGCAATGCCGGAAGCCGCCAGAATCATAATCAGAATCTTTACCCCCAGGGCAAAGATGATGTTCTGGCGTGCAACATTCATGGTGCGCCGCGCGATTTTTATGCCGGTATTAATTTTTGAGGGCTCGTCTGTCATTATTACAACATCGGCGGCTTCGATGGCGGCATCACTTCCAAGAGAGCCCATTGCGATACCGATGTCGGCGCTCGCAAGGACAGGCGCATCGTTTATTCCGTCTCCCGCAAAAAAGAGCGGGCCGTTTTTTGAAATAGATTCGATGACGCTTACTTTATCCTGCGGCAGGAGTTCTGAATGGACTTCATCTATTCCGAGCATCTTTGCTACTGAATCTGCGGTGTCCTTTGAGTCTCCTGTAAGCATTACGGTTTTCTTTATTCCAAGTTTTTTAAGGCCCGCGATTGCCTTGGCAGAGTCTTCCTTTACTTTGTCGGATATCAGAATGTGGCCGGAATATTTTCCGTCGATTGCCACATGCACTACAGTTCCTGAATCTGTATGGCCGCACGGAATTATTCCGGTAACCTTTTGTTCCTGCATAAGCTTCATGTTTCCGGCAAGAATTGTTTTTCCGTCGATTACGACTGAGATGCCGTGTCCGCTTATTTCGTGAACATTCTTTAATTCGACTGTATCGCAGAGCGGACAGCTGTGTGCGGCCTTAAGTGATTTGGAAATCGGATGCATCGAATATTTTTCTGCATGGGTTGCAGCCGCAATTAATTCTTCCCTTGTAATATTTTCTGCCGGATGAATGTCAGTTACGACAAAAACGCCTTTTGTCAGGGTACCGGTTTTATCGAATACACCCGTGCGCGCCTTTGAAAGAAGCTCAAGGTAATTTGAACCTTTTATAAGGATTCCGTTTCGGGAAGCAGCTCCTATTCCGCCAAAGAAACTGAGCGGCACTGAAATTACAAGTGCACAAGGGCAGGAAACAACAAGGAACATAAGCGCACGGGTAATCCATTCTTCCCAGCCGGCGCCTGTAAATATTGGCGGCGTGATTGCAACAAGTACGGCTGCGAAGCATACGAGTGGAGTGTATATTTTTGCAAACCGCGTAATGAATTTTTCCGTGCGCGCTTTTTTTGTTGATGCATGCTGAACAAGCTCCAGAATCCTTGAAACTGAACTTTCTGAAAATCTTTTTGTTACTTTTACTGTAAGCGCGCCTGTCTGATTGATAAAGCCTGCAAGAACTTCGCAGCCTTCAAATATTTCGCGCGGAACGCTTTCACCTGTAAGCGCTGATGTATCGGCAAATGATTTTCCTTCCGTAATGATTCCGTCAAGCGGAATGCGCTCGCCCGGTTTTACAAAAATCAATTCATCAATATTCACGTCTTCTGCATGAACTTCAAGCTGCTTTCCGTCATGTATTACAACTGCCTTGTCAGGTCTGAGGTTGAGAAGGCTTTTTATAGATGCCTTTGATTTTCCTACGGCATAGTCCTGAAAGTACTCGCCGACCTGATAGAAGAGCATGACGGCAACTGCTTCAGGATATTCGCCGATACAGATTGCGCCGATTGAAGCTACAGCCATGAGAAACTGTTCATTAAAAATTTGTCCGTGCAAAATGCTTTTTACGGCGGTTTTGATTACGTTCAGTCCGCAGATTAAGTATGAGGCAAAGCAGAGTAAAAGCGGAAGTGCCTGTGCCACAGAAATGCCTTTAATTTGGAAAGTAAGGTTTTTTACAGGCGGTATGTTTTTTATGATAAGTGCAAGGGCGAATAAAATGCCCGAAATCAAAATGTCCTTTAAAGTGATTTCATCTTCTTCATCGTCGTCATCATCATCGTGATGGCAGCAGCCGCAGGAACAGCCGATTTCTATTTCGTCGTGTTCATGATGATGCTCGTGGTGATGGTGATGCTCATGCTCGTGATTGTGTTCGTGCTCACAGCTGCATTCGTTATGTTCATGTTGGTGATTGTGCTCGTGTTCATGGTGTTCTGTACTCATTCTATTCTCCTATATGTTCGATGCCCTGATTTAATATTGAAGTGACATGTGAATCTGCAAGTGAATAAATGCTTGATTTTCCTTCCTTGCGGCATTTGACAAGACGGTTTGTTTTTAAAATTCTGAGCTGATGACTTATTGCAGACTGCGTCATTGAAAGCTTTTCTGCAATTTCATTCACGGCGCTTTCTTTATCAAGAAGTGCAAAAAGAATTTTGATTCGTGTTGAATCACCAAAAATCTTAAACAGCTCCGCAAGATCAAAAAGTGAATCCTCGTCCGGAATCTGAGACTTAGCTTTTTTAGGCATACAGCATCTCCTGCTTGTTAAAAATATTGAACATATGAATAAATGTTCATATGTTCAATATACAGTCCCGCCCTCAATATGTCAACCCCAACAACACAGAGAATGTATAAGCGAAGCGAAATACATTCTCGTGGCGCCGGGCAGATTTGCCAAAAAGTTTGGGCAAGACGCAATACCCGGCGCTGTGGATAAATTGTTCATAAATTATTTAAAAAAATCGTGTCAAGTGCCAGAAAACAAAAAAAAATACCAAAAAAAAATGAAATTCAAAAAATATATTTTAATTCTATATAATACAAAGAAATAAAATACTAAGAAATTTCACTAAACATAATTATAATTATATGCCGTACAGATTTCTTCAGTAAAACTCAAATTTCTTCAAAAACTGCCTGTTGATAACTTGTGCAAATTGTGTTATTTGCCGATAAATTATTATGAGGATTCGGCATTTGTATAGGAAAATATCCGGGTGTTTTTCAATTTCTGCTATTTTCTTCTATATAAATAATTTTTTCTTGTTTTTACATAAAAATAATGGTAATCTAAAATAAAATGAAAACGATAATTTCTGTAATAATTTCATACATTCTGCTTGTTATAGTCGGAACTTTGTTTTTTGGAACAGTAATCATGCTTTATCAGGCTGCCACGGCCTTTGTTGTCGGAACGCCCCTCACGCTTTTCAGTTTCCGCGGAATGATGAACGGAATGCTTGTTTTCTTCCCGGTCGGTTCGCTTTTCATACCGATGTTCCTTTTCCTTATGTTAATCCGCCATTCGAGGCAGAGTAAAATTGCAGGTATTATTACGGTTGCAGTCATTTCGCTTCTTACATGGACATTCGCCGTTCCTGCCTCTTTTGAAATAGCAAAGGCGCAGAATGTTTTTTCAGAAAAAAAAGCAAGGCGGCTTTCCCCGGGATTTTTCCGCGAGATTGACAATGCGGTGTATTACTTTACTTCAGTTGATTCGCGTGGGTATGCGTCCGGAATTGAAATAAAAGAAAATGATGTTTCAAGTCACGTTTATTCTCTTGAAAAAGTTCACTTGTTTTACGATAAGCAGATAGGAAATTCTGATACTAAAAAAGATTTTGCTGATCCTATTATCGGGAACGGACTTGAAGTTCCTGTAATGCTAAAGCACAGCATGAGGCTACTTGGTTTTATTGAAGAGAAGGCGTTTGAATCCTGGAATCAAGGCTATTTTTCGTGGCTGATGTTTATTTCGATGATAGCTGCTTTTATCGCAGTAAGCGGTTTGATTGAATGCAGCGTGTGGCGTCTTGTAAATGCGTTTTATGTGATCATCGTTACGATCCTGATTCTTGTAATAAACTGCCTTGCATTCAACAATATTTTTGATTCGCTTATTTTCAGGCTTACAAATGTTTTCCCGTTCCTTGAAAGATTTTCAAATTATGTTTTTGTTGCACTGAATATTTTCTTTGTGCTGGTGCTTACTTTTGTTGGAATTCTTTCTGCCGGATTAAAGGCCACAAGCAAGGAATAGGTTTTTTAGGAGAAGAAAATGAAGAAGATTTTGCCTGCATTTTTGATATATCTTGGATTTGCTTCCATTGCCTGTTTTTGTTTTGGATTTTTTTCAGCTTACGTTCCGTCGATTGTTACAAACGGAATCGCTTCTTACAAAGTGCACGGCGCATTTTTATTTCTGTTTAAGTATATTCCTTCAATAACTTTTACGGCTTTCCTTTTAGGCTGCTCTCTTGGATTCGGTTCCCTTGATGAAGGCTCGGGAAGCAGGTTCTCGGCATCGATTTCTGCATTGTTCCAGCAGATAATGATATTTGCAATTGCGCTGACTTTTCTTCTTACGCTTACCCGTCAGGTTTTAATTCCAATTTCAAGTTCAAATAAAACTGAAGCTGAACGTCGGCCTGCTCTTGTTGAAGAATGTCTTTCGCTCGGACAGCAGCATTTGAATATGGGTGAGCCTGTTCTTGCACAGCAATATGCCTCTCGCGTTCTTGCAATGGAGCCGGGAAACAGGGCGAGCGCTGAGCTTAAACGAAACGCAGAGCTTGCGGCAGAAGAGCTTGAAGGACAGAGAATAGAAAATGCAAAGCGTCTTGCGCTTGAGGAAATTGAAGCGGACCAGGCGCGTTATAAGGAAGATGACACAAAGCTTACGGTTTATGAGCTTCTCCAGAAATCAAAAGAGGCGTTTGACAAGGAAGATTATTTTGGAGCGCATTATTACGCTACCAGGGCTTCACGCCTTGCAGATCTGCGCGACACAAACAGGGAAGACGCAATCATTGCGGCAACAGAAGCGTGGAATAAGCTTATGCAGGCTCAGACGGAGATGTCCAGCGAAGACAATCTGTTTTTCAGAAAAAAGCTTCAGGGATACAAGGAGCTTAATGCCGGAGACAATCTTGAGGCGTATTATATTTTCCGTTCACTTGAACTTCAGAATCAGAAATATGCGCGGGATCCGGATGTCGTCCGTTATCTGGAAGAAGCAAGCCGCCGTGTAAAGGAAGATTATTTTTTTGTTGATGAAACTTACGATAAGAGCCGCTTTGAAGACGGGAACGATATTTATTTTTCTATCCGTCATCCTGACGGAAGTTATGATGTAATTACAATTCAGGGTGTGACGGAGGTTGAAGGAAACGGCGGCCTTGTAAAATACCTCAGGGATTTAAAAATAAATTCATTTGACAAAACAGGTCAGTTCTTTCAGTCTGTTTCTGCGTCATATGCAAAAATGAGTGCGTTTGACACATCGAACCTGTCAAAGGAAGACAGGATAAAATTAGGAATTGATCTTCGCGGCGGAAAAAAATTAATAATTCCTTCCATCATGCTTTGCGCCGTAGACCGGGATAAGCAGAATGAACGGAGCGTTCCGGTTTATAAATTCAGGGGAAATTTTATTGGCGAGGAAAAGAATCAGACTTTCCTTGCAATGCCATATGAGGATTTTTCTCTTGTAGTTAAGGCGTGTCATGGAACTGAATCAATGAATCCCTTTGCACTTCATAAAATGTCGCGCATTGCAAATCAATATGGTTTTTCACAGGAAGTTTTTGCCGAAGCGTCATTGTTCAAGATTTTTTATCCGTGCATCGTCCTGATTTCCCTTGTGTTCATTGCTTCTGTTGCATGGAATTACAGATTGAAGGCAAATTCGATTTTTAAATTTGTGTGGATTTTCGTGCTGCCGATCTTAAATGTGATTTTCTATTTTATCGTGGAATTCTGTGAATACATTATAAAGCTGTTCGATTATATTTTCCTTGCAGCGGCCGGAATTACCTGGGCGCTTTTTGTAGGAGCTGCAATTTATATTTTCATATTAATTGCAGTCTGCGTTGTGTTCCTTTCAAGAAAAGGTGACTAGAGAAGCGCCTTGAAATCAGACTTGCAGCAAAAAATCACTGCTGGTCGATACAGGTAATGTGGGCTCCCAATCCCTTAAGCCGCGCCACAAGATTTTCGTAGCCGCGCTCAATCTGGTAAACATTGCTTATGACGCTTTCTCCCTGTGCAGAAAGAGCTGCAATTACCATTGCCATACCTGCGCGGACATCAGGAGAAACAAGCTTGTCGCCGTGAAGGACGCACGGACCTGAGACAACGGCGCGGTGCGGGTCGCACAAAGTAATGCGGGCGCCCATGCTTATAAGCTTGTCCACAAAGAACATTCTCGATTCAAACATTTTTTCAAAAATCAGGACGTTACCGTCAACCTGAGTTGCAACTACAGTCATGATGCTTGTTAAATCCGGCGGAAATCCAGGCCACGGAGAATCGTCAATCTTTGGAATCATGCCGCCCAAATCCGTGTTTACCTTCATCTCCTGACCGATCGGAACCTCAAGCTGGTTTCCTGTGATTGTCCATCTGATGCCGAGCTTTCCGAACGCAATCCTTAAAGGACGCATGTCAGGCGGATTGATATTGTCGATTATTACCGAGCCCTTTGTGGCGGCCGCAAGACCGATAAACGAACCGATTTCCATATAGTCAGGCCCGATTGTAAAATCAGTTCCGTGCAGTTTCTTTACGCCTTCGATTGTAAGAATATTTGAACCGGTTCCCGTAATTTTTGCGCCCATCGAATTGAGCATGTTGCACAAATCCTGAACATGCGGCTCGCTCGCTGCGTTTGTAATAGTCGTTTTGCCTTCCGCTAAAACCGCCGCCATAAGGGCGTTTTCAGTTGCAGTAACGGAAGCTTCGTCAAGGAATATGTCATCGCCAACAAGCTTGTTTGCAATAAAATCAAATTTACCGTCAATGTCAACTCTTGCTCCAAGCTCTGTCAGTGCAAGAAAGTGCGTATCAAGGCGGCGGCGTCCGATTACGTCTCCTCCCGGCGGCATCATGCTCGCCTTTCCGACACGCGCAATGAGAGGACCTGCAAACAAAATTGATGCGCGGATTTTTTTTGAAAGCTCAGCCGGAATTAAATTAGTCGTAACATTTTCTGCTTTTACAGACCAGACATGCTCTTCAATTTTTTTTACTGTTGCTCCGAGCGACTCAAGAATCTTGAACATTACGCCTGTGTCTTCAATTTCAGGAATGTTTCTGAGCGTAACCTCGTCGCCGGTAAGAAGTGTTGCCGCAATGCAGGGGAGGGCTGCGTTTTTATTTCCGCAGGCAGAAATTTTTCCTTTAATCGGAAATCCGCCTTCAATTAAATATTGCTTCATGATTTTTTCTCCTGTTGGTTTGCCGTTATTTCTGCAATGTGAATTATTATGTCTGATGCTTTTCTCATCTGATCAAGCGATACCCATTCCCGTTGTGAATGATAATTATGCGCGCCTGTAAAAATATTCGGGCACGGAATTCCGAATTCAGTAAGTCGTGACCCATCCGTGCCGCCGCGTATCGGATTGAATATCGGAGTTACTTCCGCCTCTCTGTACGCTTTAATCAGGATGTCCTTTACATAAGGCGATTCGTCAATTTTTTCGCGCATGTTAAGGTACTGCTGTTGATGGGTTACAGTGCACTTACCGTTGTACGAAAGCGCGGCGGCTTCGGCGAGGCGTTCTACAGTTGACTTGCGTTTCTCCATGCCCTCTTTTGTAAAATCGCGGAGAAACAGCGTAACTGTTGCTGCTTCCATTGAACCGTTAAATGACAATGGCGCATAAAAGCCGTCGTAGCCGTCTGTTGTTTCGGGACGCTCGCAATGCGGAAGAGATTGGATGAACGCCGAAGCCATTGAGATTGCGTTTACCATTTTGTTTTCTCGCGCGTTTCCGGTGTGGCTTGCCTTTCCGTAAAATACTATGTCTGACTTATATGCATTGAAGCATTCGTATTCAAGTTCGCCTTCGTGTCCGCCGTCAACTGTGTATGCGTACTTGGAAGAAATTTTTTCAAGCGGAACTTTGTCCATACCGTGCCCTGTTTCTTCATCAGGCGAAAATATTACTTCAATTTTTCCATGCTCAATTTCAGGATGCTGAATGAGATAGTGAAGTGAAGTTACGATTGCTGCGATTCCTGCCTTGTCGTCTCCGCCTAAAAGCGTAGTGCCGTCTGTCGTGATAATCGTTTCTTTTTTTTCTGCTGAAATTGAAAGCGCCTTTATTTCTTCCGGATTAAGGACAATACCATTTTTTAATTCAATGATTTTTCCATCGTAATTTTTGATTATGTCCGGAGCTACATTTTTCCCGCTGACTTCTTCGACTGTATCCATGTGTGCAAGAAGACAGAATGGCGGAATGTTTTCTTTTCCTTTTGTGGCAGGAGTAAATGCGTAAATGTAGCAGCTGTCTGTAAGCTCTACTCCTGAAAATCCAAGTGAGTTCAATTCACCGCATAGTTTTTTTGCAAAATCCCACTGACATTCCGTGGACGGTGTCTGACCTTTATCGGCTGCTTCCGAAGAACTTTGTGAATATATTTTTGCGTATCGGACAAAGCGGTCCAATAATTCGTTTTCTTCAATTGAATCTTTTTTAAGATAAATCATTTCATTCAATAGAATACGCTTTTTTTCGCATATTTACAACAGGCATTGAATTGAAACGGAGCGCGCCATTTGGCAATTGTTGACAAGCGTGTTATAATGAAAGTATGCGATTTACAAGTACAAGAGATAAAAGTGTTGATAAAAATTTTTTACAGGTAATAATTGACTGTATGCCAGAAGACGGCGGGCTTTATGTTCCTGACGGAAATGCTGACCTCCGCCGCTGGATTTTATATACAAACGAAAAGACAACATTTTCTTCAATTGCCGGAGCCCTTACGAGTGCCTGCATTAATGATGAATACAGCCCGATAATTTGTGAAACGATAGCAACGCGCGCTTTCCCGTTTGAGCCTGCCATCAAAAAACTTGACGAGAATCTTTATGCGCTCGAGCTTTTTCACGGACCGACCGGAAGCCATCGTGATTTTGGCGTTTCGTATCTTACTTCCTGTCTTGAAACGATTTTGCAGATGGAAAATAAAAAGGCTATTTTTGTTGACGTTACGACAGGTGAGCACGGCGCAATCCTTACAGAGCAGCTTCGGGATAAAAAGAATCTGAGGTCGGTCCTTCTTTATCCAAAGGGACGCGTTTCTGGAATAAGCGAAAGTGATTTTATCTGGAACGGCGGAAATGTTTATCCCGTTGAAATTGACGGAGACGAAAATCAGTGCCACGAAATTGTTCGCGAAATTTTTGGTGACAGAAAGCTTGTTGAAAAATATAACCTTACTGTAGCAAATACTTCCAATATAGGCCGGCTTTTACCTCAGGCTTTCTTCTATACTTTTGCATTTTCAAGATTGAAGGATAAGGTGTACGGTGATATTTATTACGCGCTTCCGCCGGGAAATTACAGTAACCTTGTGGCTGGCCTTTACAGCTGGCGCCTTTCACTTCCGGTAAGCGGCTTTATAGTTCCTGCAACTCAGGCGCTTACTGCAGATCCGCTCGGACAGGCGGAAATCGTAGATGCCGTTGTACCATATGAGGAGCGCCGCTTTGCAGACCCGGCTGATCCGTCAAACCTTGAGCGGCTTGAAGATTTCTTTGCAGATTATTCAGAGATGATGAAGAGCTTTGTCTATACGGCTAAGGTTACGGAAGAAGCTGCTGAAGCTGCTGCAAAGGAGCTGTATAAAAAATACGGCCTGTATGCAGACCGGTCTACTGCAAGGGCATATGCCGCGTACCTTTCACAACAGGAGCTTTCTGACGAGGAGGGCGGCGCGACGGTTCTTGTTATGCGTGACCATCCTGCGTATTCAGCTGATTTTATAAAGCATGTTATCGGCGAATCTATTGAGATTCCGCAGTTCGTTAAAAAAATAAAAACTCCTGTACCGCTTGACAAGCCTCTTGTAAGCGATAAAGCAGGAGTTCAGAAAATCATCGAGTCTATTTCTTTTTAGATTTAGGCTTTGATGATTTTGTGGCGGCAGGCTTTTCAGTCTTTGCCGCTTTTTTTGTTTTGTCTGTGCCTGATGCCTTTTTTGCTTCTGCCTTTTTAACAGGCTTTTTTGGTGCAAACGGTTTTATAAAATCAGCGCACTTGTATTCAGCCTTGTCCTTTGCTTTTGCAAGGAGCTGATAGAAAGCGAGCGCGCCTTCTGCACTTGCCCCTGTAGCGCCGGCTTTTGAAAGCAGCATGTTAACCGCAACATAGTAAAGCGCGGAATCTGCCTTTTCCTTGTTAAACCATTTTATTCCGTCAAAGTAATTTGCGCCCGAAAGCATGTACGCATAGGGGCTTTCGCATATAAGTGACAGAACCTCGTATGCAGATTTTTTTGCTTTTGCAGAATCTGTGGCAAGACGGGCGCATTGTAAAAGCGCAAAGCTTCGCTCGAGGATTCCGCGCTGATTCTGGATTTGTATTCCGGCGCTCTGCATGTATTCGGTAAACTTTCTTGCAAGCGACCATGTAAATGCATTTGAAGGCTCATCTAGCGCGAGTGCGGCCGCCGTTACTGCGATGCATTCAGCTGCCTGTAAGCCCTGCTTGATTCCCGCATAAATAAAGTTTTCCTGATTGCCTGCTTTTGCCGCTTTTTTAAGAAGCTCAGAAATGTCAGGCATTTTTTCTTCTTTTTCAAGCGGCTCCAGCTCCTTGAAAAGCTCAGGTGTTTTTTCGCGCTTTTTCTTTTTATCTTCGTCATCTGATTTTTTCTTTCCGGCCTGATAGATTAAAGCGGCGGCGGCAAAAGTTTTGCGGAATTTTTCAAAGCGCTTTTCGGCATCGGTCTTTTCAGTTTCAGCAAAATCGCTTGCTGTCTTATAGAACGCAATTCCTTTTTCTTTTGCAGAATCAGAAAGCTTTTTAATTTCTTCCTTTGTTTCTTCTTCAAAAAGCTTTTTGCTTTCAAGAATAAATTCAGGAGTTATGAATTCACTTAATGCGGCATAAAGCTTCTTGTAATGAATTTCCTGCCATTCAACTTCAAGGTCGTAGCAGCCGCGTCCCTGCAATGTGTCGCAGAGCGTACTCCATTTTTTGTCGGCCGTATCGCTTACCTGCTGGATGTCCATCATTACCTGATATTCAAATCCGTTGAGGCTTATAAAAAGTCCACCCTCGCAGATTTTCCTGCACTGACGAACATACCACAAGCCTGAATGATGCTCTCGGAAAATAAGGTACTTGTCATCCTCGCCGGAAAGTCCGAGACCTTCTGCAATGCTTCTTGTGTACATCGTGATGTCTTTTTCGCCGCTTCCGGTTTTTACGGCATATTCACATGACTGCTTGATCCAGCCTGACGCGCGCTCATACTTGTTGTTGTAGAATACAACGGCACGCTCATCGCCGCACTTGTTTGAATATGCAAAAATATTTTCGTTTACGCGGCCGTTATCCCAGACATCGTAGAACAAAAAGTCTTCCACGCCTGCAAAAAGATATCGCTTTTTCATAAGCGGGAAAATATCGTGCTGATGCCTGTAGAATAAATCCATGTCCGGCTTTTCATCCCTGTAGGCGCGCGTATATTCCATTCCGTATTTTTCTTCAAAGCCCTCAATCTGACCGTGTCCGAACATCGGAAGTCCCGGCATCGTAATCATCAGCGTGCACACGCCGAAATATTTGTCGCCTTTACCGAACTGCGCCACCGCGGTCTCTTCATCAGGATTGTTCATGAAGTTTACGTACCGCTTCAAAACCTGCGGATCAAATTTAATCGTGTTCTTAACGGTGTCGCGGTATTTCTGGTTCTCTTCTTTTTTGAGCATGTTCATGAACGCGGAATTGTAAACGCGGTGCATTCCGAGCGTGCGCACGAAATATCCTTCCATCATCCAGAACGCCTCTGCCAGAAGCAGCGTGTCCGGGACTTCGCGTGCAACCCTGTCTACAACCTCGCGCCAGAATTCATTCGGAATCGCGTCGTTAAACTGCTGCGTAGAAAGACCGGTCTCGCTGCGTGTCGCGATATCTCCACCGTGACCCGGTTCCGGATACCAGAGGCGGCGTATATGCTTTTTTGCAAGAACCATCGCCGCGTCAAATCTGATAATCGGAAAGTTTTGTGCAACATGAAGGATTTCCTGAATGACTGCTTCACGCGCTTCGGGATTTAAAAAGTCAATCTGCGCCGTATCGTTCCACGGCATTCCCGTACCGTCGTTTCCGTGGTAGATATAGCGCGTGTCTCCGGTATAATTATCAACGCGCTTAAAAACAACTGCGCAGTCATTCTTTGAATAATAATGGTCTTCAAGATAAACACTGACGCGGCTGTCGTGCGAAAGATTTTCGCCATTGTATGAATACTGCGGGAAAGGATTGTCACGCCGCTGTACGAACAGGTCAGGCTTTTCTACAACCCAGCGCGCGTCCATTCCCGTGTGGTTTGGAACCATGTCGCTTGCAAGCCTGATGCCGCGCTTCCATAAGCGGCTCCGTAAATTATCAAGAGCTTCCCATCCGCCGAGATTTCCTGCGATGTTGTAATCCATCAAGCTGTAAGCGCTTGCAGCTGCTTCCGGGTTTCCGCAAATCTGCTTGATTCTCTTTGAAGCGTTGCTGCGTTCCCAAAGCCCGATAAGCCAGAGGCCCGTAAAGCCTTCATCGCGTAATGCGTCAAGTTCTTCGTCTGGAATCTGGTCGAGCCGTTCAATCGGGCGGCCGTATTTTTTTGTAAGCTGGTAAAGCCATACGAGAACTGTTTTTGCCATAAGCACAACCTTTGGCATCCAGTCTTTATCCGGGCTGAAGCGCTCGTATTCGTTCATCAGGTTTTCAAAGCTGTAAGGCTGCATGTCAGGACTTCCGCCGTTTGTAGGGTGCCAGGCCGCCTTTTCTTCTTCAGAAATTGTGTCCAGACCGGCAAGCAGTCTTTTTGAAAATAATTCGCCGATAAGGTAAAGCCAGTGCTTTTTGATATATTCAAGCTGACCGCGTAAGCTTTCAGGACTGAATTTTACAGGCTCCTTTAAAAATGAAATGAAGTCATTGTTGAACGGCCCGAATTTCGGCTGGTCTTTAAAATACAAAATCGTATCAAGCCATGCGTCTGCATAAAGCGGATTTTTAGAAAGCTTTGAATCGTTGAACAGAATGCTGAACGGCTTGAACGCAGGATTTTCGTTTGCAAGATGAAGCAGCATAAGCTCTTCAAAAGTCTGCTCGCGGTTTGTTCTTTCAAGACCTGTTCCCTCATCAATCGCCGTTTTAGAAAGATACTCTTCTTCGGAAAGCTCGCCGCGATAAACTGCAACCGGCGGAAATTCCTTCGAAAAAGCAAGAAGCATCTCGTCAATTTTTTTCTTTCCGTATTTTTTATCGAGGTAAGAAAGCGCCCCCGTAAATGCAGAGGCATTCTTATCGCGGCGGTAGAGCATCGAAACATAGTGAAGGATTTCGTCAATCAAGCCCATCGCATTAAGCTGGCCTGCTGAGATTCTCTTTTCGCTCATTCCAAGCTTGTCAAAAAGCTGATTTAATTTTTCAGCAAAAATGCGCACGTTCTTTAAGTCGGCGATAACTACATTTCCGGTTGAAGCAAAAAGCGTTCCGGAAAATTTACATTTATCCCTTACATCGCGGCCTACATGAAATTCATTGTAAGAAATGTTTTTTTCAAAAAGCATTTTTTTAATTCCCCCTGTCGTGCGCGTCTGCGATCGCCTTTATTTTTTCTATAATTGATTTATCGTCTGATAATTTTTCCATCGGGCATGGCATCCTGTATGTCCAGTTGAATTCAGTTACTTCGCCCGGAATGTTTATGCGCTCCTGTGCCTCGTCGGAAAGATAATATTTTTTATCAAGGTAAAGGTAATCCTGAATCGGATGAACGCACCATGCGCTTTTTGAAGAAGCTGCCGCAGTCAAAATTGCAGACGCTGTCTTTTCATTGAACTCATTCGAGTCTGATTCTTCAATTCCAAGTGAATCAAAAAATTTTTTATTCGATTCATAAAAGGCGCGTGCAGAATCTTTTTCCTGATTCCACCACTGGCGCATCGTCGGCGAATCGTGAACTGATGTAGTCGTAATTGAAAGCTCATCGTAATCAGAAAGCGGCACATACGGCTGCCCCTGTTCGCTCCATTTGCGGCACCAGCGGAGCACGCGCAATCCAAGAATTGATTTTGCCTGCATAACCTTCGGCACTGAAGGAAGGTTAACGCCGAGGTCTTCTCCGCATGCAGTCATGCTTACGCATTCAGTAAGCGCGCTTAAAATTTCAGACGCCTGCTTTTCCCATTTTTTATCCTGCCTGATATTTTTTTCTTCAAACAGTTTTTTTAGCTTGTCTTTTTCTTCCTGCGAAAGCGTCTCCCACGGATATGAGCGCTCGTATGTCCAGACTGGAACAAACTTGTCCTTTTCGATTTCAAGGAGCGCGCGGTCAGTCCAGTATCCGGCAAGTTTTACTTTTATTCCGCCCTCGGCTTCGCTTGAGCAAAGCGACGACAAATCCATTTCGTAAATATCCTTGTCGCCCTTTATTTTCTTGCTGAAATTCCAGAGCTCCTCATTTCCTACGCGCGTGCAGAGCGTTTCAAGAATTTTTGTGGAAGCATCGTGATTCCATGTAAAGTAATCAATGTCGCTCGTCGGAATATGCGGCTGGCTTAACCAGTTGATTCTTCCGCTGTCAAATCCAAGCTCTTCAAGCTCCTTGCGCGAAATTGTCTCGCACGGCTCTGAGTGTCCTAAAAGCGCAGTCGTCTCGTGGCTCGGAATTGCCCAGATTCTGAAAAAGCCCAGTATGTGATCAAGCCTGTATGCTCCGTAAAATTTTGAAGCGCAAATAAGGCGCTCCTTCCACCATGAATAATTTTTTGCCTTAAGGTTTTTCCAGTTGTATGTAGGAAAGCCCCAGTTCTGTCCGGTCGGATTTTCGCCGTCAACAGGAGAGCCTGCCCGTAAATCGTGATTGAAGAATTCCGGTAAAGCCCACGCATCGCATGAATCTTCGTTCATCATAATCGGCATGTCGCCCTTCAATATAATGCCGTTTGATTTTACAAAGTCGGCCGCATCCTTAAATTGAATTTCAGCCTGCATCTGAACCCATGCGTAAAACAGGTGTTCCTTTTTAAGTGAAGAATCGTTCCAGCGTTTTTCAATTTCTGAAAGTCCCGGAGTCTGGTCCGATTTTTTCCAGCTTTTCCAACTGGCCTGCATGTATTTCCATTTTAAGTTTTTGAATACAGCGTAATTTTGAATCCATGGATTTTCCTTGATCCATTCAGCAAGCGCCTTTTCAGGTTCTGCCTTTCTTGCAGTTTCCGTTGACTCGTAGAGCTTCATCAAAAGCGAATTTTTTGCGTTAAGAATTTTCTGATAGTCGTAACGCGTCTTGTACGGATTGTCCTGAATGAAAGCGTCGTATTCGTTCTTGAAATTTTTATCTGATTCGTAAAGCGGCTTGAATTCTTTTATTGCTGAAATCTGAATGTAAATCGGGTGAAGCGCAAAAGCCGAAAGTCCGCTGTAAGGTGAAGACTGCGTTCCCGTGTCGTTTACAGGAAGCAGCTGGATTATCTTGAGCCCTGATTTTTTGCAGAAAAGGGCAAATTTTTTAAGTGAAGGAAATTCTCCGATCGCCGGATTTCCTTCTGTAACAATTGCACCAAGAGGAACCGAAGTTCCCGTCATATTGCATGTTTTTGAATTATTCATTCTGAAATTATATCACAATATGGAAAAAAATGCTTTAATTATTTTTGTGCGCAATCGGTTGAAATATAACAAAAGTAATAATCGGGCAGCGTAAAATCCGCCTATTTTATCAGACCCGGGCCGTAATGCCATATCGGCCGCGCGAGCTTGTTGGAAAAAGGCTGTATCCTCGAAAAATCCGGAAGCCAGTCAGTGTCGGTCGACAAATCCTGATAAAATAAATAATCAAAGTCGTATGCGTCGATTAAGTCGCGGATGTCGCTGTCTTCCGTACTGGAAACAAGCCTGTTTTCGATTGCACTGAGCGCGGCCTGCCTGATTGCGCTGTCAGGCCCTGATTCCTTAAACGGTACCGGCGTGTACTGGCTCATAAGCGAGATTATCGCACGACCATCAGCGTTTTCCTTGAGCCAGCCTAAAACTTCTGCGGTATCCTCGAACCGCCCCGGCATAAAAAGATGGCGTATTATAACGCCGCTTGTAATTTTCTCTTTAGTTTCGCCGTTTTTTGTAATTTTCTTTATTTCAAGCGGTGAGTTTTCGAGCATCCATAAAAGCGCAGCTTTTGCGGCATCCGGGTAGTCGGGGGCTGCAAAAACTTTTCTGGAAAAATCTGAATCGAGCGTCTTGAAGTCAGGAAGCCAGATGTCGACGAGATCTTTTAATAGTGAAAGCATTTCGGCTGACTCATATCCCGAAGAATTCCAGCAAACCGGAACCGCAAGCCCGGCCATTTTTGCATCAGCGATGCACTTTGCTATCACCGGAATGTGATGGCTTGGAGTAACAAGGTTTATGTTTTCGGCTCCCGCATTCTGGAGCGCAAGGCAAATATCTGTAAATTCAGCAGAATCAACAGCGCGTCCCATTCCTTTCTGGGAAATCTGATAATTCTGGCAGAATGCACAGCGCAAAGTGCAGCCCGTAAAGAAAATCGTGCCGCTTCCGCCAAAGACAGTAACAGGCGGTTCCTCTCCGAAATGCAGGCAGGCGGTGGCAATACGAACGCCCGCACCTTCTCCACATATCCCGGACGCCTTCGTTCTGTCTGCCTTGCACCTTCTGGGACACTGAACGCAGGATTTGTATAAGGCTTCAAGCTCCGGCGTGTTCAATCCTGATTCGAACATGTTCAATTCAGATTTAGATGCGTTCAATTCCGGCATAATCAGTTAAGGGCGCCTTTTTCTACGATAACGCTCATCATCCTGCTTAAATCTTCTATCGGAAGGTCTTCGGCCTCAAAATTAACCAGGCGTCCTATTTCCTTCCAGTCATCCTGGCTCAATGCATCTAATCCTTCTTCTCCCGAAAGAAAAGCCTGCATGGCTCCTATCTTGTCGATTGCATTATCATCCGGGGCGTTCTGCCTGTCTTCAGCTGCGTCAACATAAGTGTGTTCCCAGTATTCGCCTAAAGAGTGGGGAAGTCCCGAAAAAGAGCGGTTATTTCGCTCAAAAAGGCTTATGATGTTCGAGCACGCAGCCTTTGAATCGTAGTTTCCGCCGTTATCTGCGCGCGCGTGCTTTTTAATTCTCTGTATGTCTGATATGAATTTCTGTGTATTATCCATACGTAAAATATAGCAGATAATTTGCAAAACATACAGCTAAAATGTGGTTTTTATGTCCTTTTTTACCTTATATGACGCTATTTTTGCTTGACTTTTGTTATAAGTAAACATAAACTGACAATATGGACTTAAGAACTGTACTTACACCAGAGACGGTGGACCCTCATTTGAAGGGAAAAACGAAAGAAGAAATTATTGATGAAATGCTTGATATCTTGGTAAAGGCCGGCAAAGTTACTGATAAGGCTGCCGCCCGCGAATGTGTGCTTGACCGTGAGCGCAAGATGTCAACAGGTATGAAGCACGGAATTGCTATTCCGCACGGAAAGACAGACACAGTTTCTGATTTGGTTGCCTGCATTGGAATTTCAGACAATCCGGTTGATTTCGATTCTCTTGATCAGGAACCATGTCGTATTTTTATTATGACGCTTTCTCCTGTAAACAAAACAGGCCCTCACCTGCAGTTTCTGGCAGAAGTCAGCCTTTTGTTCAAGAGCGCAGATAAGAGACAGCAGATTCTCGAGACTCAGGATAAGGCTGAAGTTATCAAGATTCTTACTGAATAGAATAATCTTCAGTGGTGAAAGTGCCTTTGTGTATGGGCTGTGCCGTTATCACGGCGGGTTGCCTTTTACATGGAGGCATTTTTTTTCAATTGCAATATAGAGTGCGGCACTAAGCGGTGCATGGGGTGTTTTATGACAATTGATGCGGAATACGAAGTAAAAGGCGGAAAGCTTTTTTCTGTCAGCGGAAGCGAAGTAGATCCTTCTTTATTCAAGGAATATTCTGCTTCTGAACTCCTTACTTTAAGGGAAGAAGACAGGGATGTTTCGGATGTGATGGCAGAGGGCGATATGTCCTTTGACAGCGCTGTTCCTTCCGAGGGGCAGATCGTAAAAATTTTAGTCCAGTACGAGCATGTCGCTGAATATCCTGAAGAATATGACGAGGCTTTCCTTGCAAACCTCCGCTCGCTCCTTAAGCTTATGGAAGACGAAGGCCTCCATGCACTTATTGTTCCTGTGGCAAAAAATTATGCCTTTGCCGATATGGATGCCTGTGAGGATTTTACTGCCGCATTCAAGCATCTGGCGCGCCGCGTAAAGGACTGTACCAATGTAATCGGGCTTGCGCTCCCGGAGGGCTTTGTTTCCGGCTCAGAGAATGTTGAAGAAATAAATTACTTTGTTTCGGAGCTTACCGCAAAGCATGATCATTATGTATTTGCAGGCGGCGAAAAAATCTTTGAAATACTCGGTAAATGCGACGGAGATGTTCAGAGCCGCACATTTAAGTATTAGGCTTCTTGAGTTTTCATTAAAAGTGGATATTTGTGAGATATTGCGAAATCTGCAAGAAAAATCACTGTTTTTCATCAGTTTTGCTTGAATTTATCGTTTTTTTGTGTCATTATTGCTGGACGCTCAGGGTCTTTATGTGCTCTGGGCTCGTATTTTCGACTTTTTTGTCGGAGGACACATGAAAAACGTTTTATATAATAAAGAATCCGATTTTTTAAAGACTGCCTGGGGCGCTGTAATCATTTCATTTGCTTTTGTCATCGTCGGAGTTCTTACATTAATTTTTGTTCCTGCACAGGAAGAGAATGCACCAACAGTTGTGATTTCTGAATATGTTCAGCCTGAATCAATTTTTGCTACAGAGGCAAATTATACTGACATGTGCATCGAGCCGCTTCCTTCTGTCTGGGTTGGAAAGGAATCATTCAATACGATTACAATCGGTGACGGATTTTCGTCGAACAGCTCGATTGACAAAAGCCTTGAGCTTTACCGCAATCCGTCAACGCGGGCGGCCGTGGAATGGTTTTACCTTCGCGTAACCGGAAACCGCGAGGTTACTATGGCAATTCTTGAGGCAGCTGATAAGGAAAATATTCCTCTTTCACTTGCATTCTCGCTCGCTTACACGGAAAGCCGCTATAACCGCAGGGCTGTAAACTCAAATGTAAACGGTTCGGTTGACCGCGGACTTTTTCAGCTTAACAACAGAAGCTTCCCGCGGCTTGCAGAAAAGGACTTTTTTGAGCCGAGTGTAAGCGCCCGCTATGGCATGAGTCATTTACGCTTCTGCATGAACATTGCCGGTAACGATCTGACGGCTCTTGCCATGTATAATGCCGGCGTAACTCGCGTACGAAATGACAATACGCCTAAGACAACTCTGGCTTACGTGAACAAAATCGTAAATTACCGCACCGGACTTGAGGCTGCTTTTGCGGAAGAGGTTCTTTCGTTCTGTGCAACTCCGGTTCTTGGCGAGTCGCTTTCAATGCTTGCAAAGAAATAGCGGGAAAGTGTAATAGCGCGGATACTGTGATAAAAATCACAGAAAATTGAAAATTACAGATTTATTTTAAGATTTGAGGTCGGAAACATATTGTTTTCCGGCCTTTTTTATTGACTGATTCCAGGCGATTTTTTACAATTATATTATATTTATTGTGATAATTTTCACAGTAAATGAGGGGCGTATGCAAAAGATTCCTGCACCTTCACGAAGGCGGCTTGTCCTTTTGGAAAGAGTGCTTGCTTCTGTAAAAACGGAGCGCATTACTTCCGCCGCAATATCTTCCATTACGGGATGGAAGGATTCATGCATCAGAAAGGATATTTCGCTTATCGGATATAAGGGTGGGGTTTCGAATGGATATAAAGCCGCCGATTTACGGATTGCAATATGCCGCGCGCTCGGACTTTCTTCCGGTTCAGGCGGTATCGAAAAAAGCGGCGAAACTCAGGAATGCGTTTCGGTTCACAACTGCTGCATCGTAGGTTTGGGGCGGCTTGGAGCGGCACTCCTTGAAAACAGCATTTTTTTTGAAACGCCGTTCCGCATAGTTGCAGGCTTTGACAGCAATGTAAACCGTACCGAGATTTTGAGCGCGTCCTTTCCGCTTCATCCGGCGCGCGAGCTCGAAATGGTTATCCGCGAATCGGAGATTGAATACGCAATACTTGCGGTAAACGATTCGGACGCGCAGGGAATGGCGGAACGGCTTGTGGCGTGCGGAATTAAGGGAATCGTAAACTATACAGGCGAGGTTCTTTCAGTGCCGCAGAATGTGGCGGTGGAGAATGTTTCGCCTGTTATGGCATTGAATAATATTTCGGCCAGGCTTATGGCTGAGTAATAAATTTACAATGGGGTAAAGAAAAGTATGGCAAGAGTTTTCAATTTTAGCGCAGGTCCGAGCTGCCTGCCCGAAGAAGTGTTGAATGAATGCGCGGCAGAAATGCTTGACTGCAATGGAACAGGTCAGTCTGTAATGGAAATGAGCCACCGCTCAAAGGCATTCGAGCCTATTATTGAAGATGCAGAGGCTATGGTCCGCAAGCTTATGAATGTTCCTGATAACTACAAGGTTCTTTTTGTTCAGGGCGGCGGTTCAACTCAGTTTGCCATGGTTGCGGAAAACCTCGGTATTAAAAACAAAAAGGCTGCTTACATCGAAACTGGTGTATGGGCAAAAAAGGCAGCTGCAGAAGCAAAAAAGCTTGGTGTTGAAGTTGATATAATTGCTTCAAGCAAGGATAAAAATTATTCATACATTCCGCGTGTTGAAAAAGTAACAGGTAACTACGACTATGTTTACATCTGCTTTAACAATACAATCATGGGAACTCATTACGAGTACATTCCAGATACAGGAAACATTCCGCTTGTTGCAGATATTTCTTCATGTGTTTTGAGCGAGCCGCTTGATGTATCAAAGTTCGGACTTCTTTTTGCCGGTGCCCAGAAAAACTTGGCTCCTGCAGGCGTTACTCTTGTAATCATACGCGAGGACTTGATTCCTGAACCAGAAAACTGCCTGCCTGGAACTCCGACAATGCTTGCTTATAAAACACATGCTGATAACGGTTCCATGTACAATACACCACCGTGCTACACAATCTACGTTCTGGACAAGGTTCTCCACTGGATTGAAAAGAACGGCGGCGCTGCCGGAATGCTTAAGCGAAACCAGGAAAAGGCTGATTACCTTTACAATTACCTCGACAGCAACGAGGAAAATTTCTATCACGCAACAACAGAAAAGGGAAGCCGCTCTTTGATGAACGTTCCGTTCCTTACAAAATATTCAACAGGTGCAACTGACGAAGCATCTGTAGCAAAGGAAAAGGAAATCAACGACAAGTTCGTTAAGGAGGCCGCTGCAGCAGGGCTGGTAAACCTCAAAGGTCACCGTCTCGTTGGCGGCATGCGTGCTTCAATCTACAACGCAATGACACTCGAAGGCGTTAAGGCTCTTGTTGAGTTCATGAAGAAGTTCGCTTCGGAGAATAAATAAGGGCTGAATTTTATTCAGTTCTTATAAAATGAATTGTAATGTGCGTAATGTTTTTATGGGAGTATTGAAATGTATAAAATTCAGACATTAAATAAAATTGCATCGGTTGGCTTGAATCAGCTTGACCGTGATAATTACGAAATTGCAACTGACATCAATAATCCGGATGCAATTCTTGTACGCTCTGCCGACATGCACGAAATGCAGCTTTCTGAAAATGTAAAGGCTGTGGCGCGCGCAGGGGCAGGAACAAATAACATTCCGATTCCTGCATTGACTGAAAAAGGCGTTGTTGTATTCAACACACCGGGCGCAAATGCAAATGCGGTAAAGGAACTCGTAATCCTTTCACTTCTGCTTTCAAGCCGTCCCGTAATCGAAGCAAATAAGTGGGCAAAGGGCTTGAGCGGAAAGGGCGATGAGATTCCTGACCTTGCTGAAAAGGGAAAGAGCCAGTTTGTTGGTCCTGAACTTAAAGGAAAGGTATTGGGTGTTATCGGCCTTGGTGCAATCGGTGCCATGGTTGCAAACCTTGCGCTTCACTTTGGAATGGAAGTTTACGGCTATGATCCTTTCCTTTCTGTAAACTCAGCCCTCAAGCTTGACAAGAACGTTAAGATTGCAGAAACATTGGACAGCCTTTATGCAAAGGCAGATTACATTACGATTCATGTTCCGCAGACAAATGACACAAAGGGAATGATTAACGCTTCTTCAATCAAGAATATGAAGGACGGCGTGCGCATCGTAAATATTGCCCGCGGCGGCCTTGTAAATAACGCCGACATAATAGCGGCATTAGACAGCGGCAAGGTATCTGCGCTCATTACGGATTTTGCAGCAGAAGAGCTTTTGAATCATCCTAAGGTTGTCTGCATGCCGCACCTTGGAGCGTCAACACCTGAAGCCGAGGATAACTGCGCCGTTATGGCCGCCGCTGAGCTCAAGGACTTCCTTGAAAACGGCAATATCGTAAACTCAGTAAACTTCCCGAAAACAGTTACTGACAATCCGATTCCGTCTGGCGGAACTCGTCTTTGCATCAGCCATAAAAATATTCCTGATACAATTTCTAAGTTCACTACGATTCTTGGTGAAGCAAAGCTCAATATTTCAGCTTTCATCAATCAGGCTCGCGGCGATGTTGCTTACAACATCATTGATGTAGACGGCGTCGTAACTGATGACATCATCTCAAAGCTTGCCGCCTGTGATACAGTAAACAGGGTCCGCCCGATCTTTGGTTGATTTATGAAATTAGATTTCGATTGAGCCGATAACGGTCTCGTCGCTGTCTGAAGAAGCCTTTTCTTTTTTTCCAAAAAGAGAAGGCTTCTTGTTTCTAGGCGACGCGGCGTCAATTTCTTCAAGTCTGATTTCCGTTGCGGTCTTGCCTGATTTTGAAGACGCTTTCTTTGTTTTCGGGGCAACTAAAAATCCGAACATGCTTCCGCAAAGTCCGCCTGCAATGTGGGCGAAAGTTGCGATGCTGTTTTCGCTTGCAATTCCCGAGGCGCCCAAAATCAATTCCTTTCCGATATACAGAATGAAAACAAGAATGAATGAAACAGGTATTTCGTTTTTCTGAATCGTCGTAAATGAAGAAAGAAGAATCATCATGAATGCAATTCCGCTTGAGCCTAAAAGCGGCGCCGGAATAAAGCAGGCGTTCAGAACTCCCGTAACAAAAGCCGTAACGCTTGCCATCACCGCAATCGAAAGTGAACCGTAGCGCTCCTCAAGAAGCGGCCCTAATAGCAGTATGAAGGAAAAGTTTCCGAGAAGATGATTCCAGCCTGAATGTCCCATCGAGTGGAGGAATAGCCGCGCAAAATTGAACGGTATTTTTATATCGAACGGAATCTTGCTTTTTGCGTTTCCGGGAACTGAAAAAATATTGTTCATTATGTCTGCTTTTGAAAGAATTGTCTGGTCAAGCAGAAGAATTACGGTACAAATAAGACAGAATGTAAGCGTGAAAGGCGCGTTGTATACAACTTTGAATTTTTTTGTTTTCATTCTTTAATTCTAATATTGTCCGGGGCAGTTTGCAAGGCATGATTGCAAGTATTTTGGAAATTCGATAATATTAATGCATGAACGCAATTATCACAGTAGTAGGTTCCGATAAGGTTGGCATTGTTGCTAACGTAACCGCTTTTTTGGCTGAACATTCAATTAACATTATCGATATTACACAGACAATTCTGTCAGGCAATTTTGTCATGATGCTCATGGTTTCGCTTGACAACGCAAACGTCTCAATTGACGAGCTCCGTCAGTCGCTTACCGAAAAGGCAAAGGACATGGATCTCGAAATCAACGTCATGAACGAAAAAGTATTTTCCGCGATGCACCGCGTATAAGAAAAGTGCATCGCACAATGCATCGCGTTTAGAAAGAAATAATTTCTTCGTATACCTGAATAGCAAACTGGTCGGTCATTCCCGAAATAAATTCTATTATGCATTTCTGGAATGATTCTTCCTGCGTAATGTCAAAAACCTGCCTTGTACAATACCTGCAGATTTTCTTGCGGTCAATCTGATGCTGCGGCTGGTAATTCGTATATTTTACAAGCCAGTCTTCGAATGTCTGACACAGCTTGGGAAAATATCTTAGCGCTGAAGCAAGCCGCCCGTTTTTTGCATAAAGCTGAGTTTTTTCGAGCGTCCTGTAAATCGTTTCAATTATATTTTTTGCATAATGCTGAAATTCAACAAGGCGCCAGTGCGTATAAATCCGTGAAAAATTAAATTTATTCAGTTCAAGTATGAATTTAAAATATTCATCAGAAAAACTGATTCCCGTTTCGGGCGAGCTTGAATTGCACAAATCTACGATCATGTCGTTTATCAGAACTGTAGTATTAACAGCGCGCCCGCTCCTCAGCGCCTTTGCGCCTTTTCCCTCAAATCCGAGCGTGGAACCTACAATCTCGCGAAGCTGTCTGTAGCAGCTCATGTCAAGAATGTGATATTGCCGCGCATCTTCTAAATCGCGACCTAAAAAAGAAATCTTATCCGCAATCTTTACAACGCAGCCTTCCCACGTAAACGGCTGAATTATTCCCGGCCTTTTAATCTGATATAAATCAATCACATCTTCGCGAGGCTTTATTCCCTGCTGGTGAATCTCACCGCAATGACAAATCAAGCCGTCACGCACCGCATACGTCAAATCAAGATTTTTTTCGTAAGCGTCCGGGTCTGGAAGCGTTTCAATATAATCGGCAAAAAAAAGGCTGTTCCGTTCATGCCAGAATTTTTTGGGAGCGTTATGCCCGGACTTGTTCTGGCCGTTCTGTAAAAGCAGGCTGTTAAGGCAGTCTTCGCCGTGATGACCGAACGGTGCGTGTCCGATATCATGCCCGATTGCAATTGCGTTTGCAAGCTGCGGATTCAGGCCAAGATATTTTGAAATGGTAGAAGCGACCGAGGCGACATGGCTTACATGCTCCATGCGCGTACATATGTGGTCATTGTGCGGTGCGAAAAACACCTGAGTTTTGTGCTTTAACCTGCGGTATGCCTGACAGTGAAGCAAGCGCGTGTAATCGCGTTCAAAATCAGAACGAATGTCGTTACCGCGGTCATATAAAGAATTTTCGCGCTTTATGCAGGCTTCCCATTTTGGAGAAGCTTCCGTTGCTGCGACTTTTGAAAATGAACCTTGCATGATTTAAAGTTCCTGTTTTTTTACTTATAAAATTTTTCGTATATTTCGTCGGCGATCGAATTAAAGCATTCAAGTAAATCAGGGTTGAACGCACCGCATTCGCCGTCATTTATCATCTTAAGGGCGTCTTCCTTAGAGAGTACGTTCTTGTAAATGCGCGGACTTACGAGTGCGTCAAATACATCTACGATTGAAACAATCTGTGCCGACATCGGAATCTCGCTGCCTTTAAGCGCATCGGGATATCCGCCGCCGTCCCACCGTTCGTGATGGCTTCGGCAGATTTCAAGCGCGTATGTTTTAAACGGCTCGTTCATTCCGGAAATGCGTTTTACAAGGTTAAAGCCCTCTACCGTATGGTTTTTTACTTTCTCGAATTCTTCCGGCGTAAGGCGTCCCTTGGCGGCGGGCTTTGCCAGAATTGCGTCCGGGATAGCGATTTTGCCGCAGTCATAAATAATTGCGGCTTGTGCAATCGCGCGGATTTTTTCGTCAGTAAGCGAGTATTCAGGATGCTTTAGCGACATCATTTTTGCAATGTATGCCGTAATATTGTGAATGCGGCTTGTCTGTGAGGAAGCGCAGCCTGCACGCGATTTGATTGCAGTACTTAAGGCCGCCGCAACATTCCAGCCGTTTTCGTGTGCATTCAGGTTTATGTCACCGATTGCGGCTTTCTGCTGATTGTATAATGCCTCAAGATGCTTTCGTTTCTGGAAAAGCTCAAGGATATTTTTAACCCTGCGTTCAATTATAAGAAGGTTGAACGGCTTTTGAATTACATCAACGGCGCCATAGTCATATGCTTTTTCTACAACATAATCAGTAGTCTCTGTCGTGATAAGAAATAGCGGAATTTCTTTAATGATTCCGGCGTAATCAAGTTCCTGCAAGACAGAAAATCCGTCCATTTCCGGCATAATGATATCAAGGAAAATCGCCGCCATTTCGGAACGGTTCTGAGTAATTTTTTCAAGACCTTCGTAGCCGTTTTCTGCTTCAAGTATATCGTATTCTTTGCTGAACGCTTCCTTCAGAATAACGCGGTTAAGTTCAACATCGTCAACAATGATTATTTTTTTCTTACCTTCGCTCATAATTGTGATAAATCCTTTCCTGTTATTTGCTGAAATTTCCGGTTTAGCTTCGTTCTATTGTTCAACCTGATTGATAACGGAAACCACTCTGTCTAATTCTGACAGCGCTTTTGGAAGTGTTTCTATTGCAGCATCGATATTTTTTTCGCGGATTGAAGTTACGACAGTTGAAGTTAATCCAAAAAGTCCGTCAAATCCCATATTTCCAGCAACTCCCTTTAATGTGTGGGCGTCAATTTCTATCTGAGACCAGTTTTGTGTTCCTGCTGATTCCCTGAACGCTGTTACCGACTTGTCATTTGGAAATTTAAGGAAGAACATTTCCATCAGATCGCGCTCGTTTGAAAAACGCTTGAGGACAGAATCCGGGTTAGGTATTACCTGTTTGATTGCTTCATCTATAGTCATATATAAATGATAAATCCAGTTTTGATTTTTTTCAATTAAAATCGTTTTTTGGATGTGGAGTGGGGAAAAAAAAGCGGCAGCCGAAAGGAGAAACGACTGCCGCCCTGGAGGTTTTCTGTATTGGTTTTGAACTGTATTTATTGTCTATAAAATAAGCAACTTCGTTACTTAAAAGTTACAGATATTTGAAAAAAAATATCCTATTGAAAAAAAGTTTTTCGTAATCTATTATATAGAAGTGAATATGAGTGACGAAAAAGGGCGGCTTTTTGAGCGGATTTATACGCTTTACGGCAATGTAAGGCGCGCAAGAGGCTGTTTTTTATATACTGAAAAAGGCGTGCGGCTCACTGACATGTATCAGGAGGACGGCCGTGCGATTTTAGGGTGGGGCGGAAATCCCTTTACCGTATTTAAAAATGTTTTGAGCCGCGGAATTACAGGCTCTTTTAAAACTTCGTTCAATGCGCGCCTTTCAAAGGCAGTTACAGACCTGCTTGATTGTGCAGATAATGCTGCTTGTGCTTGTGAGGCTGCGGATAAATCCAAAAATGATACTAGAAGTGTGCTCGTATATTCACAGAGGCCGGCTGCCGCGGATATCGAACAGGAGTTTGTTCCCTGGAATTCCGTACCCGGCATAAAATATTCCGAAAAAAATGCAGTGCTTGTAGTTCCGCCGTTTTCATGGACGGACGATATTTATATTGTTGCAGTAAAGCCGGGCTTTGAGGATAAAATTCGTTCTCAGATTCACCTTGAAGAAAAAGCGCTTTCTGCACCGGTTGCGGCCGCTGTATGCCGTTCAATTTACAATCTAATTCAACAGATGAAATTACGTTCCGAAAAGGACTGGTTTACATGCGATAAAATCCTGAACCGCTATTTTGAGCGCAAGGGGCCTTATCTTTATCCAAAGCTTCCGCCGGAAAAATATCAGGCGTTTGTTGATCATATGCTTGATTGCAGCGTCGTCATTAATCCGGTTTACGGACGGCCTTCGATTGTTCCGTATGGTGCAGAGCCGGGCGTGTTTTCTAAGCTTCGGAAAAATCAATTTGAATTTTAAGTGAGCTGATTATGGGCGAACAGGAAATTATAATTTATTGCATTAAGCTTGTTGCAGGCGGATTTGCGGCGTTCTTTGCCATAATGCTCTGGTCAAAAAGCCGGGATGCTGCATGGATGTCGCTTGTTGCTTCCGTAATCACATCATATGCGGGAACTGTATTTTTTATGCTGCGTGATTTGGGAGTGATTGCGGTAAACGGAATTTCAGTTTTTGGCGTTCCGGTTGTAACGCTTGCGTTCGAAATCGTGCCTTCATTCTTTTTGATACTTGCCCTTTTTCTGATGCTGAAACAAAGCCGCTGATTTTAGCAAACGCATTAACCTTGAAAAATCAAATAATCTTTAAATAAAAAAAATCAGGGGGAAAATCATGGATTCACTTTCTTTGTGGAATGAATACAAAAAACACACAAGCCTTGATATTGACGAAAGCTATGCAGGAAGCTTTTCGTTTGAGGCAAAAGGCTTTGGCGGTAATGAGCGGATTGCGTCGGTGCTTTCCGGAAAAAAGCGGGCCGCCTTTTCAAGCTACCCGACATACGCAATCGATAACGATATGATTCCTGTTTCCGGCGAGCTTTATGTTCTTGAGGATAACAGCGGAAATGCCGTATGCATTATTGAGGTCACGGGCGTTGATATTGTTCCGTTCAATCAGGTTACATGGGATATGGCGGCCCTTGAAGGGGAAGACGAAAATCTTGAGGCATGGCGCGAAAAGCAGCGCGAATATCTTGAAGAGGAAGCTGATATCGTCGGCTTTGATTTTACGGAAGATTTGCGCCTTGTATTCATGACGTTCAATGTTGTGTTCCGCGCATAACAGCCGAATTTGCGTTATGGTTCAAATTGATTTATACTATCAAAAATGAAAATAGACAAACGGAGGTTTTTTATGTCTAAATCAGAAGCCGGTCTCGGCAGATTATTTCTTCACATTGCCCTTGCGCTGATTTTTTTGGTACAGGGAATCCTGATTACATTCTATGGCGAGCAGATGTTCGCTGAGCTTTTCGGAAGCAAGGATATCGGAAAAATCCTGAACATTGCTTTTGGAATCGTAAGCCTTGCAACTGGAATCATTCTTGCAATCCAGCTTTTCATGCCGATTGGCGAAAGAATCAAGGATTTGTTCATGCTGATTATTCTTGTTGTAGTTATCGTAGAGATTGTTCTTATTGACGTTCTTGGCGGAAAGGGAATCCTTTACGGAAAAATTTTCAGCAACAGAAATACGCTTTTTGGCTTTATGAAGCAGCTTGCAACACACCTTATGCTTTTAGGTTCAGTTCTTATCGTACGCGCTTAATTAATCCGAATAAAAAAAATCCGGCACGCTTTGTGCCGGTAAAAATGGCCCATATGTGATTCGAACACACTACCTGCCGCTTAGGAGGCGGCCGCTCTATCCAGGTGAGCTAATGGACCGTTACTAACAGAATATAGGAAAATCGCTTTTTATTCAATCAGTGCGGAAAATCTAGTTAAAAATATAATAGTAGCCGCGCTTTACAAATCCTGCAAAGCCTTCTGATTTTGGTTTTTCCTGAGCAAGCAGATCATCATAATGGCAGATGTAAGTTTTCTTTTTGATATCAGCCGGCAATGTCTTTAATTCATCGTAGCTTGCATGAACGCCGCCTTTCCTTATCTGGCAGTCATGGAAAATGCATTCAAAATTAAATTTGCTGCACAGAAAATCAAGCTGCTCCGGATTGAATTTCGTATCGCCCGAAAAGAGAACTTTGTCGTCAATGACAACGCCGGTTGAATGGAAAACCTTTCCCCTTGTGTTTTTTCCTGCAAGGTGAACTGTCCTGAAAAACTTAAGGTTTATTGAACCGATGTTTGCTTCCCACAACGGAAATTTTCCGCCGGCTATTTTCTTTGGCTTAATCTGCAAAAAATAATCGTCAAAAGTAAGGCTGTGCTCATCTTTTGTCTCGCCGTATGCGCATCCGCCCTGAAGCGACTGTTCCCAGAGAATCTTTTTGTATTCATCGGTGATTATCATTGAAGGACGCTTGTGTGAGATAAAATAATTTTTAAGCGCAACTTCTTCCAGACCGCCGATGTGATCAGCGTGCGAATGCGTAACGTAAAAATTCCTGATGTCAGTTATATGAAGGCCAAAATCTTCGATTGATACCGGACAAAGTGAACCGCAGTCAATAAGGACATGATCTTTACCCTTTACGATAAGGAGATTTGTCTGAAAGTATTTTTTTGAAAATGCACTTCCAGTTCCCAGAAAAAATACAGAAAGTTTTCCGTCGTTTTTTAGTGCAAGGTTGTCCTTAAATTTTTTTATTTCCATAGTAAACTTATCCATTTGCCTTCTTAAATTTATAATAACACAATAAATTCTCAAAAACAAACTTTGAACACTTTTAAATATATTGATTAATATTAAAGAATTTCTGAAAATTTGTAAACATCTGAAACGCCGTTTACGAGAATACCGCCCATTCCCATTTCAAGCGGAATTGCAAGGTCAAGGTCGTATCTGTCACCTATGCTTACGCAGTTTTCGGCCGCGCTTTGCGTTATTTCAAGTGCTTTTTCAAAAGGCTCGCGTGCAGGCTTTGATTTGCAGCATGTATCAAGTCCTACGATATCCGGTATGATTTTTTCTATGCCCAGAGCCTCCAGCGTCTTGTATGCAGGAAGAACAGGATTGTTTGTGACGCAGATAAGCGAATACTTTTCCTTTAATGCTGAAAGCGTTTTGATAAGCTTTTCATCCTTTGAAAGAAAGTCGGACGGATTCAGTAATTCCTTTCGCCATTTTATACTTTCTTCAATCGGAATCCCGAAATTTACAAGCGTGTTTCCGAGGCTTACGGCTTTTCCGTCATGCTCTGATGCATACTGCTTTCTGTAATCTGAAATCATTTTTCGCGCCTGTTCAGCGGTCAGGCCTTTTAATTCTGCAAAATGACGCACCTGGCAGTCTACCTGCTCAAAGGCATAGGAGGCGCTTGTGTAAAGCGTGGAATCTATGTCAAAAATCAGCGTCTTGATTTGTGAAGGAAGTCTTATTATTTTCATTGCTGCACCAGTGTTTTGCGGATGAGATTTTTTGCCGCGTTTTCGATTGAATTATATTCGCCAAGCCCGTAGCGGGCAAGAATTGCGTCTCCTAAAAGCTCAGCGTCCAGAGCCTGTGTTACGGCGATTTTTTTACCGGCCTTTGCCGCCTTTAAAAGAATAAACTCCTTTGAAGAAGCCTGGCCGCCTGTAATCGTAATCGTATCGCTTACCGCCTCTCCGGAAGCTTTCGCGGGCTGCTCGATTTTCTTTACGCCGTCTGCAAAGGTTTGCGCAATTGAGTCCAGGGCGCTGTACTCCTGTGAGTTTTTGTTCTGCATTGCGTACAAAATAAAATCATTTATTTTGTGAAGGGCTTTAAAATTGCGCCCGGCTTTTTCTGATGCCTGATTGAGAAGCAGGCCGCTGTTCTCGATTAAGTACGAGGCGTTCCATAAGCCGTTAAGCGAAGGCAATGTGCGTAAGCCTTCCGCGAAAACAGGCCGAGTGGTGCAGAGGTTTATTCCTTCGCTGGTACCGGCCCTGTCGCACCATTCGCCGCTGAATATTGTTCCGGTTCCGATGAGGGCTGCGATAAAGTCCGGCCCGCCGGCAAAGATTTTTGTTCCCTGCAAAAGGCCTGAAATGCTGGAACCCTGCTGTGTAACCTCACCGCAGAATGAGCCGGGCGCGACAAAAGGACAGAGCTTTTTGTATTCGAAAACTGCGTCCAGCGGCGTGCCTGATTGCGGTATGCGGCCGGATTCGGGGACCGGGCGTGATTGCGAAATATGGCCGGATTGCGGTATGCCGCCGGATTGCGGAAGTGGCGCGGCGCCGTCATCCCAGTAAGCGGCTTTGTAGCGGATTTCAGGAAGGATAGTGACCTGCGCTGATGTTAAGCGCCAGATTAAATATTCGGGGCCTGAAAAAATTTTTTCGGAATCATTCCATTGAAGCGGATAGCGGCTTTTAAATTCGAGAAGGCGCGGGATAAAAATCGACGGCGCCGATTGCGTTTGCCGCGCAGAACCGGAAGCAGGCGCGATTGGGGAATCGAGCTTGGTTTGGGAAGGCGGCGTGATACCGTTATCAGGCGCGATTGGTCTATCAGGCTTGATAACGTTACCAGGCGTGATTGGTTTATCAGGCGTGATTGCAGAAAGCGGTTCATTCCATAAAAGAGTAGTGCCGTCCTCTGATACGATAGTCGGTCCGTTTCCCGAAATACAGGCGGCGCTTATGCTTTCAAGGTAAGGACGCATCCGTAAAATAATTTCCTTCAGCGCCCTGAGCCATTTACCTGATTTTTTTGACGGATTGTTTTGAGGCTCTAAAAGGCTTTGCTTTTCAAGAAGCACGATATTTGCGTGTTCGTCAAAAAGCGCCGCCTTTAGAGTCGATGTTCCTATGTCTACTGAAAGGACGAAATCAGTCTTCGTCTTCATCAGCAGAACATTCCTGCTTTACGAGTTTTTCGATTATATTGCGGTTGTCGAGAAGATCACTCAACGACTGATTGTGGTGAACTCTTGTAATTACGTTTGCAAAAAGTCCGCTTACATTCGTGTTGATGTACCATTCCTTTTCGCGGAGCTTTTCGTGGTAAACGGCATTAGTTCCGATGATGCGGTAGAAAAGTCCCTGCTTGTAAGCTTCGTCAAAAAGCTCAATCGCATTTCCTGTAAAGAACGGAAGGCTGATTGCGCAGATAACTTTTGTTGCACCCTGTTCTTTAAGGAACTTCATCGCCTTAAGGAGAGTACCGCCTGTTCCAAGCATGTCGTCTGCAAGGAATGCAACCTTTCCCTGAACGTCACCCAAAAGCTTGATTGCCTTGATGTTGGTTGAATTTGCGTCCTGGGTAACGATTGAATAATCGCGCTCCTTGTAAATCATTGCAAGCGGAAGCTTAAGTCCCGAAGCGTAGAATTTATTTCTGTCGATTGCGCCGGTGTCAGGTGAAACAACAACGAGGTTTTCAGTCTTGCCTGTAAGGTCGATTACCTTTGCAAGTTCCCTGATGATCTGATAGCTTGCGTGAAGGTTTTCGAGTGCAATTGAACTGAACGCATTTACAATTTCGCGTGAGTGAATGTCGAGGGTGATGATTCTTGAAACGCCGAGCATTTCGTAAACATGACCGAGCATGCTTGCTGTAAGACCTTCGCGGCCCTTCTTCTTGTGCTGGCGGCTATATGGATAAACAGGAAGTACGAGCGTAATTTTTTCAGCTCCTGCCTGACGAACTGCGTCAATCGTTACAAGGAGCGACATAACGTGATCGTTTACGGAAAGCGAAACAACATTCTTGCCTTCGTTAAGTGCAAGAGGCTCGTGATTTTCTACATCCTGAAAAATGAATACTTCTTTTCCACGGACACACTCAAGAAGCTCTGTCTTGAATTCTCCGTTCATAAAGTAAGTGAATCTTGCTTTTACCTTGAACACAGGCGGACGGTAGCTGTCAATCGCGCCCTTCAAGCTTATGTCTGAAGTCTGAACGTCGCTTTGCAAATTGATCTGCTTAATCAGTTCGTCTTTGTCAATCTGGTATCTTTTTGAAATAACATCATTCTTGAGCGTGAAACGATGTTTGTACATGTGACGGAGATGCGTGATGACTTCATCCGCAAACGCTTCGCCACCCGGGCATGCTACAATCGCAAGATTGTCAGGTTCTGAATACGGCATTATTCTGACCTCTTAATTTTTAGACGGCTTCCGCAGGATTCCAATTCTGTTCCGTGCGGATTCCCCTCTGAGTCATGCATTAACCCGATGCAACTGAACTCAGAATACACTAATATTAGCATTTTCCAGCGCCTGCCGTCAATTCTAGCACTATATATAGTGTTTTAATTACTATACGGCGGGTTTTAGATGATGGAAAATTTACTAAACTGTTTTCACTACTTGACTTAAATCTTGTATTTCTTTATTATTAATGAACTCACGCGTAAATTATTTGAGGTAGGTAATATTATGTCTAGATCTTGTGATGTTTGCGGAAAATCTCCGATGTACGGAAACAAGGTTTCCAAAACTTATAATCATACAAAGCGCACTTGGAGACCAAATCTAGTTAAGGTAAAGGCAGTTCTCGATAACGGTTCAGTCCGCACAATCAACTGCTGCGCTCAGTGTCTTCGCAGCAACTTTATTACAAAGAAAGTTCGCGTTCCAAAAGAATACAGAGCAGCTCAGCAGGAATCAGCACCAGTTGCTGCATCTAACTAAGCCTTTTCTTGATTGAGTTAAAGACTGTCCCTGGCGGACGGTCTTTTTTTTTGACAGGAGAAGGGGTTTGTAAAGGCTTTCCTTGTCTGTCGTTTTGAAAACATTGATAATGTAATGGAAATCCGCCGAATCCAGCCAGCAAGAAGGAATGAAGAAAATTTCTTATAAAAGAAG
>CACYCX010000141.1 GCA_902772975.1 uncultured Spirochaetaceae bacterium
CAGAAAGATGGCTTTCGATATATTCGCATGCCTTTTTGATTACAGGGTTTTCACTTCCGCTCCTGATACCGGAAATAGCGGTGACGCATTCAATTGAGCGCGCGGTAAGGTATGATTCAAATTCCTGCGGGGTGGTAAGGCGTGCAAGCGCGGGGAATACGGTGTCAAAGGCTTCGTTTTTATAATCGCCGTCAAGCTCTAAGACCGCGTTCCTTATATTGATTAAGGCCTCAAAGATATTGTTGCGGATTTTATCAAGGTCAGAAAATATTTCAAAAAGGAGCGAGATAAACTGCGAGCAAAGCGAGCGTGTTCCGGCCGCATCCCCTGCGCGGATTCGTGCCACTAAGAGAGCAGCTGTCTGCTGCGACTTTTCTCCATCGCCGCGCGCGGAGGCTGTATCGCGGAAAAAGGCAATACCGCCCGAGGCGTCCGATGTGTTCAATGCCGAAAGCGAATTGTTGTACGACAGCTGCGTGTCGCTTATATCAGAAAAAATGTCACTTACGCCCATCTTAATACGCGCAGAAATTTTTGTGGAAAGAAGGACAAAGATTTGCCCCATAAGCTCGCGCTGTTTTTCGGCAGCGGCTTTTTCATCATCATTGTGCACCGGGAAAAACGCCACGACTTTATTTTCCATATAAGAGCCGATTATGCAGCGTGCCTTTGAAGTAAGGACATCGCGCACCTTTACATATGCTTCAAGCCTCTTTTCCTGCGACAAATCGGGAAGCTCAATCGAGCACATGTAATACGGCGAGTTTGCGATTCCAAAGTATGAAAGGTATTCAGAAAAATCTGTATTTCTGTTATTGAAAATGCACGAGTAAATAAAATCGCTTTCTACCATTGTAGAAACAAGGCTCAGCTTTTCGTGAAGCTCAATGCTGTCTGACAAAGTTCCGCGGTGGCTGTCAATCATGTTCATGGCGTTGCGCACTGTCTGGACAATCAGGTTACGGTTTACGGGCTTTGTAAGATATTTATACGCGCCAAGGTTAAGGGCTTCCTGCGCATACTGGAACTGGTCATACGCGCTCAATATTACGATTACGATGTTCGGATTAATCTGCTTGATGAGCGAAATCGTTTCAAGCCCGTTGATGCCCGGCATGTGGATGTCCATAAAAATTATGTCGATGTTTTTTGAACGGACTTTCTCAAGTGCCTGAGTTCCCGAAAGCGCAGTTTCGATGCACACCTCGTCAGAGAAATTTTTATTTATAATCATCGTAAGTGAATCGATTACAATCTGTTCGTCATCAGTCAGCAATATCGTATACATAAAAGCGCCTTTTTCCGTTCAATTTTTTTTACTCAATTATTTCTGCTTCTTGATTTTTATAAAGAAAACAGTTCCCTTTCCGCCGCATTCAGGATCGTCATTTGCAAGAATGCTGAACACGTCATCATATTTAAAATAAAGCTGAAGGCGCGAGATTACGTTTACAAGTCCTGCCGAAACATGGGCTGAATCTTCAACGCCCTTTTCCTTTTCGGTAAGCTCAAGCGCAACTCCGCTTCCACCCTTCTGCGCATCTTCCATTATACGCTTTTTTACGTTTTCATCAAAACCCGTTCCGTTATCAGAAATCGAAATTTCGATAAAATCTGAATTCTGCCTTACTGAAATTTTTATGCGGCCGTTTTCCGTGATGTCCTTCAATCCGTGCTTCATGCAGTTTTCCACAAGCGGCTGCAAAATCATGTTCGGCATCTTTATATTCAGGACGCTTTCATCGATTTCCTTTATGAACTGATAGCGCTCGCCAAAACGTACCTTCATGATGTAAATGTAGTTGTCTAGCATTCCAAGCTCTTCGCCGATTGTAGCGTCGCTTCCCGGATGCTGGATGTTGTAGCGCAAAAAATCCGCGACCTGTTCAAGGAAGTAGCATGTCTTATCCGCGCCTTCTATCATTGCAAGCTGCGCGCCTGTGTTAAGCGTATTGAAAAGGAAGTGCGGCTTAATCTGATCCTGCAGCGCCTTTAAGTGGGCTTCAGTATAAAGGGCACGGATTTCGATTTCCTTTTCGCGAAGCTCGTTTTCCTTCATGGCGCGCTCCCAGATTGCGTCGATGTATTCGCGGATGCTTATAATCATTGCGTCAAAGGCGCGGCAGATGTTTCCGATTTCGTCTTCGTTGTTCGTATTAAAAAGCGGAACGTCAAAATCGCGTTCTGCAACCCGAAGCGCGACCTGCGAAATCTGGGCAAGCGGCTTTGTAACATTATAGATGCTTATATAAAGGACAAGTACGACCGCGGCAAGCATGATTATAAGCGCAACAAGAAGATGCCCTATTATGGTAGAAATGTGCGCCTTGCTGAATTTGTAATTTTTGGCGTTCCGGGTAAAGCAAAGCATGTCAAGCTCTACGATTCTTTTCCTGAGGTAAGAATAGCAGTCCATGCTTTTTGAAAAATATAATTCCGCATCGTATGCTTTGTTTGCACGGCGCGCGGCAATTGCTTTCTGGCTCAAATCAAAAAAAGAAAGCGAAAGCTGCCTGATTATAAATTCCTTCTGAAAGATTTCTATTGTAGACGGATTTGAATGAAACAGCTCCGCGGAAGTTTCTGCAGCGGCCTGATAGTTATAAAATTTATCGATGCTCTCAAAGGTGCGGTACCTCATGTAGCTTTCCATCGCATTTTCAACTTCAGCAATTTCAGAAAGATATTTATCAAGCACTGCGTTTGTCTTAAACGAGTCACCTGTTTCTTCCATGATGCGCGAAAAAAGAGATGCCATAAAGATTGTGATTGCCATCGTTACGAATGCGCTGAAAATTACGGAAATCATGATGCGGTAGCGGAGGGCGCTTTTTTTCCAGTTGTAATAAAGTTTCTTTACAGGATTCATCGTGAGCCGCCCCGCTTTAAGATATCAATGTCTGCGATGATGTAGCTGTTTGCGTACCCTGTCTTCATGTATTCAAAAATTTCTTCGACCGCACGCCGCCCTATTTCAATTGAATTGACGAGCACAAGTTCAGTTATGATTCCCTTTTCGTAATACGAGCGGCTGTCAGCTCCGTCACTGAATCCGATAATTGTTGTCTTTCCTACGCGATTTAAATCAGTAATCGTCTGCGAGGCAAGCACTGTATTCGATTCAGAAAGCGAGACTACCATCTCAAGATTTCCGGCGCTTGCAAAGCTCTGCCTTACAGAATCTTCCCTTGAAAGCCCCGTAGAAAAAGGCGATTTTTTTCCGGCACTGATTGTCTTTACAAAAAGTCCGTCCTGCTTTTCTGTAATATTTAAAAGCACGTTCATCAAAACAGAATAATTTGTGTCATTCGGATTTTCTGAATCAAGCACATAGACATTTCCGCTTCCGCCAGTACACAAAATAATTTCTTCTGCAATAATTTTTCCGAGCTCTGAATAATTTACGCCGATGTACGAAATCTGCGGCAGGTCCGGCGAATAATGTCCGACAGTTACAAGCGGAATAATCCGGCCGTCACGATGAAGCGGCACAACGAGTTCTCCCTGCGATTCCTCGACAAATGCAATTACGCCGTCACAATCAATGTAGCTTGCATAATCAAAGAGCACCTGAGTCGAGACGCCTTCCGCCTGTGTTTCCGGGATATAAAATTCGATTGCGCAATTGTGCTTTTGTGCCGCTGACTGGGCACCGCGGAAAACCTGCCGCATGAACGCCTCGCCGCCGGATGTGCCCGTCACGAGGATATTGAACTGCCTTTCGGTGCCGCTTGAACCGGGGTCGCCTGCTGATAAGGTGATGCGCTTGGCCTGAACTACTATATATAGAATGGAAAGTGCAATTACGGCTAAAAGAAGAAAAGAAGCCACCAGCACTAACGATGATTTTCTTTTTTGCATGAATAAATAGTATCATTTTTCAATTTATAACGCAAACAAAAATCACGCATATAATAAAATCACAAAATCAAAATCGTGCTTGTTTTCTGAAAATAACGGGGTTATAATTTAAGGATAGTGTTATCAGTTTAAAAAAAGCGTTAATAGTTTTGCAAGGGAAATCGTATGTCAAAAACAAAGCATGTAGGCTCACTTAAAGTCAGATTCATAACGTCATTCATCATATTCATCTTTCTTTCGTTTTCACTTCTTACTCTGCTTGCGGTAAGGGGAATTATTGCAACAGGCGAAGGCTCAGGCGAAGAAAAAGGAAGCTTTGCAGTCCGGAAAGCAGGAATAATAATTGACGGCGACAAGTTTAGTGAATTTGCAGGCGGCGATTTTTCAGACGAAAATCCGTATTACGAGGAAGTCAGGCTTAAGCTCAACAACCTGAACACATATATCGGCGCAAGATATCTTTACACGATGATCCGCACAAGAGACGGACGCTATCTTTACGCAATCGACGGAAGCTGCGATCCTTCTGACGAAGAAAATTTTTCATTCTGCGGAGATGAAGAAGACATTTCGACATGGGGAAAGGAAGTCCCAGAGCTTTTCGACAAGGCTGGCTTGATTTCAACTGGACTTGAAAAGCAGGAGGAATGGGGCTGGACTATAAGCTCCTATAAATCAATCACGAATTCAAACGGACGGGTTGTGGGAATAATCGGATGCGACCTTGACGTTGACTACCTCATAAAGGAAATCAAAAAGCAGGTAATCATAATTTCAATTGTCTGCGTAGTGCTTATGATTTTGGGCCTTGTAATAATCGTATTGTTTACAGGCACGATATTCAGGCCGATGAAGCAGGTAAGCCTTGCGATGGAAGAAATTGCAAAGGGAAGCGGAGATTTGAGCGCCCGAATTCAGGCAAACGGAAACAACGAAGTTTCGCGCCTTGCGGTAAGCTGCAACAGCGTTATTGCAAACATGGATTCGCTTGTCGGAAACTTAAAGACGCAGATGGGCTCCCTCTCTGAATCAAGCGACGCTCTTTTCAGCAAGATGTACGACCACATAAATCAGATTTCAAGTGCAAAGACAGACATTACAGAAATCAACCAGCAGATTACAAGGCAGTCTGAAAGCGTTGAATCCGTAGACAAGGGAATCTCGCGCGTAGAAGAAGAAATCACGAACCTTGACTCAAAAATCAACGAGCAGGCAGCTGCAATCCAGACTTCTTCAACTGCAATCGAAAAAATCAGCACGAACATTACCGCCGTTGCAAAGAGCGTTTCACATATTATGGAAGAATACAACCTTCTTGTAAAAAGCTCGGAGGACGGCCGTAAGCTTCAGGAACGAGTTTCTGAGCAGATTGAATCAATTTCAGCGCAATCCGAAAACCTTACCGAGGCAAACCAGGCCATCAGCGCGATTGCAGAACAGACTAACCTTTTAGCGATGAACGCTGCAATCGAGGCGGCCCACGCAGGCGATCTGGGAAAAGGCTTTGGCGTTGTTGCAGACGAAATCCGCTCCCTTGCAGAGACTTCGGCAAACCAGTCGGCCGCCATCAGGGAGCTGCTTGACGGAATCTCGGAGGCAATCAAGGAAATCGTTACTTCTTCTCAGGATTCATCAACAGCGTTCGAAAACGTGGGTTCCAAAATCACCGAGCTTTCAAATTTGATGGGCGAAGTAAAAGGCGGCATGGACGACGAAGCTGTCGGCGTAGAAAACATCCTTAATACGATGAAGACAATTGACGGTACGACAGAAGGAATTTCGCGTGCCTCAGAACAGATGAAATCAGAAAGCCATTCCCTTTACGAGGAAATCGCACGGCTTAGGGAACAGGCTTCCGTTACAAAGGAAAAGAGCCAGATTGTTGCGGCAAGCATGGAAGAAATGCACAGCGTTGCGGAAAGTGCGGTAAATGCAACTGGAAGCAATAAGGATGCAGCCGACAGCGTTCTTAAAATGGTAAACGGATTCAAGATAAGCTGAAAGACACACACCGCAAGATACCGGCCGCATGATGACGTCAACATGAATGAATGCAATACAAGATTCAATCCGCTCCCGCATAGTTCATGTGCATCAGGCGCGGGCTGAGCTTTAGCGGTATCTGACTCACACAGCGCTTCGCTCTGTGTTCGCGCGCTCAGATGCGCACCGAGCCCATGCCCTATGCTCGCGCTCCTTGAATCTTGCTTATACGAATTATATTTATGCGGGCGTTTTATGCGGCCGATAGATGTGGGTGTTACATTTCTTAATATATATTGAAACAATTTTAATAATACTGCATAATACGATATTCTCTTAACAAAATTCTTGCGAGGTAACAATATGAGCGGACAAAAGGTCATTGATATCCTTGATTCTACTTTGCGCGACGGAGCACAGGGCGAAGGAATCAGTTTTTCCATTCAGGATAAGATTCATATTGTTCAGGCACTTGACGAGCTTGGAGTAGCCTATATCGAGGCAGGAAATCCGGGTTCAAATCCAAAGGACATGGAATTTTTCCAGCAGGTAAAAAAGCTTGATTTAAAGAACAGCAAAGTCTGTGCCTTTGGTTCAACACGCCGCAAGGACATTTCATGCATAGAAGATACTAATTTGCAGAGCCTTCTTTCTGCGGAAACAGAAACAGTTGTTTTCTTCGGAAAGTCATGGGATTTTCAGGTAACTGACATCATCCGCACTACGCTTGAAGAAAACCTTCAGATGATTACTGATACGGCGGAATTCCTTGCAAAGAACGGACGCAATGTAATTTACGATGCCGAGCACTTTTTTACCGGCTACCAGAAAAATCCTGAATATGCCATGAAGACGCTTCAGGCGGCCGTCGATGGAGGAGCCAGCGTCCTTTGCCTTTGCGAGACAAAAGGCGGATGCGTCCTTAACGAATGCCGCGACATTACAAGCGAAGTAGTAAAAAGATTCGGCGATAAAGTAAAGATTGGAATCCACACGCACAATGATTCAGGACTTGCAGTTGCAAATACGCTTATGGCGGTGGACGCTGGCGCAACGCATGTACAGGGAACAATCCTTGGCATCGGAGAGCGTACAGGCAACGCAAACCTTTCTACGATAATTGCCAATTTGCAGCTCAAGATGGGCTATACCTGCGTGCCAAAGGATAACCTGCGCCTGCTTACCCCGACTGTAAAAAAGGCCGCAGAGATTGCGAACATGAGCCTGGAATCGGGTATGCCTTATGTAGGGCAGAATGCGTTTGCACATAAAGCCGGAATGCACATTGATGCCGTATTGAAAAATCCTTTTGCATACGAGCACATCGAGCCGGAGCTTGTAGGAAACGAGCGCGTATTCCTCATGAGTGAAGTAGCCGGCCGCAGCATGATTATAGAAAAGATTCAGAAATTTGATCCTTCAATTACAAAAGATAACCCGATGGTTGCCGAAATCATGAAAAAGATGAAGCAGATGGAATTTGAAGGCTATCAGTTTGAAGGCGCGGACGGAAGCTTTGAGCTTTTAGTAAGAAAGATAATCGGAAAATACCAGCCGTTCTTTAAGCTTCACTACTACCAGTCAAACAGCGTAAATCCGCGGCCGGAACAGGGCGTAAATGCATGCGCGCAGCTTAAGGTTGAGGTTGACGGCAAGATTGAAGTTACGGCCGGCGACGGCGACGGTCCGGTTAACGCGCTTGATATCGCGCTCCGTAAGGCACTCGAAAAATTCTATCCTGCAGTCGAGCAGATGCGCCTTACTGACTACAAGGTGCGCGTTCTTGACGGAAAATCAGCGACTGCTTCAAGGGTACGCGTTTTGATCGAAACGACAGACGGCGCCGATTCGTGGACGACAGTCGGCGTTTCAAGCGACCTTGTTGAGGCGTCATGGCTTGCGCTTGTAGATTCATTTGAATACAAGCTGATTAAAGATGTAGAAAAGCGCTTTAAGGCGCTGATATAAAATTCATATAATTTTTTTGAGGTATAAATCATGGAAAAAACTATCGCATTGATTCCCGGCGACGGAATCGGACCTGATGTAGTTTCAGAAGCAGTAAACGTACTGAACGCTGTGGCAAAAAAATTCGGACACAGCTTTACTTACAAGAACGTAATCGCAGGCGGCGTTGCAATCGATAAATTCGGCGAGCCGCTTCCTAAAGACCAGCTCCAGATTGCGCTTGATGCCGACGCTGCCCTCCTCGGTGCAGTAGGCGGACCAAAATGGGACAACGTAGCTCCGGAAATCCGCCCTGAAAAGGCACTTTTGGGACTCCGCGGCGGCATGAAAGTATACGCAAACCTCCGCCCGGCCCTTATGTTCAAGCAGCTTAAGGCAGCATGCCCGCTCAAGGACGAGGTTGTAGGCGACGGTCTTGATATCCTTATCGTTCGCGAGCTTACAGGCGGCATCTATTTCGGCGAGCGCGGCACAAGCGCTGACGGAAACACAGCATGGGATACAGAAAAATATACATGGGCCGAAATCGAGCGCATCGTACGGCTCGGCTTTGAATCAGCAAAGAACCGCCGCAAAATCCTTACTGTTGTCGACAAGGCAAACATCCTTAACTCAAGCCGCTTATGGCGCAAGGTAGCAGAGACAGTTCACAAGGATTATCCGGAAGTTGAGCTTAACTTCCTTTATGTAGACAACGCCGCAATGCAGCTTGTAAGGAATCCTAAGCAGTTTGACGTCATCGCAACAAGCAACATGTTCGGTGACATCCTTTCTGACGAGGCAAGCCAGATTACAGGTTCAATCGGAATGCTCGCTTCTGCCTCACTCGGAGACGGAACTGGTCCTGGACTTTACGAGCCGATTCACGGTTCAGCTCCTGATATCGCAGGAAAAGACCTTGCCAACCCTCTTGCAACAATTCTTTCTGCAGCAATGCTCCTACGCTTTGACTTCAAGCTTGAGGAAGAAGCAAAGGCAATTGAAGCAGCAGTTGAAAAGGTTCTTGATGAAGGCTGGCGTACAGGCGACATCGCAGGCGACATTGAGAAAGTAAAGGCTTCAGGTAAGCTTGTAGGCACAAAGAAAATGGGTGAACTCGTAGTTTCTAAGCTCTAAATCCCGGACATTTAAGTGTCAAAGATTTTTTGTTGAATAATATCGCAATTCTGTGATATAATTATACCGCTTCTAATCTGCAAAGCACCTTGGAAGCGGTTTATTTTTATAATTACATTCAATTAAAAGGAAGTATTTTTATTATGAAAAAAAATTCCCTTTATAGCCTCGGCGGAATCATCATTCTTCTTATCGCGGCTTTTATTTTTGTTCTTGTTCCGGCACTCGGAGTTACATCGGATTCACGTCTTCCAGAATACGGCCGCTACAACGGAGTTCCAATTAAGTTTGAAGAAAACACTGAATTCTATAATGCAGCAAACAGCATTGTTCAGCAGATGGAATACAACGGTTATGATTTTAACACTGAATACAGCATGCTTTATTACAACATCGCTTTTCAGCAGGCTTTCTCACGCGTAGTAGGTCCTATGGCTCTCCGCGACATGGCACAGGAAAGCGGATGGACAGCTCCGGAGCACGCAATCGACAGGGCACTCATCGACCAGTATTACAGCGAGTCAGGTTCATACAGCCAGGCCCTTTACAATTCAGTTCCAGATGAAAAAAAGCGCGAATACGCAGAGCAGACAGCAAAGGATTTGACTGCAGCCCACACATATCAGGACCTTTTCGGTTCATTCCAGAAGGTTTCAGGCAATGCACTTTACGGACTTAAATCTTCACAGGGTGAAGTTGATTTCCTCCGCTCCCTCGGTTCAAAGGAATATGAATTTGAATATGTAGGCTTTGACATGAGGACTTACCCGGATGAAGAAATCCGCGCTTTTGGCGAGCAGAACAAGGACAAGTTTACAAGATATGATTTTTCTGTAATCACAGTTCAGGACAAGTCAAAGGCTAACGAAACATTGAAGCGCCTTAACAATTCTGAAATCACATTTGATGACGCAATCGCAACAGTTTCTGACAAGAGCCTCGGAAATCACGAGACTGGAAAAATTGTTCAGAACTGGAAGTACCAGATGAAGGAAGCAATTGAAGATGACGCAGACCTCGAAAAAGTTCTTTCACTTAAGGCTAACGAAATCAGCCCGGTCGTAAAGACAACAGGCGGCTTTGCAATTTACCGCTGCGACGGAGATGCAAAGGAAGCTGACTTAAACGACAGCGACACATTCGGAATTGCAAATACATATCTTTATACGCGCGAAAAAGGACACATCGAAGATTACTTTACTGCACAGGCAAAGGACTTTATTGCAAGCGCAACAACTTCCAACTTTGACGCAGCATGCTCAAAGCACGACAAGGCAAAGGCTTCGATTACACCGTTTGCACTTAACTACAACAATACTACATTGATCGGAAAGTCAAGCGTTGAAGAAAGCATTCCGGCGCTCAAGGGAATCTTTACAAACGAGAACTTCCTTACAACAGCATTTGCACTTAAGGAAGGCGATGTTTCAAGCCCTATCGTAATTTCTTCTTCAAACACAATCGTAGTTCTTCATTGCGTTGCAATCAGAGATAACGAAACTTCTGATGAAGAATCAGAGCGCCTTATCAAGGCAGAAATTGCAAATGCCGATGCAGATGCAATCAACGCTTCTCTTCAGAAGAGCCCGAAGATTAAGAACAATTCAGGCGCATTTATGTCAGCGTTCTCAGGAGGACGCCTGTAATACATGACAGTAAATACTGCCAGTGAAGAGCCTTGTCTGGTACAAGCCGGACAGGGCTTTTCTGTTTCATACAAGCAGAAATTTCTCTATTCAAAATACGCGCCTGATAAAGCAATTGAAGGCATAATTCAAAATACAAAAATCTTACCTGAATCCCTTATAATTATTAATTCGCCCTGCTTATGGTACGGCTTAAGCTCACTTGCAAAATCGATTGATGATTCCTGTTTTATTATTGCAGTTGAACATGACAAGGCACTTTTTTCGCTATCAGAAGAAAAATTAGAGGATGAGCCGTTTAAGGACAAGGTCGTTCTTTTACCGCAGGAAAATTTGAGCGGATCTTTATACAGTCTTACAGAAGCACTTTGCACTTCAAAAAAAATAACGATAAACTCAACTGAATTTCCTAAGCGCGGAACTTTTCGTCGTGTGATACGGTTTGACTTTAGCGCAGGAATTCAATTTAACAGGGATTTTTATAATCATTTTTTTGATACGTTACAGAATGCAATTTCGACATTCTGGAAAAACAGGATCACGCTCGTAAAATTAGGACGGCTTTATTCAAAGAACCTTCTAAAAAACCTCAGGCTTTTGGAAAACAGCATTCCGCTTGAAAATGTACTCCGCACAATTACTAAGCCGATTTTGATTTTTGGTGCAGGCGAAAGCATTGAGCAAACGATAGCAGACTTACAGGCGCTTGGAATAACAGAAAGCGGTGCATCGCAGAATCCGGACGCGTTTTCCCATCAGGCCGCCTCGAAATATCCCGCGCGCGACGCCTTCTATATTCTTGCCTGTGACGCAGCCCTACTCCCCCTTCTTGAAGCCGGGATAATTCCTGATGCCGTAATCGGAATGGAAAGCCAGATTGCAATCGAAAAAGCCTACATCGGGAAAGACCGTCTCATTGGCCGATTAAATGCGCCTTACACATGCGCTGAACGCGGCGGAAAAACCGAAAAAAAAATCCATTTTTTTTCCGACCTTACAGGTCGCCCGGAAGTTGCGTCTTTATTCGATAAAAAAACATTTTTCTTTACAGAATACGACACTAACGACTTTACGCTCCGCTTAAAAGCTTCCGGAATACTTCCGGCGGTTTTTCCGCCGCTGGGGTCTGTTGGACTAAGCGCCTTATACCTTGCATTGCTCATCAGAACTGATGCGCGCGTACCGGTTCTTGTAAGCGGGCTTGATTTCAGCTATTCGTGCGGAAAGACACATGCCAGGGGTACGGCCCACCAGAACGCACGAGTGATTTTTAATTCGCGCCTTAATCCGGTTGAAAATTACGGTGCGTGCTTTGGCGGGCAGTCTGTCTTGCTGTCCGGTAAAGACGGGAATAAAGTCTGGTCTACAAAAAATCTTTTTATGTACCGCGAGCTTTTTGAAAAGGCGTTTAAGGACAGCGAGAATGTATTTGATATAGGGAGCACAGGATTACCGCTAGGAATCAGGCAAAAGGATGCACGCACCGCTTTGGCAGAATGCCGCGCGGATTGCAACATGCCGCTGGATAACGGACGCCGGCCGGATTGCGACAAGAAGTGCGATGTTACGATGCCGCGTGATTCGGGGAGCAGGCCGGATAGCAGGACGCCATCTGATTGCGACAACAGGCGTGATTGCGATAATAAGTGCGATATCGAAAAATTTCTTGCTTCTGAAAAGGACGCGCTCGTACGGCTCAAATCGCTTTTGCAGGAAGGAGAAGCCTCGCCTCATCACGACAGGAACAATTCGCTTACAGACGAAATAAAGCAGGCGCTTACAGGGAAAGACTATCTTTACCTTCACTTCCCCGACGGCCACAAGATTTCAACTGACACATCGTTTTTAAAGCGCGTCCGAAGTCAACTTGATTTCTTTATAAAATATCTGTAGCGGCTTTTGTTACTCGTCTTCTTCAGATTTAAGGACTGCAAGGAACGCTGTCTGCGGAAGCTCGACATCACCGATCATCTTCATGCGCTTTTTACCTTCCTTCTGCTTTTCAAGAAGCTTTCTCTTACGGGTAATGTCGCCGCCATAGCATTTTGCAAGGACGTCCTTTCTCACAGGATTAACAGTTTCGCGTGCAATAATCTGACTTCCGATTGCGCCTTGAATTGCAATCTTAAACTGCTGCCTTGAAATCTCGCCCTTCAATCGGTGGCATATTTTGTGCGCCTGAACGGAAGCGTTATCCTTAAATGTAAGCTGGCTTAAAGCATCAACGCTCTTTCCGTTAATCAGGATATCAATCTTAACAAGATTTGTCGGACGGTATCCGATTACTTCATAATCAAACGACGCATATCCGCGGCTGTAGCTTTGTAGCCTGTCGTAAAAATCAAACAGAACCTCACTAAGCGGCATTTCGTAAGTAAGCTCAACACGCTTTTCGTCAAGATACTGCATGTTTGTCTGAACGCCGCGCTTTTCCGTACAAAGCGAAATAAGCTGGCCGATATATTCAGCAGGAGTGATGATCGAAGCTTTGATGTAAGGCTCCTCTGCATCGCGGATTCTTCCTTCAGGATATTCAGACGGATTATCAATGAACATTTCCTCACCGTTAGAAAGGAAAAGCTTGTACCGTACGGAAGGCGCCGTAAAAATTACGCTCTGGTTAAAATCGCGTTCAAGACGCTCCTGAATGATTTCAAGGTGAAGCAGTCCAAGAAAGCCGCAACGGAAGCCGTTACCGAGCGCAACAGAATTGTCCTTTTCGTAAATAAGGCTTGCGTCGTTAAGCTTGAGCTTTTCAATGCTGTCTTTAAGCTCTTCATAATCATTTGAGTCAATCGGATAAATCGAAGAATAGACGACAGGCTTAACCTCCTTGAATCCCGGAAGCGGCGCCGAAGCCGGATTTGAAGCAAGCGTAATCGTATCGCCGACACGGACATCGCTTACAGTTTTGATTCCTGCAATGATATATCCTACATCTCCTGCCTCAAGCACACCTGTATCTTCATATTTGATTTTAAAAACGCCTATGCTGTCTACCTTGTAATCGGCGCCGTTACTCATCATGCGGATTGTGTCGCCTGCCTTAATGCGGCCTTCCATTACCCTGATATGAACTATAACACCGCGGAACGCATCATAATGGCAGTCAAAAATCAGCGCCTGTGCCGGAGCATTCGGGTCACCCTTAGGCGGCGGGAACATCGTAACGATCGCTTCCATAAGCTCGTCAATTCCGGTTCCTGTCTTTGCGCTTACAAGCTGCGCTTCTTCAGGAATGAGCCCCAGGTCGTGATCAATCTGATGCTTTACGGCCGGAATGTCTGCTGACGGAAGATCAACCTTATTGATTACAGGCACGATTGTAAGGTTCTGCTCAAGCGCCATGTACATGTTGCTTACAGTCTGGCTTTCAACGCCCTGCGATGCATCAATCAAAAGAAGCGCTCCCTCGCACGAAGCAATGGCGCGGCTTACCTCGTAACTGAAATCGACATGTCCCGGCGTATCAACAAAATTAAGCTCATAATCATGGCCGTCCTTTGCGCGGTAAGGAATCGTAACGGCCTGGCTTTTAATCGTAATGCCGCGCTCTCGCTCGATGTCCATATTGTCAAGAATCTGGTTCATCATCTGGCGGTCATCAATGATTTTTGCCTTCTGGATAAGTCTGTCTGCAAGCGTAGATTTTCCATGATCAATATGCGCTACAATGCAGAAGTTTCTTTTGTATTTCATCTCAGTCATAATTTTTTCCTCTAAAAATAATACGGGCTGTCAAGCATGGTAGAGACTGCCATGTTCACGTCAAGGTATCCCTTCCGCCGCTTCTTTGTGCTCATCTCAACCATCATGTAACTTTTTGTATTGTCAAACTGAATCCGCCCGACTGTAATCGGATCGTTTTCAGAAAAGCCGTTGTCATCAGCAACTGAACCGCGCAGAACCTTAGTAATCATAAAAGTCCTGTCGTTTGAAGTTGAAGACGGAACAAGCTGCATTCCAAAAAGCGGCACAAAGCTGTTCTGAATCATGTCGCTTGTATAAACCTCGTAGCCCGGCTTTTCAGGACGCTCTGTAAGATACAGAAGACAGTCAGCTTTGTTTCCCTCAGGATCGATATACGAGCATGTCACTACAACGCCAGGTACGTAATTGCGGAGAACATTCTGAACGTCCTCAAGCGAGCGCACCGGATAGCCGTCAAGTGAATTGATTACGCTTCCGACCGGAATGCCTGCGCGCGCCATTGCAGAACCCGGAACATAATACTGAACCTCAAGCCCGTATGATTTTCCTGCGCTCTTTACCGAATGGCCGTATGCGCCGATCCACGGAACATGACGCTCGCCGCCGTAATATAAAACCGGAAGCTCCTGTTTTAAGTATTCAATCGGTATTGCAAAGTTAAGTCCGCTAAACTGAAGCATTCCTGCAAATACGATTGCCTGAACATTTCCATATACGTCGATACAAGGTCCGCCTGAGTTACCTGAATTTACCGCGGCGTCAATCTGCATTACGCTTCCTGTCGTAAAAAGCTTTCTGTCTGTTGCAGAAACAACGCCGCTTGTAAGGGTGCGCTCCAAGCCCAATGGAGAACCGATTGCGTAGACTCTGTCACCGACAGAAAGCCCTTCGCTGGAGCCGAGCGAGAAAATATACGGCGGATCAATTTCTGTTTTTAAAAGCGCAAGGTCGTGAACCTTGTCCCAGCCGATTATCTTTGCAGGAATTTTAGTATCACTGTCCTCTGCAAGCTTGATGTACACTTTGCCGTAGCCGGGATTTTTTTTGTCAACGAGCTCGGCGATTACATGATGGTTTGTTACGATGTAGCCGCGCTTATCGATAAAAAAGCCCGAGCCGATTGAGCGGTTTGCGTACCCCACTCCGCGCTCAACCTTTATGCCAAGGTCAACCCAGATTGTTACGGTTCCGTTGATGTATGTCGAAACAGATTCCGCCTGCTTTGAAGAAAGCTTTCCTTTAATTCCCGGAACTTCCTCAAGATATTTTTTTTCAAGCTCCTCTTTAGAAATTACATTCTGAGCGAGCGCGGAATAGCCGCAGTTTACAAGTGAATGATAAAGCGTATTTGCTTCAAAATATTCTTTCTGATCAACCTTATTATAAAGCACGTCGCGAACATAATTTGCGCAATAGTCAGTCAGTTCCTTGTCGCCCAAAATTTTCGCGCGCCATAAAGCCTGAACGCTTGAAGTCTGGAGCATCTCAGTAATGCGCTTAACTTCCGATTCATGCACATCCTTTTCCGTATAATCAGGAAGCGGCTCCGGTGCTTCGGGAAGCTTCTGCGTTGCACATCCTGTCATAAAAAGTACAGTGGAAAATGCAAGCACGCCTACAGCGGAAAGAATTTTATTAAAATATTTTTTTTCAATCATCATATTTATTTTCCGTTAATCGCCTTGAGTCAGTTCTCTTCCGGCAATTTGTCTTCAATTGTTTTATCTTCTGCTTTGTCTTCTGCTTTATTTTCCGACTTCTGAACCGGACGGGCAAAAATATTTTCTCCGATTTTAACCGCGTTTATAAAGCAGAGCTCCTGCTCAACCAAAAAGAAAATGCCCTGCTTGATCTCGTTTGCCTGCCCGAATACATTTCCCTCGTAGCCTTCCTTAACATCGTCATTAAGCCATCCGGCATCAAACCAGAAAAAGCCCGGCCGCTTTCCTGGAACGACAGACGCTTCCCTTTCGCCATACCGAACTAAAACGGGATTTCCGTCGCGGCTTATAATCGAAACTACGATATTTCCTAAAACAGCGTCGTTTAAATGCATCGATGAAATTTCTGTAAGGCTCTCACCCGGCTTCTGGCTCTGGCGTATATATTTCATATCCCAGCCGCTGTCGTAATCATTATCCCATGTAACTGTGCGGCCGCCCGATGTAAAATATTCCTCACTGTAATCGCTTAAGGTATCAAGGTTACGGTCAATCTGCACCATCTTAAGGTAAAGGAGTGAACCCGAAACAGGGCTTCCCCAGATATTCTGAGTAAGCGCATCCATATCCTGATCCGAAATCTCGATAGTGCCGTCGTTAATTCCGTAAGTTTCGATTGTCTCAAAAACACCGTCGCCGTTTTTATCAACAGTACGGATGCAGCCAATTTCTTCTTCCGTAAACTGGGCATGCGCATAAACCTTGCCGTCTGCAATGTAATCGGCCGCATAAGGCTTTCCGTCAAGCATGCTGAATTTAATTACGGCGCCTTCCCTTTCAAACGAAGGCTTTTCCATGCTGCTTACATATTTTGAAATCATTCCGGCGTCAACCTGAATTTCATTCCAAAGATTATCAGCGCGCACTACATAAAATTCACCAGGCTTTATAAATTCATCCGAAGCAATTTCAAGGACATTCGCCTTTACGCTTTCGTCAATCATCGTGTAAGTGATTTTTCCAAGCGGCTCACCGGGAACATCATCCAAAATTATTTTTCCGATGTAAGGATAAGTTCCGTAAACAATCTCGTATTTTTTTTCTTCCATGTGAACCGAAAGCGGAACGCCAAAATCGCAGCTGCAAACCCAGTCATTATAGCCAGAATTGTTTTCGTCATATTCGATTTTCTGAGGGCGGCCGCGGCTGTAAGTTACGATAAGATTCGGCTCAAGCGTATTGTTCGTGTCAGAATACAAAACTCCGTTATAGGCGTTAAGATATTCAAAAAGCTGCTTTTTAGTTTCTTCCTCTTTTAAGACAGAGGCAAAGTATTCTATGTCACAAAGAAATATTCCCTTGTCCACAAAATCAAGAAAATAATTAAGCGCCTGAGCCTCAGTAAAAATTTCTTCCTGCAAGGCAGCGGCCGCATAACGCTCGTGCTTAAAGCCTCGTGCAGAAAACGCCTTTAAAAGCCTTGAACGCTGCTCGCCTTCTGCAAACACGGCGGCATATAATTCAAGCTCCAAATCATTCTTGTCATACTCAGGCATGTGGCGGATAAACGCGTCCGCAATTTTCCGTACAACCGGATCAAGCTCAGCTTCCTCAGATTTCTCAGTTTCCTCAATTTTCTCAGATTTCTCAGCATCAGGCTTAAAGCGGTTTTTATATTCGTATTCAAAGAACACATGCGGAAACCTTGAATCAAGCGGATAAATGCGGCGCGTAACGTCAACCTTCTCGCGTGCAAGCTTTAAGCTCGCCTCATCGCCTTTTTCGTAATAGCTTTTGATTCTGATATACTCAGCGTCTGACGAATAAATAAAAGGCTTTGCGTCAAGCGTACGGAGCGCCTCTTCCGGCTTTCCGACTGAACAAAGAAGGTCCGCATAAAAAATACGGGCGTTACTCATGTTATAGTCAACCCACTCTTTTCCGTCGAGTGAATTCTTAATAAGCGGAATTACATCACGCCGTTTTGCCCCGCGCTTAACGTCAGAAAGCGCCATAAGGTACCACAGGTCAGCAACGGATGAATCATAGGCGTTTCCAGTCCGGGCCGCCTCTCCGGTTTTTTCCCACTCTCCTTTTGAAGCATAATTTTTTGCAAGCTGTAAAAAGCGCATTGAAGTTTTTCTGTTTGCGCCGGCGCTTGAATATTCCTCACAAAACAGACTTGAAAAACCAATCAGGAAAAATACAAAAAAACAGGCAAGCTTTTTTATTCTGCAATTCACTTTACAATCCAATCCTTATATCCCAAAAATCCTGCAAGAACCGCAACGATTTTTCCGCTCCCAATTTCCTGCACGACCGGGACAAAATCCTTTAACTCAGCTGGAACCTTAAAGTCGCTTAAAATCCGGTTCACGCTTTTTGTTCCGCCATCCTTTGTCAAGACAAAATCTCCGTC
>CACYCX010000142.1 GCA_902772975.1 uncultured Spirochaetaceae bacterium
CCTGACGCTCCGCAATTTCCTTAAGCGGTATTTTTTTCTCAGGTGGTTGTTCAGCTAAATCAATTAGTACACGAAGTGCATACCGTCCGCGTGTTGAAACTATCATACGGACAGTATACCACAACTTGCACCAAAATACTAGATTGAATCTAAAGCTTGTGACAAATCTGCAATAATATCTTCGTAATGCTCAGTTCCTATACTCAAACGTATTGTACTCTGAGTAATTCCCTGATCTGCAAGCTCCTTTTCACTCAACTGGCTGTGTGTTGTTGTAGCCGGATGAATTACAAGTGACTTGACGTCAGCAACATTTGCGAGGAGCGAGAAAATCTTGAGGCTGTCAATGAATTTCCATGCTGCATCTTTTCCGCCCTTAATTTCAAATGTGAAGATTGAACCGCCGCCGTTCGGGAAGTATTTTGTATAAAGCTTGTGATCCGGATGATCAGCAAGAGAAGGATGATTTACCTTCTGAACCTTAGGATGCTTGCTCAGGAATTCAACGACCTTCTTAGTGTTCTCCGCATGTCTGTCAAGGCGAAGAGAAAGTGTTTCAGTTCCCTGAAGAAGAAGGAATGCGTTGAACGGAGAAATCGTAGCGCCCTGATCACGAAGAAGAATTGCGCGGATATATGTTACAAAAGCAGCCGGTCCTACTACATCAGCAAAACTGATTCCGTGGTAGCTTGGATTTGCAGCGGCAATCGGAGCATATTTTCCTGAAGCCTTCCAGTCAAACTTACCTGAATCTACTATTACGCCGCCAAGTGTCGTTCCGTGACCGCCGATAAATTTTGTTGCAGAGTGAACTACAATATCAGCGCCGTGCTCAATCGGGCGGATAAGGTATGGAGTTCCGAATGTATTGTCGATTACAACCGGGATTCCGTGCTTGTGTGCAATCTTTGCGATTTCGTCAATATCAGGAATGTCTGAATTCGGGTTTCCGAGCGTTTCAAGATAAACAGCCTTTGTATTATCCTTGATTGCGCCTTCGACTTCCTTGAGGTCGTGTGCATTTACGAATGTTGTTTCAACACCGAACTGCTTTAATGTATGGGCAAGAAGATTGTAAGTTCCGCCGTAAATTGTTTTCTGCGCTACAATATGGTCGCCCGCCTGAGCAAGCGCTTCGATTGTATAAGTAATAGCCGCCGCTCCGGACGCAACTGCAAGGGCTGCCACACCGCCTTCCAAAGCTGCAATGCGCCTTTCAAATACATCCTGAGTTGTATTAGTAAGGCGTCCGTAAATATTTCCTGCATCAGCAAGACCGAATCTGTCAGCGGCGTGCTTAGCATTATGGAAAACATACGATGTTGTCTGATAAATCGGAACTGCGCGTGAATCTGTTGTTGGATCGGCAGTCTCCTGTCCGACATGAAGCTGAAGTGTTTCAAAATGAAGTTTATTTGTAGACATAGTTATACTCCTTAAAAAAAAGTTAAGATAGAAATAGTTATTATAAAAATGATTTAAATAAAGAAAGCGAATCTAAAAAAGCACACGGCTTAACAAATCCGCAGGGTGTATGACAATTGCATGACGCCGTAGCGGAAATTTTCTCTGACAAGCTTTTCAAAATATTCTGTCATACCCTTTCTCCTTAACACTCCGCATCAGCGGATTAGATTACAGCAAGCTTATGAATGTTATTTCCTAGCTTTTAACTAGGTTAATATTACATATCATTACCTAGTTTGTCAATAGGTTTTTAGAAAAATTATTTTTTTTCCTGAATTTTTTACGCTTTCTTTCTTGGCGCAAACTGGAAATTTTCGAGGAATTCCTTTGCCCTCGGATTTTTAGGATTAGTAAAGAAAGTCTCAGGATCCGTATCTTCGAGAATTCCGCCCTGATCTACGAACAGGATTCTGTCCGCGACCGCGCGGGCGAACTGCATCTGGTGAGTTACGATAAGCATCGTCTTTCCCTGCTCGGCCAGATCCATCATAACATCAAGGACTTCACGAACCATTTCAGGATCGAGTGCGGCCGTAACCTCGTCAAACAGCATTACTTCTGGATGCATGCAGAGGGAGCGGACTATTGCTACGCGCTGCTTCTGTCCGCCGGAAAGAGTGCGCGGGAATGCGTTCTTTTTGTCAGGAAGCCCTACCCTGTTGAGCCACGAAATTGCTTCACCTTCCACTTCACGGCGCGCACGTTTTTGCGCGATAAGCGGCCCGAGCAGGATATTGTCGAGCACGCTCATATGCGGGAACAAATCATAGCTCTGGAAAACCATTCCGATTTTCTGGCGGATTAAGTGCATGTCTTTTTTTCTGTTTGAAATCAGCTCGCCGTCAAGATAGATTTCGCCTGAATCAATCGTTTCAAGTCCGTTTATGCATCTTAAAAGCGTGCTCTTTCCGCAGCCTGAAGGTCCAAGTATTACTACAACCTGACCGCGTTCAACTGATACGCTTACATTATTAAGGATTCCGTTTCCGTCAAATTTTTTAGTTAGATTTTTAATTTCAAGAAGTGCCATTGTTTTTATCTCGCCTCCCATAAAAAATCAAGAAGATTGTGTCAACAATCGATTGGTTTTTTACGCTGTTCCGCAATGAAATCAGGAACAGCAATTAATTATCAAGTTTGCAACGCAAACTTGTAAAAGATAAAAAGACGTCGCAATTTTAGACGGCTTTTTATCTCGCCTCCCGTTTTTCAATTATCCCAGCCACAAAAGAAAGGGCATAGCAGACTATAAAATACATAAAAAAGATTACTGCATAAACTGCAATTGATGCCGTAGGAATCGTAAGGCGGTTTGCTTCGATAATCTGCTGACCGACTTTTACAACTTCAATTACGCCGACAAAAACTACAAGAGACGTTGTCTTAATCATTCGCGTAATCAGGTTCATCGCAAGCGGAATTAAATGCTGCAAAGTCTGAGGCAGAATTATAAAGCAGAAAATCTGCCTTGAAGTAAGTCCGATTGCCATTCCGCTTTCATACTGATGGCGCGGGACAGAAGCAAGCGAGCCGCGCACAAGGTCACCCATCTCGGCAGTTCCCCAAAGCGTGAACACAAGGATTGACGCAGCCTCACCAGAAAGCTTGATTCCGAATGTTCTTGTCAATCCGAAATACGCGATAAAAAGCAAGACCATCTGCGGCATGATCCGCATGAACTCAAGGTAAATTTTCGTTATGATTTTTATCGCTCGCGATTTGATTGTCATAATCATTCCAAGAATCGTTCCAAAAATCAGCGACAGAAAAACAGAAATAAGCGCAATCTCAATCGTAACGCCTAAGCCGCCTAAAAGCCGCAGGAAATTTTTTCCCATAAACAGAACGCTGAACGCCTGAACAACAGGATTACTTGCCGAACTGAGCATAACGCAGCCTCCTTTCAGCATACGAGCTTATAAGTACAATCGGAAGAAGGATTACAAAATATGCGGCAACAAGCATTGTGAGCGCCTCGTCAGTTTTGTAATAAAGTCCGATCAAGTCTTTTGCAACATACATCAGGTCTGCAAGGGCCACCGCACTGAACACAGAAGTTTCCTTTATGAGGAACATCACGTTTGCGCAAAAGCCCGGAACAGAAATGCTTATGGCCTGAGGTAAAATTATGTAGCGGATAATCTGCATTTCCTTAAGTCCGATGCACTGCCCTGCTTCAATCTGAACTTTTGAGACAGTCTCAAGCGCACTGCGGAAAGTTTCTTCCATGTAGCTTCCGCCTAAAAATGTAAGGCCGATTATGCAGCACTGAAGTGAAGTAAGCATTACGCCTGCACGCGGAAGGGCATAATATAAAAAGAACAGCTGAATCAAAAGCGGCGTGTTTCTTGAAAGCTCAACATAAAACGATACAATCGGATTGAGCACCGGTATTTTTTTAAATCGAACGACAGCACACACAAGTCCCAGCAGAAAGGAAAGAAGGATTCCTATTACGGCAATTTTAAGCGTAAGGCCAGCCGCTGTTATATACATGGGAGTAAATTTCTTTATAAATACAAAATCCAATTTTTTTCACATCTCCACAAATAATACGAATGCTCATTATAGAAAAAAAACGCTTTCTTTACAATGCGCTTTCATTTAGATATACTCAAATTCATGGCATTTACTGACGGGATTTTTGACGCAGACTATTATTTTATTTTTTGTAATTCTGAAGTTCTGATTAAAGATGAACAATCACTTCCGCTTCCTGACAAAAAAGCATTTTCGAAAATCCTAAAAGCTTTTCCTGCCGCCCGCATTACCGGAGAAAAAAAATATTTTGCTAACCCGGCCATTTCATGGTGCGCCGCCGTCATCGAAAATAAAGACAGCATTCCGGAAAATTATAAATTCATTCCGTTGAGGTCATTTTTTGCAGAAAAAGATTTTAACGGTGACCAGGCAGGAAAAGTATCACTTCGGGCAAAGGCAGTCTGCTCGTTTGCGCTGAATTTTACATTCTGTCCTAAATGCGGAAAAAAATTACTGAATCACGATACGGAATCAGCGCTTTCCTGCCCTGATTGCAAAAACCTTATTTATCCCAAAATTGAACCGTGCATCATCACTTTAATATCAAAGGGCGACACCGTTTTGCGCGTGCGTCACACATACCGTAACCAGCACATGTTTGCGTGCGTAGCAGGCTTTATTGAAGCCGGGGAAAGCGCTGAGGATGCTGTACGCCGCGAAGTAATGGAAGAAACTGGACTTACAGTCAAAAACATTTCGTATTTTAAAAGTCAGAGCTGGCCATTTCCGGCACAGCTTATGCTTGCGTTCAAGGCTGAATACGAAAGCGGCGAGCTTACCCTGCAGAAAGAAGAAATTGCAGAAGCCAGATGGTTTACGCGCGAGCAAATAATCAAGGATTATGAAGAAGGCAAGAACGTTCCGATGCCGGGCTCAGTTGCATATTCACTTTTACAGGACTTTATAAAAAACGGCGTCCGCTAAGACACCGCATTATTTATTAGAATTTAATTTTATCTTTGCTTTCAGGTCCTACAACCGCAAAAAACCTTCCCTTCTGGTCAATCCAGTATTTTTTGAATACGCGCTTTATATCCTGAACCGTAACGCTTCGGGCACGGACTGCAAGCGCGTCCGCCGAATAGATGTCGCCAAACTGAAGGAGACTTGAAGCAAGCCGGGAAGCCACACCGCCAGTCGTCTGGAGGTTGGAATATTTTTGATTTATGTATTTATTTATAAAACCTTCCAGCCTGTCTTCCATGTTGTCGTAAGTGCAGACACCATCCTTTACTGATGAAATAAGGCGGCCGCTTTCCAGAATCTTTTCGGCTTCCTTCATGTATGAGCTGAAATTTTCCAGATCGGACGCGCGGAAGATGTAATCGATTCCGACCGGCGCGGGGGAACTTCCTATTGTTGAGCCCGGCGTATAGCACGCGCCGTATTTTTCCCGCACGACATTGAACAGAAGCTCTGTGTACATGTCTTCGGCAATTCTTGACGGAACATAATCAACGCTTGTTACCGGAGCCGACGGAAAAGCCCTCATTATAAAGCCTGTACCTTTTGCGGCAGGATGAGTGAGCACTACATTGTCGCCTGATATTTCAAGAGGCGGCGAAGTGGTCGTGTCGGGAAAAATATCCTCCTGCGGTTTAAGCTGCCCCAGTGATTTTTCAAGCATTGATATAAGTTTTTTCTTATTCATCTTACCGACGGCAACGACGGAAATCCGCTTTGAATCCAAAAGATTTTCGTGATGCCTTTTCATGTTTTCAACCGTAATATTTTTAAGCGATTCTGGAGTTACGCTTGTCGAAGTTCCCAGCGGATGATTTTTATAAACTTCATTGGAAAGAGTATACTGCAGAAGTGACGACGGATTGTTCATTATAGACTGAAGTTTCTGATTGTATTCAGTAATCAAAAGGTCATACTGCTTTTTCTCGTAAACCGGATTAAAAAAACCGTCAAGCATTACAGGAAGCAGCTCGTCAAGATAATAATCGATGCAGCTTAATCCTAGGATTGAACCTGAATAAAGCGAATAATGAATCAAGTTTGCCTGAGTCCTGTATTCGATTGCCTGAATATCCTCGTAAGAATATTTTTTGCTTCCGCGGGTCATCATTTCAAACAATGCGCTTTCAAGTCCAGATTCGCTTTTGTCCATCAGTACCGTGCCGCCCTTTACGACAAGGTATACGGCATCAATCTGATTTTCGCTCATCGCCTTAAAATAAACGGGAATTGAATTTGAAAGGTAAAGCGTTTCTACATTCTGAACCTGAGCAAATATTGAGGAAGAAAAAACAAATGCACAAACAAGAAACGCGGAAAATATTTTTTTAAATTTGAATTTCATTTTGCTTCCCCTTCGTTCCACCAGAATGCATCCTGACTTTTGATTTCAACAAAGCCTTCTTTTTCAAACTCATCTTTTGTCCGGACATAAAGCTCGGGATTTACAAGAACCGTAACGATTGCGTTCTGTCCGACAATATATTTTTTTATGAACTCTGAAATGTCCTTATCCTTTACAGCCTTTATCTTTTCGATGTTCGTAACATAATAATCGGTGTCAGCAGTAATCCACCAGAAGCGCACCGTCGATAAAAGTCCGCCCGCCGTTTCCGAATCTATGACGCGGTCATCCTTCATCCTCTGAAGCAAAAGCTTTCTCTGCTCAGGCGGAATTATTTTCTTTGAATCAGAAAGCTCGCCGCATATGTCATCCTGAACTGTCTTATAAAAAAGCCTTACCCTCGAAGGAAGATTCTGTTCAGGCGAAAGCATCATGCAGCCGAAGTTTATTATTCCAGTCTGCCGCTTTGTAGCATAACCGCTCCAGACATAATCGTCAGAAGGAATCCCCAGCTCCTGATTTCCGGCAAGACGCTTTGAATACGGACTTAACGGATTTGCAAAAAAATAATTGAGCATGTCTGCCGTATATGTGTCACCGCGATTTAAATCACAGTCAGGCCCCCTGAAACGAACTGAAATCTGGGCAACCTGCGGCGAGATTTTTTCGAAAGGCATTACAAAATAAAGCGTCCTGCCGGAAAAATTCCTTCCCTGATTTACGACTTCATCCGAGTAATTTCCGCTGCCCCTCTTCCAGGAACCGAAAATCTCGTTTGCAAGCTTCAAAACTTCTTCAGGAATTACATCGCCTCCGACAAAAAGCGCCGCGTTATCCGGAACATAATATTTTTCCTTTATCGAAATTAAATCTTCCCTTTTACAGCGCCTTACAACTTCCTCGCTTCCGCCGGCATCAAGCTGCCATGGAGCGGCCGGGAACATAACCTTGTCGATGTACGCATGATATATTTTTTCAGGTGCACTGAACTCGGCCTGAATTTCAGAAAGCACAACTTTTTTTTCAACCTCAAGCTCATTCTCGTCTAAAAGAGGCTCGCGTATCGCGTAATTCCAGAATTCAAGTCCGCGCCTTAATTCTGTTGACGGAACCGTAAAATAATAATTCACGCATTCAAGTCCGGTCGTTCCATTCCATTCACTTACTCCCAGATCAGAAATCGCCTTCTGAACTGAAGCGGAATCCGGAAACCTTGAATTTCCCTTGAACATCATGTGCTCGTATAAATGGAAAAGTCCTGCCGTTTCTTTTGTCTGTGTGACAGCTCCTGCCTTTACTGCAATTTCGATGTAAGCAAGAGGAACGCTGTGATTTTCTGCAACAAAAACCGTAAGCCCGTTTTCAAGCTTGTATTCAGTTAGATTGTTTCCGAGATTTTTTCCGGAAGCGAAGAGCAAGGCATTAAGCGAAAAAAGTAAAAATAGAACGAATATTTTTTTTATTATTTTCATTGTAAAAATTAAACAACCTTAATATATGATTGTTACATGTATCTTCTAAAAATCAGTTTCAGCGTTCAGTTCCTGCGGTTTTCTGGAATTGGTACGATACTGAATTTTAATCAGCATCTCCAGTCTAACGAATCAAAGCGCCTTCCGCTTGTTATACACAAAAACCAGAACAGCCATCGAGATGATGATCACATATCCGATTATGCTGTACACATCTGGAATCTGACCGAACATAAAAAATCCGAGCGCCGAAGAAAAAATAATCTGCGTGTAGTCGTAAATCGAAATGTCGCGGGCGGGCGCATTGTAATACGCATACGTTATCCCAAACTGGCCGCCTGTCGCAGCAACTCCGGCTCCAATCAAAATCAGCACCTGAGTCAGTGTCATCGGCTCAAGATTAAAAATTATGAACGGAAGCGCAAATACACAGCTGAATGTAGAAAAAAATACGATTACGAGCGCACCAGTCGTCTTCATGTAACCGAGCTTCCTCACGCATGTATACGCAAGTCCGGCGCCCGCTCCTCCCAGAAAGCCTGCGATTGCAGGAAGTGAATCGAGAATATGAACGGAAGGCTTTACTATAAAAATCGAGCCGCAGAAAGCTGCAATTACAGCCGCAAACGGAACAGGCGCTATTTTTTCGCCAAGCAAAAACAGGCTGAACACAATCGCAAAAAACGGCGACATCTTGTTCAATATCGCGGCATCAGCAATCGGTATTCTGTCTATGGCGTAAAAATTTCCGAACACGCCGAGCGTTCCTGCAAGGGCACGCGTAAATAAATATTTGAACGCGCCTTTAGGGACATTAATCTTTTCGTTGTTCCTGATTTTTAATTTTACAAGAATCGAAAGCGAGACAAAGAATGCAACTATATTTCTGAAAAACGCTTTCTGCACGAACGGCAAATCTCCTGCAAGACGCGCAAGAGCCGCCATAAGTGCAAAGCAGAATGCAGAAAATATCAGGCAGGCAATGCCTTTTGTGATATTATACTGCACTCCGGTATCTGACTTTTCCAATCAGTTAAAGTCCTTAACGCCGTTCAAATCGAGCGTTGCAAAAAGATCGTCAATCGTTTCGCGGCGGCGGATTTGCCTGAACGAGCCGTCTGGACGCATAAGGATTTCTCCGGCCCTGAGCTTGGCATTATAGTTAAAGCCCATTGCCCGTCCGTGCGCGCCGGCGTCATGGATGATTACATAATCGCCGATATCGATTTTCGGGAGCGGCCGCTGAACCGCAAACTTGTCGCAGTTTTCGCAGAGGCTTCCTACAACATCGTAAACATGATCCTTCGGCGCGTTCTCTTTTCCGCTTACGGTAACCTCATGGTAAGCGCCGTACATTCCCGGGCGCATAAGGTCCGCCATGCACGAATCAAGGCCGATGTACTCGCGGTAAATGTGCTTTTCGTGAATCGCAGTAGAAACAAGCCAGCCGTAAGGACCGGTAATCGGGCGGCCGCATTCCCAGTGAATGTCAAGCGGATCAAGGCCAGCCGGCACGATAAGCTCATCGTAAACCTTGCGGATTGAATTTGACACATACTCAAGGTCAACCTTTTTCTGGTCAGGCTTATACGGGATTCCGATTCCGCCGCCTAAATCTACAAACTCAATTCTGATATCAAGCTTCTGCTTTAATTCAACACAAATCTCAAAAAGCATCTTTGCCGTATCAACAAAATAATCCGGGTTAAGCTCGTTCGAAGCAACCATCGTGTGAAGCGCAAATCTCTTTGCTCCGTAATCACGCGCCTTTTTGTAAGCATCAAAAAGCTGCTCGCGTGTAAGTCCGTACTTTGCTTCTTCCGGAACGCCGATAATTGCATTTCCGCCTTTCAACGGCCCCGGATTATAACGGAAGCAGATAAGCTCCGGGAATTTTCCGCCAAGCGCATTCTTTAAAAAATCAATGTGAGTATAATCGTCAAGATTGATTATGTTTCCGTGCTCATATGCGTAAACAAATTCTTCTGCCGGAGTTTCGTTTGAAGTGAACATAACCTTTTCGCCTTTTATTCCGGCCATGTCAGAAAGAATAAGCTCAGGAAGACTTGAACAGTCAGTACCGCATCCCTCATCAGCAAGGATTTTAAGGATGTAAGGATTCGGAAGTGCCTTTACCGCAAAATGCTCACAGAACGCATGAAAATTTTTAAAGCAGTCTGTAAAATATTTCATGTTGTCACGGATTCCCTTTTCATCATAAAGATAAAACGGAGTCGGGAATTTTTTGATTAAAGAAGAAAGCTCATCTTTTGAAAGCGGAAAATTTGAACTCATTACTGCGCCTCGCTTATTTTAGTTATTTTCAGAACCGTTTGCAGAACCGTTATCCGCACCGATTTCTGAATCCGTCCAGCGGTTGTAGAAGTTTGCAAGAATTGCGCCTGAAATATTATGCCATACAGAGAAAATTGCTCCAGGAACTGTTGCCATTGCAAGGTCAGGGAAAGCTGTTTTTGCAAGGCTTGTAGCAAGACCGGAATTCTGCATTCCGATTTCTACTGAAAGAGCTTTTGTCTTTTCCTTATTCAGGCGCAGAAGCTTTCCAAGTCCGAAGCCGCACGCATATCCGAGAAGGTTGTGAAGGATTACTACCGCAAAAATTACAAGACCTGTCGTAAGGATTTTCTGTGCATTGTGAGCAACGACAGAAGCAACAATCATACAGATTGCAATTACAGAAACCATCGGAAGAACCTTTACGATTTTCTGAGTAAATTCTCCGAAGAATTTATTGATTACAAAACCGAGTGCGATAGGAACGATAACAACCTTTACGATTGCAAGGAACATCGCCATCATGTCAACATGAACAGTCGTGCGGAGAAGGAAATAAGTAATTGCCGGAGTAAGGAAAGGAGCAAGCAATGTGTTAACGCTTGTCATTCCAACTGAAAGAGCAACATCACCCTTTGAAAGATATGTAATTACGTTGCTTGAAGTTCCGCCCGGACAAGTTCCTACAAGAACAACGCCAGCCATCAATGCAGGATCAAGATTGAAAATTTTTGCAAGGGCAAAAGCAAGAAGCGGCATTACAGTGAACTGAGAAACACAGCCTACAAGAATATCCTTAGGGCGTGTAAAAACAAGCTTAAAATCCTCAAGCTTAAGCGTAAGTCCCATTCCGAACATTACGACCATCAAAAGGTAGTTAACCCATTTCAATTGAATCCATAAGCATGAAGACGGAACAAACAAAGCAAGGGCTGTTACAACAACTACGATGATTGCCATAAATTTTCCAAAAAAATCACTGATTTTTTCCAGGAGATTCATTTTCTGACCTCGAATAACATAAAGAAGTGAAGACTAATACAGATGCATTAATCGATGCGTAAAGACTACTATAAAAACGCACTTTTTTCAATGGAACTAAAAAAAATAAATGCCGCTGAAAATAATTCCGGCTGACATATCAAATGTGTAGCGCTCGACAAAACAGATAATTTCCTATTTAATTCAAGTTAGCTCAAAACGGAGGAATGAATGGATTTTCCAAAAGATTTTATTTGGGGAGCAGCAACAGCAAGCTATCAGGTTGAAGGCGCATGGAATGAAGACGGAAGGCAGCCGTCTGTTTGGGATGAATTCAGCCACGAACCTGGAAAAGTAATTAATGGCGCTACTGGAGATTCAGCCTGCGACCATTATCATCACTATAAGGAAGATGTTTCAATCCTTGCAGATTTGGGAATTAAAAATTACAGGTTTTCAGTTGCATGGCCGCGTGTCCTTACATATGACTCTGATTACAAAGGCGGCGCGGTAAAGGGAACTGTAAACCAGAAGGGACTTGATTTTTACAAGCGGCTTATCGATGAACTTGAAGCTAAAGGCATAACTCCATGGATGACGATATACCACTGGGATCTGCCACTTGAATTTGAAAGAAAAGGCGGCTGGCGGAACCGTGACATCGCATATTACGCCGCCGACTATGCTGATCTCCTTACAAAGACATTCGGCGACCGCGTAAAAAATTATTTTACCATAAACGAAATGCCCTGCGTTTTAGGCGGCTATTCGGGATGGATGGCTCCGGGGCTTGAGGTATCGCAGAAAGAAAAGCTCAATATACTTCACAACCTGCTGCTGACGCACGGTATGATGGCACAGACCATCAGGGCGAATGTCAGCGGTGCAAAAATAGGCTTTGCCCATTGCGGCGCGGCTTCGTTCCCAGAGACAGATGCCCCGAACGACATTGCAGCATTCAAAAAATGCGTTGAGGCAATCGAAGGCGTTGAAGGAAAATACCAGCCTGCTTCAGGAACGGGGCATCTTATGGAAGACAGCCTCACAATGTGGTGCGACCCTATTTACTTAGGTCACTATCCGGACCGCGCCTTTGAGGCATTCAAAGGTCAGATGCCTGTCATCAAAAGCGACGACATGAAAATAATCTCTACGCCTACTGACTTTCACGGCCAGAATATCTATCAGGGCTTCAGGGCAGCCGCCCCGGAAACAGAAGGCGAAAAGGCGCAGGGCTTTAAGATAATTCCGTTCGATCCGTACGGACAGGTAACAGCCGCCAAATGGCCGATTACACCGCGCTCAATGAATCATTTTGTTCAGTTTATTTCTGACCGCTACAAAAAGCCTGTCATCATAAGCGAAAACGGAATGTCCGGCGCGGATGCCGTTTCGCCGGATGGAAAATGCCACGACCAGCTTAGAATTGATTTTACGCGCTCATATCTTGCTGAATTAAACAAGGCAATTAAAGCGGGAGCCGATGTGCGCGGATATTTCCACTGGTCGCTTATGGATAATTTTGAATGGGCGCACGGTTACGAAGAAAGGTTCGGTCTTGTGCACATCGATTACCATACACACAAGCGCACATTAAAAGACAGCGCGTTCTGGTACAAGGATGTAGTCTCTTCAAACGGCGGGAATTTGTAAAAATTCAAAAATAGTGCAGTTTGACCTGGTACAAAAAAAGGCTGCCCGAAAACGGACAGCCAATTATCAGCAGACTGCAAGTCTATGACAAAAATCCCTTTGCCTTTAAGAGCTCGGCGTTAAGGATGCCGCCAAGTGCCGCGCCGCGCTTTGTATTGTGGCTTAAGGCTACGAATTTAACATCAAATACATTGCACTTTCTGAGTCTTCCGATTACGCAGGCCATTCCCTTTTCAGTATCACGGTCGCGTCTTGGCTGCGGCCTGTTTTCTTCGTGGCGCACTACAATCGGATGAAGCGGCGCGCTGGGAAGATTGAGTTCCTGCGGCACAGAAGTATACGAAGTCCATACGCGCTCGATTTCCTCAAGGCTCGGCTTCTTGTCTTCCGGCAAATCAAACTCAAGTGACACACATGCAGTATGTCCGTCAATTACAGGAACGCGCGTACATGTTGAGCTTACAAGCGGAAGTGACGCATTTTCAATCTTTTCGCCGTTTACCTTTCCAAGAATCTTAAGGCATTCCTTTTCTGTCTTTTCTTCCTCGCCGCCGATATACGGAACGATGTTGTCTATCATGTCAAATGACGGAACTCCAGGATAGCCTGCGCCGCTTGTTGCCTGCAGCGTAGTAACAATCATCCTCTTTACAGGATATCCGGCCTGAATCAATGCATGAAGCGGCATCATATATGTCTGAAGCGAACAGTTCGGCTTTACGGCAATAAAGCCCTTGTCCCATCCATGATGCTTTTTCTGCGCTTCGATAATGTCAAGATGCGCAAAATTGATTTCAGGAACAAGCATCGGAACATCTTCTGTCCAGCGGTTTGCAGAAGCATTTGACACTACAGGAATTCCTTCCGCAGCATATGCTTCTTCCAGTGCCTTTATCTCGTCCTTTCCCATTTCAAGCGCAGAAAAAACAAAGCGGCACTTTCCAATTGCCTTTGAAGGATCATTTGCATCTTCTACCGTAAGGTTTGCAACACCTTCAGGAATATTGGCACCGATGAGCCAGCGGCTTGAAACTGCATCCTTATAAAGCTTTCCAGCCGAGCGTGGACTTGCCGCAACATAAGTAACTTCAAACCACGGATGGTCTGCCAGAAGGTTTATATAACGCTGTCCGACCATTCCGGTCGCACCTAAAACACCAACAGGAATTCTAGCCATGTCTATTTCTCCAATTAAAACTCAATAAAACTAAAAAATAAATTACAGATTACACTGCTTCAATGCAGCTTCGATAATCTTCTTTGCGTTGTCGTTTACTTCAACAAGCGGAGCACGGAGTCCGCCAGCAGGAAGCTTTTTGACGTTCATCGCATACTTAATCGAAGTCGGATTTCCATCAACAAATGCCGCACGGAAGAACGGAAGAAGATTGTAATGAAGCTTTCTTGCCTTTTCAAAATCTCCGGCGAGTGCTGTCTGAGTAAGGTCAACAACGCGTCCAGGAGCAAGATTTGAAACTACAGAAATTACGCCGTCACCGCCTGCTGCAATAAGCGGAAGTGTAAGGGCATCGTCTCCAGAAAGAACTGCAAAATCAGGCTTTTTATTCTTGATTTTTTCGATAACTTCCATCATCTGAGTTATGCTGCCGCTTGCTTCCTTTACGCCAAAAATATTCGGGAGCTCTGCAATTCTTTCAAGCGTAGCAGTCTGGATGTTTGTTCCAGTGCGTCCCTGAATGTTATATACAACAATCGGAATTCCTACTTCTGATACAGCCTTAAAGTGCTGGAAGATTCCTTCCTGACTCGGCTTGTTATAATACGGAGTTACGACCAAAGCCGCATCTGCCTTTGCTTTTTTAGCACGCTTTACGTAGCGGACAGCATCTTCTGTGTTGTTGCTTCCCGCACCAAGGATTACAGGGATTTTGACATTTTTTTTGGATTCAAAAGCGCGGACTTCCTTCATGATGATATCGATAATTTTGTCCTCTTCTTTCTCTGTGAGCGTCGGTGTTTCTGCCGTTGTGCCAAGAGGAACGAGTCCGTTAATTCCGCCCTCAAGCTGATACTTTACAAGCTTCTTTAAAGCCGCTGCATCAAGCTTTCCGTTTTCCGTCATCGGAGTGATTAAAGCTGTAAAAGCTCCTCTAAATTTTGTCATACCTTTTTACCTCGAAAAATAAAGCAATCTTCAGTAGTATTACATTTTTTCAACATTTTTTCAATGAGGGTGAATTAGAAATTTATTTGTTATATGACGCAAGTCGTGGTAAAATTAAGGTTATGTGTGAGAAGAACATGGAACAGAAAAACATGATTTCAAAAGATCAGGCAGAACAGCTTCTTTCGAAGGCAAAGGAAATGCTTTCATTTTCCTACGCGCCCTACTCTAATTTCAAGGTTGGCGCTGCATTGCTTTCAAAGGACGGAACTGTATTCGGCGGCTGCAATATTGAAAATGCGGCATACGGGCCTAGCAACTGCGCTGAACGGACTGCTTTCTTTAATGCCGTAAGCACGGGGAAAAAGTCGTTTTCTGCGATTGCGATTGTGGGAGGACCAGAAGGAAAGATAAAGGATTTCTGCCCGCCATGCGGTGTGTGCAGACAGGTCATGATGGAATTCTGCAAACCGGAAGAATTTGTCATCATCTTGCAGAATGCATCCGGTGAAATTCAGCAGTTTACGTTAAAGGAACTGCTTCCGCTCGGATTTGGAGCGGCTAATCTCGAAGAATAATTTTTACAGCGTTCAAAGCGCATAGATTTTACGGAGGATTTTATGAACGATTACAAGATAAAAATTTCATTTCCGTCAGGAAAACAAATTGAAACAGCACCAGGCGTAACTGCCGCCCAGTACACAAACGAACTCGGAGTTCCCAAAAACGAGCTTTATGCCGTCAAGATGAATAACGAAGTCTGTTCGCTTAACCGTGCGATTATCGTTGACACAGATTTGGTTCCTGTAACTTCAAAGTCACCTGAAGGCGCGATTGTTTACCGCCACACGCTCTGTTTTGTAATGGAAGCCGCCCAGCACAATATTGCCCCGGACAAGCAGCTTATCATCGGACACAGCATCAGCTACGGCTATTACTACACATTCAAGGACGGAACTAAAATAACCTCTGACTTCATCAAGAGCCTCAAGGCAGAAATGGACAGGCTTATAAAGGAAAACCTTCCGATTGACACTCACTTTGTTTCATACCAGAAGGCAATTGAAATCTGCGAGAAGTTCGGACTTGAAGAAACAAAAAAGCAGCTTACATACACATGCCTTCCGCGAATCCAGATGAACCTCATGGGTGATTTCAGCGACATTCACATCAGCCCGCTTTTGATTTCAACAGGAATGCTCAACCAGTTTGAACTGATGGAATACGGCGAAGGATTTTTGCTGCGCTTCCCGAGAAGCCACACGCCTGAAAAGCTCCCTGAATTCGAAGACATTCCGGTTCTTCAGAAGACATTCGAAAAATACAAGAAATGGGGAAAGCAGTTAGGCGTAGTTTCAGTTGCATCCCTTAACGAGCTTGTAAACAAGCGAAAGGCAAATGACTTCATCAACATCACAGAGACATTCCAGGAAAAATGCATTTCCGAAATCGCAGACCAGATTCAGCGGAAAGGTCAGGTACGCCTTGTACTTATCGCAGGTCCTTCAAGCTCAGGAAAAACAACTACTTCCAAAAAGCTTGCGCTTGAGCTTCAGGCAATCGGCTATACACCTAAAGTAATAAGCCTTGACTCTTACTATGTCGGACGCGACCGCAATCCTAAGGACGAAAACGGAAATTACGACTACGAATGTCTTGAGGCGCTCGACGTTGAGCTCATAAACCAGAATCTCGTTGACCTTCTGGCCGGAAAAACGGTTGAGCTTCCGCGCTATGACTTTACCTCAGGCGAACGCTATTACAAGGGCGACTACATGACTCTTGAACCGAACGATATTCTTGTAATGGAAGGAATTCACGGTCTTAACGATAAGCTTACGCCGCTTGTTAAAAATGAATTTAAATTCAAGCTTTACCTTTCTGCATTGACGCAGCTCAGCCTGAATGAACACAACCTGATTTCAACAAGCGACAACCGCCTTATCCGAAGAATCGTACGCGATTCAAATTTCCGCGGAAAGCCGGCGGCTACGACAATCTCGATGTGGGCTTCAGTCCAGAAGGGCGAGAGGCTCCACATCTTCCCGTTCCAGAACAATGCTGATGCAATTCTGAACACGGCACTTGACTATGAGCTTTCAGTCCTCAAAGTTTACGCCGAGCCGCTTCTTCGCTGCATCAGGCCGGATCAGGTTGAATATGCAGAAGCATGCCGCCTCCTGCGCTTCCTGAACAACTTTCCGCCTATCCCGGCAGCGCAGGTTCCGGACCGTTCTATAATCAGGGAATTTATCGGAGGAAGTGCGTTTAAGTACTAGATAAAACTTTCCTTATTTTTGGGCGCGGACTGCATTTGTGTGAGAAGTGATTATATCATCGATTTCATCTTCTTCTGCAATTGCCGTCTGCGCCTTGTATTCTTCGTACATCTTTTCCTTTAATTTAGAAAGCGATTCCGTTTTCTGAAGCGCCGCAAAGAAGATTTTCCGCTTTTCTTCAGTTACAAGCTTTGCCTGAGCCATTTCGTTCATAAGGCGCTCTGACTTTATGTTCATGTAAGAATAAAATTTTGATGTGCTTGTGATTTGAGAAAAATCAAGGCTTCCCTTTGAAGATGCTTTTACGGCTGAATATTCCTGCGCCAGCGCATCAAGCTGTGCCTGAATGTTGTTTTCCACGGCAACAGCCTTTCCAAGTTCAATCTGCGCCTGCTCCTGCTCAAACTGACGGAGCTTCAATAAATCTTCAAGCTCAAACTTAAATTTTTTCATTAAGCATCCGCTTCGTCATTAACAACGCCAGGCCGCTGACCGTATTCCGCCTCAGGAATTTCTATTCCCGAAAGCGCAGAAAGCTTGGAAAGCGTATCTTCCATCGGGCAGGCATCGTATTCATCCTGCTTTAAAAATTCCTCGATTGCCTCGTGCTTTTCGATTGCCTGATCTATAACAGGCGAGTTTCCTTTCTGGTAGGCGCCCGTCGTAATCATAAGCTCGTTCTGCGCATAGACAGCCATAAGCTCACGGATTTTTCCGACAGCGGCCTTTGTCTGCTTTCCGGTAACACGCCGGGCAAGACGGCTTATGCTCTGAAGCACATCAATTGCCGGAAAGTGATAGCGCGCGGCAAGGCTTCGGCTTAACACAATGTGTCCGTCAAGAGTACCGCGAACCTTATCTGTAATCGGTTCGTTCATATCATCGCCGTCTACCAGAACCGTATAGAATGCCGTTATCGAGCCTTTATCACTCGTTCCCGCGCGCTCAAGCAATTTTGGAATCATATCAAATACGCTCGGCGGATATCCCTTCTGCGCGGAAGGCTCGCCGTTTGCAAGCGCGATTTCCCGCTGGGCGTCCGCAAAGCGCTTTACAGAATCAAAAAGGAGCATTACATTCTTTCCCTGATCGCGGAAATATTCTGCGACTGCCGTAGCGACATAGGCCGCCCTAAGCCTGCATATGCTCGGAGCATCACTTGTTGCAACAACCAGAACAGATTTTTTTAAGCCTTCCTCGCCCAGGTCGCGGTTGATAAAGTCAAGCACCTCGCGGTTTCGTTCACCAACAAGCGCGATTACGTTTAAGTCGGCATCCGTATTGCGCGCAATCATCGACAAAAGCGTAGATTTTCCGATTCCGCTTCCTGCAAATATTCCAAGGCGCTGTCCCATGCCGACTGTAAGCATTGAATCAATCGCGCGCACTCCTGTTGTAATGCGGCTTGTTATATCCTTTTTTGTCATCGGATCCGGCGGAGAAGCAATTGCAGGATAATAAATATCCGTAGCTATCTCGCCCCTTCCATCGATTGCATGTCCTGTTGCATCAAGCACGCGCCCTAAAAGCGCATTTCCTACAGGAACGCGCAATGTATGCCCTGAAGCCACAACCTCAGAGCCCACTTCTATTCCGCGCGTGTCACCAAACGCAGTAAGGCGCACTGTCGTACCATCCAGTCCGACCACTTCAGCTTTCAGGGTTGTTTTCAGGGATTGGACCTTTATCGTGCAAATCTCGCCGATTGCACAGCGCGGACCATCGCAAATAATTTCAAGTCCGTTTACGGCTATTACTTTTCCTGTATAGAGAATTGTTTCTGTATTTCGTATTCTGGAAAGATACCTGTCCAGATTAAATTCGACATTATAAGAAGACTTCATTTTCCCACCCGAAATGCTTCTTTGATATAATTACGCTTCGCCTGTCATCATGTCAGTTTTAGAAACCGACCTTACCGGAGAAATTTCCATTACTTTCTGTTCAAGCTCATTCAACTGGCTTGAGATACGGGCATCAATTGCACCAAAGTCTGTCTCAACAATACAGCCGCCTTTTTCAACGGTAGAATCTTCGACAATCGTAATCCCCTTAACTGATTCAACACGCTGGATAAAGTCAGCAGTATGCTCTGACGCAAGCTTAAGGTCTGCAAGATTTACGCGGATGCTTACTTCGCCCCTGCCCTTAACTTTTTTCAAAGCCTGAAGGACATTGCTCATTATTACGCTCTTCTGATTTTCTGAAATTATCTTTACGACCTTGCGCGTCATAAGGATTACAAGCTCAACAATCTGATGCTCTGTCTCTGAAAGGATTTCCTCACGACGCTGCATAACTGAATCAAGAACCTTGTGCATTCTTTCAACAAGGCGAACAGCCTCTGCATTTCCGTCCTGATAGCCCTGCTCATGGCCTTCGTCATATCCCTGTTTTGATGATTCGCCGCGGATTCTTTCCTGCTCCGCCTGCGCTTCTGCAAGAATCTTCTGAGCTTTTTCTTCTGCCTCACGCACTTTTTCTGCGGCTTCGGCTTCGGCATCTGTCTTTATAATCTGCGCCTGGTCAGTCTGGCGCTTAACTTCTGCGAATGCGGCATCCTCTGCCTTTTTTACGATTTCATCTGCTTTTTTCTGTGCCTCATCAAGAAGCTTCTGCTTTTCGATTTCCCAATTTTTTTTGAATTCCTCTGCCTCGCGCCTAAGGTCATCTGCAGTAGGGCCTGTATATTCGGGCTCCTCTTCTTCAACCTCTTCAACAACCGGCTGGTAATCATGCACAAGCTTGAGCATCATTACATCGCCGTCTGTCTGCTTGAATTCATTTGGTCTAAAAACAGTTTTTGCCATGATAAAATCCTATTCGTTCAATATGAGTTGGCTATGCACAATCACGCCGCATCAGGTAACAAGCTCGTCCTCGCCGCTTCGTGCAATAACGATATCTCCCTTTTCTTCCAGACGGCGAATCGTAGAAACGATTTTCTGCTGCGATTCTTCGACATCCTTCAAGCGTACAGGTCCCATGAATTCCATATCTTCTTTGAGCATGGTTGCCGCACGCTTTGACATGTTGCGGAAGATCTTGTCCTGAACATCCGTATCGACAGACTTGAGCGCCTTTGCAAGCTCCTGAGTATCGACTTCGCGGAGAACCTTCTGGATAGAACGGTCGTCGAGCATAACGATATCTTCGAAAACGAACATTCGCTTTTTGATTTCCTCTGCAAGATCCGGATCTTCTTCTTCGAGAGATTCTATAATCGCCTTTTCAGAAGAGCGGTCAACAAGGTTGAGGATTTCAACGATAGATTCAACACCACCGGCAGCCGTGTAGTCTTCTGAAGAAAGTGTAGAAAGCTTCTTTTCAAGAACGCGTTCAACTTCACGCAAAACATCAGGAGAAGTTCGGTCCATCGTAGCAAGACGCTTTGAAACTTCAGGCTGCATGTCTTCAGGCAGGTTCTGCAAAATAATGGCCGCCTTGGCCGGTTCCAGGTAAGCGAGAATCAACGCAATTGTCTGCGGATATTCCTGCTGA
>CACYCX010000143.1 GCA_902772975.1 uncultured Spirochaetaceae bacterium
CTGAGTACGGAATTACTTCTGCAAACGGAACAAGGTGGCGTTTACCGTACCAGCCGCGGAAGTTACCGTCCTTATCGAATAAAAGGGCCGCATTGCAGTACTGGTTTTTTTCTGAATTTAGCGCGTATGAGCCGCCTGCTATAAGGGGAGCCTGGCTTCGTATTATGAACGGAACTAGCGGCCGGTCCTCGGGCATTATAGTGTAGCGCACGAAAGCATTTGGAAAAGAATACCTTAAAATGCCTTCGCTCCATACGATAAGGTCGCATTTCAGGCCGCGCGAGGCAAAGTCGGTCAAAGCCTTTTCCGTCAAGTCCATCGAAATCTCGATTGATTCGGTGTCGGCCGCATGAATCCACGGGTCCTGATTCTGCTGGATAAGCGCGGCGTTCAGTATCTTGACCGGCGTCCTTGGCTTGTAAAACTGATACGCGCCGTATAAAGCAAGCAGGGCTGTATATGAGAATGCGGTAAGGGCCGCGCCTGAAAGCGTCCTGTCTTTTGAGAATTTGAAGGAGCATGTGCTCCTCCGGTTCTTTATTGCAATTACGGCTTCTCCAAGAACGGCGGAAAAAAGCGCGGCCAGGAAGGTAAGGCCGTATGTTCCGAATATGTCGGCGCTCTGGGAGAGAAATCTTGTATTCGCAAACGCCATTGAGATTGTGCCCCACGGATAGCCGATAAAGCCGTTTGACTTGTACCATTCGTAAAGGGTGTAGACTGCGGAAAAATAAAAGATCCGCGCGGCTTTTGTCCTGTAAAAGGGCGGCAGGCGGAAAAGGCCTTGATTTTTGGATGCGCATTCCGGGGCTGAAAACGGGAGGTACATGAAAAAGCCTGCAAAAGCTTCAATTCCGGCCGTTCCCAGAGCAGAGGCGCCGAGCGTGAATAAGGCAAATGCCCTGAAATTCTTAAGCCAGAGGCTTGATAATATGTGTGAGGTAAAGCCGCTTATTGCGCAGAAGAGTGCTGTTTGGCGTGAAGACTTTGCACTATGTATAGTGATATAGAGCGGGATAAGTGATAAAAATGCTATATATATGTTTCCTGTGCTTGAAAATTCGTTTGGAAGTGCGAGGAAAATAAGGAATCCAGAAAAAACAGAACAAAAAACTTGTAAAAAACGGTTCATTATAATATTATTCTATTAATATCATTGTAAAAAAGCAAGGACGCTTGGATTCCATATACGGATTCCGGGGCAATGAAAAAAAATTATAAAAACAGGGCGGAAGAGTTTAATGGCTTCTACTAACGCGCTTGCGTATGCCGCGCACGAAAAAGAGTATGGCGTTAAGCCGAAGGTTATGATTTCAACACCGGGACGATTTCATCTCATGGGTGAACATTCGTCATGGTTCTTCAAAGATAAGACGATGTCTATGGCCGTCAATCTTCCGGTCATAATCGCTTCCTCTGTCCGTGAAGACAGTCAGTTCCACTTCAATTTTGTCCAGCTTTCAGAAAAGAAAAAGGCAACGCTTTCAACGCTTAAAGTGAAGAAAGAAGACCGCTGGGCTAACTTTATGAAGGCGATGATTTACGGCTTTACTTCCGGCGGCTTTACGGTAAAGGGAATGGATTTTACAGTTTATTCCGAAATACTTCCTTCTGCCGGTTTTGGAATTGCAACCGCAATCAAGATTGGTACTGCCGTAGCGATAAAGACTGCCCTCCGCATTAACTGCTCTGATGCCGAGCTTCTTCAGGTAATAGAAAGGGGAAACAGGCTTTTCCTTCATACAAGAAATTACATCGCCGATAACTTTGCGGCCCTTTATTCAAAGCCGGGCTGCCTTATCATTACAAATCACGCGACACAGACATTCGAGAACGTTCCGTTTGAATTTGCAGGAAAGAAAATCCTTTTGACGGATGCAAGCGTTCCTCGCATTTCAATTTGGGATGAGGAAATTGTCCGTGAGCCAGAGAATGCGCTTTTGCTTGGTGACTTAAAGGAAAAGAAAAACGGCGTGTTCGGCGGATGGGTTTATGAGTCAAATCCGACTGAAATTAACGAAGTGCTTTCCGTTGTAAGCGAGGATATGAGGCACAAGCTCCTTTACATCATAAAAGAGCACCAGAATGTCCTTGAAGCGTACGATGGAATCATAAACAAGAATTTTGCTCAGTTTGCGCGTGCGGTAAATTACAGCCACAGAATTCTGGGCGAATTCTACGACATGTCTTGTCCTGAAATTGACTGGGTATTGAAAAGGGTTCATGAGCTTGAGCCGTCATTGCAGGATATCAGGGAGCCTGTTACATGCGGCCGTCTTACGGGAAAGGGCTTCGGACGATGTCTTTTTGCCGTTGTCCGTGATGAAGATGTTGATGTTTATTATCAGAAGCTTGAAGAGTATGAGCGCATCTTCGGGTTCAAGTCGTTTACGCATGAGGTAAAGCCTGCAAAGGGCTCTCATCAGGTGCGCCCGTAATGAGACTTCTTTTAACAAATGATGACGGTTTTGACGCTCCGGGAATAAATGTTTTGCGCAAGCGCCTTCTTGAAGACGGACACGAGGTTTTTGTAATGGCGCCTGCTTCAAACCAGAGCGGAACAAGCCAGAGCATACATATAAGCGGCGCGATACAGGTAAAAAAAATAAGTGACAATATATTTTCCTGCGCAGGCTCTCCGGCTGACTGCGTGATGACTGCAATTCATGCCGGTGTTTTCGGCCGCCCGGACCTGATGCTTTCAGGAATTAACCGCGGTCCGAATCTCGGGCTTGATATCCTGTATTCAGGGACATGCGGTGCCGCGCGCCAGGGAGTCTTGATGGGAATCCCGAGCGCCGCCTTGAGCGTAATGAAAAAGGAAGGCGAAATCTTTGAAGGCGATGGCGACAGTGAAAGCGATTATTTTGCAATGGCTGATTTTGCCGCAAAAAATCTTGATGCGTTAAAAAGCCTTGCCCGCGTTTCAGACGGCTGCCGCATGCCGGAAGAAATATGCGTTTTCCCGAATGTTAACGGACTTGCGCAGACTGAGCCGTATAAGGGGGCAGGGTTTGCCGGCGTTGCGTTCAGGGAGTATATCGGCGACAAGCTTACGCTCAACGAAAAAGGCGCCGGGCTGTACGAAAGGATTTTTACTTCGGGAAAGGCGCGCACTGTTTCGCGCGGATATTCTGATTACGAAGCCTGTGTTGAAGGATACGCGGCAATTACAAGGATTTACGCGGAACCGGCGGCCGCTCCGATACTAGACGGAATTAAGTTTACGGTGTAAACTTTAAAATAGGTGGGGTGCCTGTGCGCATCGAGTAAGTTGTAACGGGTGAAAATATGGCGGGGAAAAACATTCTTTCTGACGGAATTCGTCTTTATAATCAAAGAAAATACACGGACGCGCTTACGTTCTTTTTGTCTCTTCCTGAAAATATCGACGCTGATAATGTGGAGCTTGCTTACTTCATCGGGCTTTGTTACGCCAAGCTTAAACGCAATGATGATGCGCTTTTGTATCTGGAGCAGGTCGTAACTTCAGGAACAAGCATGGAGCGCGTCCTTCAGTGCCGGTTCCTGCTTGCCGTGATTTACGCAATGAGCGGCCGAAAGCGCCTTGCTGATTTTGAGCTGAACAAGCTTCTTGAAACCGGTTACAAAACTGCTTCCGTCTATGCCTCGCTTGCATACATTTCGTGGGAGCAGAACGACATCAACAAATGCGTTGAGTTTTATAAAAAATCACTTGAATCTGATCCTGAAAATATTACGGCCCTTAACGGCATGGGATATGTCCTTGCCTGCGAAAACAAGGATTTGACAAAAGCGCTCGGCTACTGCAAGAAGGCGCTTGATAATTCTCCTGACAATCCGGCCTGCATGGATTCTCTGGGCTGGGTTTACTTTAAGCTCGGACTTTTTGCAGAAGCAGGAAAATACCTGAGGGCAGCGGAAAGAAAAATTCCTGATAATCAGGAAATCAGAAGCCATATCAAAATGCTTGAAGAGGCAGAGCGGCCTGCATGAAAAAATCAATACTCATTCTGATTTCTATATTAATCGCATTTTGCGCAGTTGTACCTGTGAGTTCTTCGCCGCTTTTCAAGGATTCCGGAAATGAAACGGCCCTTAAGCGGAGTGCGGAGGCTGGCTTTGCGGAAGAGGAATTCAGGCGCGGCGTTCAGTCGTATTACCGCGGATATTTTAATGACGCAATAATCCAGTTTGAAAAGGCGCTTTCCTATCTTCCTGATGAAGGCATAATTCTCGACTGGCTGGGAAAATCTTATTACCGCGCCGGACTTGAGGGAACTGCGCTTGAATTGTGGCAGTTTGCGCATGATAACGGTTACGGCGGAATCCTTCTTGAAAACAGGATTGAGGTTGTGCGTGAGCGCCGCGTAACTTCTGCGGTTGACGAAAATGCGCAGCGCTATACTGAAACAGGAAGCTTTTCCGGTGCTAACGGCGAGTTTATGGTATTCAGCCAGCCTGTTTCAATTCTTGCAAATGATGACGGAAGCTTCTGGGTAACGGCTTATGGAAGCAACGAGCTTTTGCGCATTGACATCAACGGAAATGTAATCAGGCGTATTACAGGTCCTCTTGTCGGATTCGACAGGCCTGTTGACGTGATAAGGATTAAAGGCGGAAATCTTCTTGTAAGCGAAAGTGCCGGTGACAGGATTTCTGTTATCGGGCATGACGGAAATTTCATAAAGTACATCGGAAAAAAAGGCCGCGGTAACGGTGAGTTTATCGGACCTCAGTATCTTGCCGAAGACAAATATTCAAATATTTATGTAACTGATTTTGGAAACAGAAGGGTAGTTGTATTTGACAAGGAAGGTAACGGACTTTTCTGTTTTGGCGGAAAGACTTCCGGCTTTCAGGGGTTAAAGGCGCCTACCGGAATTGCAATCCGTGATGATACGATTTATGTAGTTGATGCCGTTTACGGCGGAATTTACGAGTTTGATTTAAGCGGAAATTATACAGGCCGCCTTACCGAAGATAAGACTTTTGAATTTCCCGAGGCGATGAAATTCAGTGCGGACGGTGAATCTATAATCTTGTCGGACAGGGGACATATTTATTCCGTTGACCTTGAAACAGGCTCCGTTCTTGAAAAGGCGTACACGGGAAATGCTCCTGCGCGCATAACTTCGGCAGTCCCGGATCAGAACGGAAATATTCTTGCCGCAGATTTCAGCTCGAATGAAATTTACATCATGGCAAAAATGACCGAGCTTTTGGGCGGTCTTTATGTTGAAATACAGAGGATTAATTCTGAGCATTTCCCGCGCATCACGATGGAGGTGCGTGTACAGAACAGGCGGCGCGAGGCAGTAGTGGGGCTTGGCGCTGACAATTTTTATATTACTGAAGACAGGCGGCCTGTTTCTGACTTGAAGTTTGAAGGCGCGGCAAGCGTAAATAAAAATGAGGATGTCGTAATCGTAATCGACCGTTCTGCAAGTGAGGCACTTTACAAGGATTCGCTTGAGACGGCCGTGCGTGAGATAGCCGCCTCAATGAAGGATGTAGGCCGCATTACTGTCGTAAGTTCCGGCGCTATTCCTGTAATGGAATACGAAGGAAAAAGCGAAGGCCTTTTAAAATTTTCGTGCAATGCGTTAAAGGCGGCTGAAAGTGAAAGCTGTTCGCTTGACCTTGCGATGCGCCTTGCCGTCAATTCGCTCATTAATGCAGAGCCTAAACGCGCTGTGATTTACATTACGGACGGAAAGCTTGCGCTTGATTCGTTTACAAAATACGGACTTTCTGATTTGACCGCATACATGAATAACAATTCAGTTTCATTCTCTGTTGTTTCGCTAAGGCAAGGCGCAATCAGTGAAGAGCTTGATTATATGATAAGCAACACGCACGGCAAGTCGTACTATGTTTACAGGAACGAAGGACTTTCCGGAATCGCTTCTGATTTGCTTTCTGTGCCGAACGGGCTTTACAGATTCTCGTTTGTTTCCGCAATGCCGACTGATATGGGAAGAAATTACCTTCCGGTCGAAATTGAAACTTACATGATGAACAGAAGCGGCCGTGACGAAACAGGATATTTTGCTCCGCTTCAGTAATTTAAAGACTGAAACTAGAATGTGAGCTTTCCGCCAATTCCTAAGGTACATTCAATCAAACAGATTTTGTTCATCGTGCATGACCACAAAATGTCAATGTTTGTGTTTAACGAAACATACCTGGACAATGCAAGCTCGACAAGATGTGAATATTCGTAGGACTGGAATTTTACAGGCTCAGATGCCGGGTTACTTGAATTTGATGTGTTCCAGATAAAATTAAGGCTGTCGCTTCGGGTAAGAGGAATATTTTCTTTCTGAAGTTTTCTGTAAAAAAGCTTTGCAAGGGCAAGAATCGGAGTAACTTTTCCAGGCCGCTTCCACATTACGGACGCTTTTGTCTGCCAGTTGAATTGATCCTGATATTCAAATTCCACCGCATTTTTAATTACGTTAAAATCCGTTATGTAAAAGACCGGCTGAAAATATGTCGTGTAAACCTGCTTTATGTCTTCAGGATTGGCGCGCGGAATTTTAAGCTTTACGATGAACGAAGTTATGTATTCATCGCTTTTGATAAAATCAAAAACAGCAAGAGAGCCGTTTCTTGAAAAAATATCGAATGCAGTATAGCCGACGGAAAATTTTGTCTGATATGTGTCGCTTAAAGTTGCGGCCGCCCTTATGTCTCTTGATACGGAAAACGATGCGCTTGACGGAACGAAAAGGTCATATTTTGAAGCAAAGATCGGGCGCGAAAAATTGATTTCATAATTTCCGCTGTAAAACTCCGATTCGCTTGAAGATTTTCCCTTTGCTTTTGAATGAACCGTCTGAGAAAGTTCGTCGCTGAATAAATCATAGAACGCAGGCGTGTATGAAAAATAATCGCGTTCGGAAAAAGATGCACACATGCTTCCGATGTCAGAATAATAATCACCGCCATGACAGGCTTTACGTACGCCCCCTGATTTTTTTGTCCATCCGGCGGAAAGCGAATTGCGTCCTATCTTAAACGGCACTATAAATGAAAAGCTCTGCTCGTCCGAAAATGAATGATATATGCTCGAAGTGTATGTTCCGTCAGTCGTAAAAATTATTTCAGGAGAAAGATTCATTACCGGAAGAAAGAATTTATTCGAGAGCTTTCCGCCGGTATTCCGCCTTGAAGCAAGCTGGTCGCCTTGCGAAAACTGAAGAATGCACGAATCCCTGTACGATGTAAAATATTCGTATGTCTCGATTGTCTTTACACCCTTTGACGAAGGAAGAAGCTTTTGGAACGTATATCCTGTGGCATTAAAATTATAGGAAAAATTGTCTCCTGGGATTTTAAATCCGATTTTTTCAGAGGTCTTTTGTGAGACTGCCCACCAGTCGCTTGATGATTCCGTTTCTGCCGATAGCTCAAGCGGAAGGTTTATTGAAGCGAAATTGAGGCCGAATGAAGATGATTTTTTTGCAGTGCTTCCGATTGTGTCAAAGCCGAATGAATCGCTGAACGAAACTGTGTTGAAAAGCGGCTGTGATGTAAGGATTGAATGTGATGCTGATGAAACGGCGTTTTTTGAATCAGAGTTTTTTGATACATCTGCTTCAAGCCTTATTCCTGCAAGCGTAAAGCCGATATTTGTGTTTGCGCCGCCTGAGCCCTTGTTTTCTATCTGTTCGTCAGTATTGAGAACGGCGCTTCCGTTTCCGTTAAGGCCGATTGTAAAATCCTTTAAGATTTCAGTGTCGCTTACTTTTATGATTGCGCCATCCTTTGTGTACTGGACGCCGGCCTTGTCATCGATTACAAAATGAGGCGCGATTTCTGCAAGATAAAGCTCATCGATTGAAAAAAATCCCTGCCTGTTCCATTCTGTTTTGCCTGCGGTATCGAGGATGATTTTCATTCTTGAAGGAACTTTGTTTTTGTCAACTTTGA
>CACYCX010000144.1 GCA_902772975.1 uncultured Spirochaetaceae bacterium
GGCAGAATACGGCTGAGTTTCGATAAAGAAGATTTTTTCGGCAAGCCCGATTTTGAGTTTTATCTTGATGTGAAACAGTAATTTTTATGAAAAAAAGGAGCGAACCTGGAAGAGCGAGCGAGGATATTTGCGCGAAACTTGTCTTTCTGCTCAAGACGCAATGAAAGAAAGTTTAGATTATTTTGGAATCAAGCATGAATGATTGAAAAGGGGATATTTATGAAGAAAAAGATTGCATTTTTTGTTTTGATGTTGTTTTGTCTGCTCACCGCTGAGGCACAATCTGCACGAAGCGGATTTGTGGACGGCTTTTCAATAGACATGTATGAGAAAAAAACTTTGGGTGATGCTTATGAAACTGCGCAGCGTTCTTATGAACGAGGAAGTCGCGATTGAAACGCAAACTGACGAAGATGGCTGGCTTTGGGTGGAGCATATCCCCGACGGCGTTGAGCTTTATACTATGTTCGATTAAAGTATGAAGATATGGGAAATGGATAAAAATACTTTAAGCAAAATAATCTCAGTTTTATTGATCTTTGAAATTTTCCTGATGTGGCCCTTTTTTTTTCATACTATATTCAGCGATATTCTGGGGGGAATTGATGATGTTGAAGGCCTTTTACTTATAATACTTTTGATTCTTTATTTTATTGTTTATACAATACATGAATACTTCATTCCAGAAATACTATTTGCTTTATGTTTTTTCGCTGGTTTAATTGTACTTATTCAAACAATTAATTTCCAAAATGAAACAGATAAATTTAAAGGTCTTGAGACACTTGTAAACAAAAACTTCTTTTCATTATTTACAAGTTACAAGGAAGAAAGAACAATTTTAATAGCAAAAAACAGGCTTTTTAGAACTCATCAGATGAATGAGAACATATCTGGAATTTCTGCAATACCAGATGCATTACTGATTTCATTTGATAAGAAAAATAAATTGCAAATAAGTCTTGTTGAGTATGAATGTTATGGAGATGGAAAAACACGTTCAACAGAAAAATCCAAATATTTGAATTCCCATATAATTCCTCAGCTAATGCAATTTGCATCTTCCTTTAGTATTATCACAGACAAATCCATCAGAGATACAACAATAAAAGATTGGATCGCAAAAATAATAGACTACACATCAGAAAATAATGAGCTATCAGATAAAATCGATTCATGGGTACAAGAAATGAATCCAAATATTTCGACACGAGCAATTATAAGTTTTTTTGAAAAGAAATTACTTGAGGCTTTCGAATCAAATGTTCATGTATTTTTAATCATCGATGAATTAAGCTATGATCAAAAAGAAACAATAAAGAATATCATAACTTCATTCAAAGTAGAATGCGGTAATCCTGTTATTTTTGATGCTTCTGTTGTAAAACTTGTTCAAAAAATAAGTTTTGTAAACCAGGAATTTGAGTATGCACTAACTGCTCAATAAAGAAAGCATAACATGCACTTCAAATCGGATGTCGCGGTCAGGCCGCGCAACCGTTTAAGCATTGTTAGGCGGACACGCCACTGGCGTGCTTGTGTTACAAGAAAAAATCCTCCAGCAAATTTTCTCAACAAAAATAAATCATGAAATTGAGGAAATAAGTTTTATGAAGAAAGTCACTTCTTTAATCATTTTACTATTTATATCTGTAATGCTTTTTGCAAGTTGTAGAAGTGAAAATCCCGTTGCCGGCAAGAAAATGGCTTTAGAAGCGAATGGAATGGACATCGTATATGTCTTTACAGATGAACAATTCTGGTTAGAGGGATTGGACGGCTTAAAATTAAATTACAAATATGACAAGGAGCAAAATAGAATTATCTACACTGACATTGATGGCTCAGAACAGACTATTGAAATGAACATATTAAAAGAAGTGAAATAACTATTTTAAGGGGATTAGAAAATGGCATTTTATTCAAGATACATGGATGAACCTCATAGAGCAAGCGAAAATGGTTCATCAAACTATTATATTGTTCCTACTCAATGTCCGAATTGTAAATTTTGCGAAGAAATGGAAAGTAACTGGCCCATTAGATGTAAGGCCCCCTATAGCTCTGAAATGCCTTCAAGAAGAGCTTTCAAAGAGGGAAATCGTCAGTATGATGTATGCAAATTTTTTAAGGAAAAAGAATCTTTAAAAGCAGAATCTTTTGTAACTTCATCATTCTCTAGTAGCACCTCATCTCGTAGTTCATTTGAGTCGTACGAAGAAGAAACTCCACAACAAAAACGAGAACGCAGGGAACGCGAACGTGAAGAAAGAGAACGACAGCGAGAGGAAGAAGAACGGCTCGAAGAACTTGCTCGACAGGAAGAAGCTCGTCGTGCTGAAGAAGAAAGAATGACTTGTCCCTATTGCGGAAACAAAGTAAAAGAAGGTTTTTATATCAATTTTCACGGCAGCAACTTCCATTTTGAATGTAAGGAAAAATTTGAAAAAACTTCTGAAGGAAAAAATTGAATTGAAAAAAAACTTGCAGAAGAAAATAAATTAGAATTACAGATTCAGAGAGAGCGCAAAATAGAAGAACAGGAACTTGAAAAAGATAAAAAATGGATTTTAACAACTAAAGCCGGAAAAGAACATGCTGCAAAAATCCGTGATATATCAGATGAAAAACAGAAATGGGAATCTATACGCAAGGCTCGTTTAGAGTATAAAAAGTACAAGGAAGAAGTTGAGGATTGGGGCGATGAAACTGAGTTAGGAAGAAAAGCTCTTTCTGAATGTAAAGAAACTGACGAAGACCTCAGATTCCAATTTTTAGACAGAGCCTATAAAGCCGCCTTAGAAACTGAGAAAGAAGAAAAGGAAAAACTAAAAAGACGGAAAGATAAATACTCGTCTGACTTAGAAAAATTAAAATCTCGTATAGGAGACTTAACACTTTTCGAAAAAGACGGAAGTCGTGTAAATGAATTTCTAGAAACACTTGAAAATAATTTCAATGATTCTAATGAAACTAAATTACAAAAAATCCTAAATCTTGATTTTCAGGATTCGCCTGAACCGAAGAAGGCATTGATTATCGCAGGAATCATAATGATTATTTCTGTTTCACTTTCTCCAATCGGAATTATTCTTTTAATTATTGGACTTTCAAAGAAGAAAAAAGCTTTAAAAGCAATGGAAAAAGCGGCTAAGTATAATTTTGATCTATTGAAAGAGATTATGTATGAGAATCTTCCAAGAGAGTCAGAAAAAGAAGATTCTGAAACTCCAGCAACAGATAAAGCCATAGAATATTGCTCGAACTTCATAAAAAGAGAACTTGATTCCGAAACGGTGGAAAAAATAATTCTTGGGAAGTGCGATGAATCAAAAATGAAAAAGGCAAAAGATTCTTTTAGATTACAAAACGATGAAAATATTGTTTTGGGCTATGACGATACAATGAAAAAAAGTTTTAAGACAGGATTCGTGCTTACTGATAAGAAATTGTATTTTACGGATGGAAACAGTTTTTCTAAGAATACTTCCATTCCTGTAAACGAAATAAAAAAAATCGGGTACAAGAAAAGATTTGGCGTACCTAATATTTGTTTTAATGATACTTTTATCAGCATAACTTCCCCAATTGGAAAGGATTCAGAAAAACTTAGTGAAATGCTGAGCAAAGCTGTGATGATTTTGCAGAAAAAAAATCAGGAAGGAATCTAGTGTCAGTAACCGAAGAAGATATTCTATCCTTTGATGTATATGGCTTAATCAAACAAGTCAAAGCAATCAAAGACAAAAACGATGCCGTGCTTGATGCGACTGGCGGACGGTTCAACATTTTTCAGATTATCGGGGTGAAACAGCACGAAACGATACATTCAAAAATAATCGCATCTTTTCTAAATCCAAAAGGAACTCACGGGATGAAAGAACGATTTTTGGAACTGTTTTTGGCAGAATGTTTTTCATCGGAAGAATTGTGCAAATTCAATTTTGAATGCAAGAATGCAGTTGTAAAAACAGAAAGCTATGCCCCGACCGAAGGAACACAAGGCAGAATCGACATTCTAATCACTTCAGGTGCAAAGCGTATTGTTATTGAAAATAAATTACTTGCAGGCGACCAAAAAGAACAATTGAAACGATATGCTCATTGGTCACAGAAAAACTCGGCAGATTTCAAAATCCTTTATCTTACGAAAGACGGACACGAGGCGAGCGAACAGAGTGGCGATGGAATCGAGTATAAAACAATTTCCTACAAAGAAGAAATTTTGAATTGGCTCGAAAAATGTTGTTCTGAAAGTTCAAAATTTCCGCTTGTTCGGGAAACGCTGGTTCAGTATGCAAATCTTATTAGAAATTATACGGGGGAAAGTATGGGCGCAAAAGCTACAAATGAAATAATCAACACTATCGCAAATGAAGAAAATATCAGAATTGCCCAGCTGATTGTGCAGAATTATAAAAAAGCTAAAATCCAAATTGCACAAGAACTTTTATATGACTTTGGCGAAATCGAAAGAATCCTGAGAAAAGTTTTCGGGCTTGGCTACAAAAGAAGCGAAAAAGGAAAAATCGGAAGCAAGGATTTTATAGTTCGCTTTGACATTGAGGGGATAGCAGATGTAAGAATTGCCATTCTTTTCGGAGACACTGCTACAGAAAAAGAGGAGTTAAAACGCTTAAAAATTAATTTGGAATTTAAAGGTGGAAAGAATTCTACCGGAGAAGAAAAATCAGCCACAATAGAAAAATACCGCACTTTGCTTGCCGATATTCCACATCAAGTAAATCCAACAGAATATTCAGCTTGGAGAATGCAATTTGAGCCGTGGGAAACTTGTAAAACAGGAATCCTGAACTATTTTGAGCAAATGTTGAATTGTCTAAAAATTAGTCTTGAAAAACAAATATAATTGTCGTACAATGTAATTACAAACAACTACAAGGAGGTGTTGTATGGCAAATACTTTGGTTCAAATCAGGGTTGATGATAAACTAAAAGACGATGTAAGTGCTATTTATGACCAGTTGGGGCTTGATTTGTCAACGGCAGTCCGTATTTTCTTTAAGAGAACTGTAGCAGAACAGGGGATTCCTTTTACAATGAAACTTAATTACGATAGCAAGCGAAGCTATGCAAAAAAGCGAATACCGCAAGATGTCATGCTCGCAATGAAGGCTATGTCTGACAGTGCAGAAGAAAACGGAGTATCTGACTTAACGCTTGATGAAATCAATGCAGAAATCCAGGCTGCCCGCAAAGGAAAATAGAATGTCGTTTTATGCAGTTATTGACACAAATGTACTTGTTTCTGCATTTTTGAAATCAACTTCCGTTCCTCACATTGTAGTAGACTATGTTTTTGCAGGAGATATAGTTCCACTTTATAATGAAGAAATTCTTGCTGAATACAAAGATGTGTTGAACCGACCTAAATTTCATTTTCCTAAAGAAGCTGTAGAACTTACTGTTAACAAAATAAAGGAAATAGGAATTCATTTTGATTCGATTGCAGTAAATGAAAATCTCCCTGACCCAAAGGATGTAGTTTTTTATGCCGTAACGATGAACGCAAGAAATGAAAAAGATGCCTATCTTGTTACAGGAAATATCAAGCATTTTCCCGAGAAGCCGTTTGTTGTAACACCTCGACAGATGTTGGATATTGTAGAAGTCATTGAGGATAACGCCTAACAAAAGTTCAAAGCCGACACAGGCTCAAGGCCTGTGCGGTTTAACTCATTGTTATGTGGACGCCCGCATTGGGGCGCTTTTGAAGAATATGATAAAACGCGATGGTTTATTGGTGATAAATGGGCGGGATATTTAAATAAATGAGTTATAAAATGAAAAGTAGATTTATATTCTTTTTAATACTTGTTAATTTTGGTTCATTAGTGTTTTCTGAAAACGGGAATGAACTAAAATATATAAAAGAATGTGTTAATAGTTATTATTACAAAGATAATTACAAAAATTGGATAATGGGTGCTAGTTCTGTTTTACACGAAAATGGAAAGGAAGATGGATTCTATGACAGAAATAAGCTTTTTGACAAAGATTTATCAACATCTTGGGTTGAAGGTGTTAGCGGTGATGGAATTGGAGAATATATCCTTTTACAGGTGTATGAAGATGGTTTTTTAGGAGAAGAGTATTTTAGTATAAAAGATAAGAAAATAAGAATATTATTAACAATTAATAATGGTTTCTGTAAAGATTATAATTTATATTGCAAAAATAACAGGGTAAAAAAAGCTAAAATTATAATTTATGATATGTCTTTACGAGTTGGACAGAATGAAACTGTAGTTGATGATGATCCTGAAATTGTTTTTTCTGATACAGTTTCACTAGAGGATAAAATGGAAAACCAAATAATTCCAATTGAATTTTTCTTAAAAAAATATCATACAACATCTACACCAGAAATTATTTTAAAATTTGAAATATTAGAGGTTTATAAAGGTTCTCTATATGAAGATACTGCAATAAGTGAATTACGAGCCATTGGAAATTATATTAAAAATTAAACATAATCAAATTGAAGAAGGAGCTCGAGTCTTTGATTTAATATTGACTAAATTTAGAATTGAGAAAATCACATAACACATATAAGGCCCCAGCTTGTCAATAAGAATCCTCAAAAAAAATAATCACTTAAGCTGTCTTTTTCAGACAGTCTTCTTTTTTTGAGAAAAGTAGAGCTTCCGTTCAAAATAAAAAAAGCAAAGCCTGAATCGTAATTCAAATCAAGATTCCAGGAAAAGCGTCCTGAATCAAACACATATAGTCGGTCACGGCAAATCTGAAAAAACAGATTTCCGGCACGAAGAATTTCACCGGTACCCGTGCCAAGCCTGAAGCAAAAATAAGATGGTCATCATACGATGCC
>CACYCX010000145.1 GCA_902772975.1 uncultured Spirochaetaceae bacterium
CCGCAACATTGAAGGAACAGGACTTGGGCTTTCAATCGTGCACAAGGCGCTTGAGCTTTTTAATTCTTCGCTAAATGTAAACAGCATATATGGAGTCGGTTCTGATTTCAGTTTTGATTTGGAGCAGACTATTGTTGATTCAACGCCAGTCGGATTTTTTGATGAAATATATTCTGCCAAATCACAGGGAAAAGATTCTTACAAGCAGACGCTGTACGCTCCTTCCGCAGAAATTCTTTCTGTAGATGACAACGAAATGAATCTCCTTGTATTTTCAGGACTGCTTAAAAATACTGGAGTTAAAGTTACTTCCGTAAAAAACGGAACAGATGCGCTTGTATTTTTACGGACAAAAAAATTTGACATTGCGTTCATCGACCACTTTATGCCGGGAAAAAACGGTATTGAAATTCTTCATGAATTTAAATCGCAGCCCGGAACTCAAAACGATAACATACCTTTTATTGCACTTACTGCAAACACAATTTCAGGCGCAAGAGATATGTATCTGGAAAACGGTTTTACTGATTTTATTTCAAAACCGATTAACTATATTGAACTTGAAAACATTCTCTATAAATATCTACCGCGCGAGCTTGTTTCAAAAAGAAATATTGATGCTTCACCCGTACAGAATGTAGATTCATCAATTCAGCAGGAAGTGGAAGAAAATTTTGTAATTGACCATACTGCCTCTATGATTGAATGGGCAAAAGGACTTGCGCTTTGTTCAGATGATAAAAAGCTCTACGAAAAAATTCTTGCTAAATTTGTCGAGGCTTCAGAAAAAGATCATCTTACGGCATTGTACGAAGCAGGAGACTGGGACAATTACCTTATAACAATTCATGCCCTCAAATCAAACCTGAACAACATCGGTGCGCTTTCAACTGCAAGCAAGGCAAAGCAGATTGAGATTTCGCTTCGTGAAGGCGACAGTACTTTTGCAAAGGAAAATCACGCTTCATTCTTAAAGGAATACGAAAAGATTTTAGAAACAGTAAGGCTCAGGCTGAACGCATAGGATTCGGGCAAAAAAAAACTGGCTGCTACCTACTTTCCCGCCTGCGAAAGGCAGTATCATCGGCGTAAGAGAGCTTGACTTCCGTGTTCGGGATGGGAACGGGTATTGCCTCTCCACTATAGCTACCAGATATCCATACAATATACCAAATATGATTTTTATTCAAGTTGAACAACGATAAAATTTCGTGTATCTTATCAATATGGCATATGAAGTAACAGCAACAAGACGCCGACCGCAGCGTTTTGACGACCTTATAGGACAGGAATTCGTAGCGGCTACATTAAAGAATTCCATTGAAACCGGCAAAATTGCCCACGCCTATCTTTTTTCAGGACCACGCGGCTGCGGAAAAACATCAACAGCCCGAATTTTTGCAAAGGCACTCAACTGCCAGAACGGTCCGACTGCAAATCCATGCGGAACCTGCTCATCTTGTCAGGAAATTACAAAAAGCATAAGCCTTGATGTAATTGAAATCGACGGTGCGTCAAACACAAGCGTAAACGATGTCCGCCAGATTAAGGATGAAGTTCAGTTTCCGCCAAACTCTTCGCGCTATAAAATTTACATCATAGACGAAGTTCATATGCTTTCAACTAGTGCATTCAACGCTCTTTTAAAGACAATCGAAGAACCTCCTGAATATGTAATTTTTATTTTTGCTACAACTGAACTGCATGAAGTTCCGGCCACAATAAAAAGCCGCTGCCAGCAGTTTAACTTCAGGCTTGTCCCAATAGAAAAAATCAAGGAACAGCTTGAGCTTGCTGCAAAGGAAATCAACATAGCGGCTGATGACGAAGCCCTTTACTGGATTGCACGCGAATCTACAGGTTCAATGCGCGATGCGTATACATTGTTCGATCAGGTTGCGGCATTCAGCGAAGATCACATTACTTACGAAAAAATCCGCGACAAGCTCGGCCTTATGGGAACTGACAGGCTTAACGAGCTTTTTGAAAAATGCGTTGATTCAGATTGCGCCGGAGCAGAAGAAAAGCTTGAGGAATTCCTTCAGTCTGGAGTTTCAATCGAACAGCTGATTACAAACAGCGCCGATTATTTAAGGAATCTGCTGCTTATTAAAAACGGAATTACAAAGGAAGCGCTTTTAGGTCAGGCACCGTCACGGTTCAGCCAGAAGGTTCTGGAAGCCTGGTCTTCGGTACAGATTGAACGTGCACTTTCGATTTTCCTCGCACTTCACCGTGACTCTCGTTACTCAATTTCACCGCGCTACGAAATAGATCTTGCCTTCAGCCGCCTGTGCTGGCTTAAAAATTATGCTTCTCCATCAGAAGTTAAAATGGCGATTGACAAGGCAAGGGCATTGCTTGAAAGCGCACCGGGAGCACAATCGCCGGGTTTTAGTTCAGGCGCGGCGTCTTATTTAGATTCCGCGCCAGATACAAATGAAGATTTTGCTCAGGAAGATGAGCGCCCGGCTGTATCTCCGCTTGGAAAATTTCTTTCTACCATGCCTAAGATTGCACAAATGCAAAGCAATGCCGCACCAGTACCAGAACAGGCGGCTGATAACGGAACGCCATCTGGAATCGAGACGCCTGAACCGGTTCAGAGTATTTCGAGCGCGGCTTCGCCAGAAGAAATCAAAAGCCATGTAGTTAACGCCATTAAAAAGCGCGACGAGTTTACTGCGTCCCTTCTTAATCAGACAATAAACTGGACTAAGACAGACGCAAGCATAAATGCAGAATGCTCTTCGCAATTTTTAAAGACGCAGCTTGAAGGAAAGCGCGATATAATAAACGATACGCTTTCGGCTGTTACCGGAAAGAAAATGTATGTTGCGTTTTCCGTTAAGGTTCAGGAAGAAAAGGCCGCGCAGGCTGTTATACCGGAACAGGTCAATATTCTTTGCAGGGTATTCAAAGGTTCAATTGTATAAAATAAAAGAAAAAGCCGTTTAAAATTTCGAGACTTTTAAGGGAGTAATATTTTGAATCCATTCGACATGATGAAAAACATTCAGCAGCTCAAGGACAGTCTTGGTACCGTTCAGGCTGAACTTGAAAACATAAGCGCAACAGGTTCTTCTGGCGGAAATATTGTCCGCGTTACTGTAAACGGAAAAATGGAAATGACAGGAATTCACCTTGATCCGATCTGCGTTGATCCGCGCGACATTCAGATGCTTGAAGATTTGATTATTGCCGCACATCACGATGCACTTGATAAGGTTCAGGAGCAGATAAAAGAAAAATACGGAAACCTTTTGGGCGGCGGTCTTGGCGGACTCAATATTCCCGGAATGTAATTATGAACGCATTAGATGAACTCACAGAATCGTTTTCGCGGCTTCCAGGAATCGGAAAAAAAAGTGCGGCGAGAATTGCAAATTATATTTTAAAAGCCGACAGGACATATGTTGCAAAATTTGCCTCTGAGCTTGCAACGCTTCAGGATAAAATCAAGCCGTGTTCAATTTGCGGCACATGGACAGAAACTGATCCATGTCCAATCTGTTCAAATCCGATGCGCGACAGGACTGTGATATGCGTTGTAGAACAGCCGCAGGATGTCCAGACTCTCGAAGCCTTCCACGAATACAACGGCCTTTTTCATGTTCTGGGCGGAGTCATCTCGCCGCTTGACGGAATCGGGCCGGAACAGCTTGCAATCGCGCCGTTAATAAAACGCGTTCAGGAAGGCGGCGTGCAGGAAGTAATCATTGCGACCAACCCAACTGTTGACGGCGATGTTACGGCGCTTTATGTTCAGCGGCTTTTATCCGCCCAGACTGGCGTTAAGGTTACGCGGCTTGCGTCGGGACTTCCAGTCGGCGGCGATTTGGAATACGCGGATAAGCTTACGATTGCCCGCAGCTTCAGGGGAAGAGTCAGTTTATAGCGGAGAAAGCTCCCTATACTTTATCGCACTAACCCTGTCCAATACGGCAGGGTTTATTTATGCTGTTCGCTTTTAAGGCAGCCTGAGCAGCCGACTATCATCACATGCTTTTTGCCCGTAGTCCTGTTAAAAAGCCGCGCTACAAGATATCCGTCCTGTTCCACGGCTTTGCCACAAACCGGGCATTTTCTTTTTACACCAGGCTCACATCGCGGATAACAGTGAGGGCAGCCGCTTATCGTACAACGCTGATCCGGTACGTTCATCGGGCGGTAAACCTTTGAAAAAATATTTTCGCCTTTTGGAAGCGGGCTTCCGCACATGGGGCAATTGACCAGAGCAGGCCCTTTTTTAACAGGCGTCGGCGCGGCTTTTTTTCTTTTTCCGAATGATGCAAAATATGAAAGTGCGATTATTATAATTACAAGACCAATTATTCCTAAAATATATTCCATAATAAAATTATCGGTATTTAAGATTCTATAATTTAAAATTTATGATATAATATCAGAATGAAGTCATTACGAAAACATTACGCGATTATTTTATTCTGTCTTGCAATCGGGGCCGCATTCGGTTCATGCTTTGACTTACAGATTTCTAAAAAGATTTTTTCAAGAACAGATTCCATAGCATTATTTTCCGGCGCCTTTGGCCTTATACCGGGATTTGCCGTCCTTTGTTTTTTTGCAGGAACCCTCATCACCTCCGCATTTAAAATCAAGCAGAATTTATTTCTCACGATTTTTCTGATCGGGTCATGCGTCTTTTTTATTCTTCTTGGAACTTACTGTCCGCAGGAAGATATTTTTGGCGTAAACGGCTATAACCTTCCAGATAAAACGTTACTTGGTTACGCAATCCCGTTCCCGATTATGCTTATCTCAGCGGCGGCCGGTTATTTAGTTTCATCTAAAAATCAACCTGCTTTAGGATCAATCAAAAAAGCTGATTCAAAAAACAGAGGCTACGATACATGGCTTTTTACAATCGTGCTTTTATTTTTTCTTTCCGCGGCTTTGCTGTTCGGACTTTTCTGCATAAAAAAAATTATGCACCGCCCGCGCTTCAGGCTTGTTGTATTCGAAGGATACGCGCCGTTCCATGCATGGTGGCAGCGGTTTGAAGATTACAAAAATGTTTTGAACGATAATACGATAATTACAAAAGAAGAATTCAAGTCGTTCCCGTCAGGTCACGCTGCGATGACAAGCCTCCTTATGATTTTGGGAATGTACCTTCCTATCGTAAATGCAGGCTGGAAAAAGGCACAGGTACCTGTAATTTACATCGGCTTTGCTATAACGATTTTTATCGCATATACGCGAATCAGGCTCGGCGCGCATTATTTAAGCGATGTCTCAATCGGAGCTTTTATCATGATTACGGGCGCGGCTTTATTCAACGAAACTGCAATCCGCTTACAAAACCGCTTCCCGGATTTTTTTGACTTCGGCCCGGAACTGTCGTAAAATCAAATTATGGAAAATCTTTATCACTACACTGACTTTAACGCAATGCGCGGCATTATTACAAACGGCGAAATCTGGCTTTGGAATTTGCGCCGCATGAACGACAGTCAGGAAATGCTTTACTTTATCAAAGAGCTTAAGGCCGCAGTCAAAAAAAATATTTTGCCTGAATATTATCCTGCAATGGAAAAACTGTTTTCAGAAAACCTTAAGGATTTTGACAAGCTTTCAAGTTATGCCAGCTGCTTCAGCGAATATTCAGATGACGCCGCGCAATGGGCACGATATGCAAAAAACGGAATGGGCGTCTGCATTGCATTCAATAAAGAGCTTCTTTCCAAAATCGGAGAGGCAGGACACGCGCCGCTTTGCAAAGTAAATTATTCCCGGAACTGCGATGACCTTGAAATCGTAAAAGAGCTTTCCGCACTCACAGAAGAAAAAGCAAAAAGTCAGTCCGCCAGTGTTATACGCAATGCTTCACGCAATGCTTCACGCAATGCTTCACGCAATGCCTCAAGCGACGCTTCCAATTCGCCTTCAGATGAATCTCTTAACAAGCGCGTACACGAAATTTTTAACCGCCTCATAACAAGCTCACCGCTTTTTAAGCATCCTTCGTTTATAAGCGAAAAAGAATACCGCCTTGTCTCCCTTCCGTACAATGTAAGCGAATATTTAGGCGAACCGCATTTTTTTGTAGAAGAAACAAACATCAAAAAATATTTTATTCTGAGACTTCGCGATGTATGCAAGGCGCTTGGTGAAAATTACGCCGACCTTTTTAACGAAATCTGCATCGGTCCTCAGGCTCGCGTTACAAAAGAAGTGCTTTCAGATTATTTTGATTCAACAGGCATGAAGGAGCTCTGCTCAAAGGTAAAGCTTTCTGAATGTCCGCTCCGTAGATTTTAGGATTCCTTTATTCCTTATCTTTATTCAGCTTTAATGTTTTTAGCCTTGTTGAAAAAAACGCAATTTTACTTTATTCTATCTGCATGAAAAAGATTATCGTATTCGGTTCAGGCGGCCGTGAACACGCCATAAGCTGGAAGCTTGCTCAGAGCGCTTCCGTTGATGAAGTCATTTGCGTTCCTGGAAACGGCGGAACAAAAAATGAAGCCAAATGCCGCAATGTCGATCCAAAGACCGCTTCTTACATCACACCGGGCGAAAATCCTGTAGTTCAAATCGCAAAACACGAAGGCTGTACTCTTGCCGTAATCGGACCGGAAGATCCGCTTGCTGAAGGAATGGCAGATGATTTTGCAAAGGCCGGAATCCCATGCGTCGGCGCACAAAAAGCAGCCGCTCAGCTTGAAGCCAGCAAAGATTTTGCAAAAGCCTTTATGAAAAAATATAACGTTGCCTGTGCCGCAAGCGAAACTTTTACAGACAACAAAGCCGCTCACGATTATGTTGAAAAGCACGGAACGCCAATCGTAATCAAGGCCGATGGTCTTGCAGCAGGAAAGGGCGTTACAGTAGCCGCCACATTAAAAGAAGCGCATGACGCAATTGATGACATAATGAATTCAGGCCGCGTAGGCGATGCAGGAAAAAAACTTGTTATTGAAGATTACCTTCAGGGAATTGAAATCTCAATCCTTTCTGCAGTATCTTGCACAAAAGAATCTGCCGCTAACGGAAAGGCTGTGATAATTCCGTTCCTCCCGGCGCGTGACCACAAGCGTCTTCGTGACGGAGCAAAGGGCCCTAACACAGGCGGAATGGGAGCCGTATGTCCGCTTTCAGATGTAACTCCTGGAATCATAGCCGCATTCGAAAAAGATATTCTTGAACCGACACTCAAAGGTTTAATTGAAGAACAGTTTGATTACCGCGGTTTTATTTTCTTTGGCGTAATGCTTACATCAAAGGGACCAAAGCTTCTTGAATACAATGTACGCTTGGGTGATCCTGAGACACAGGCCGTTCTTCCTTTGATGGATTTTGATTTTGCTGATTTGTGCCAGTCAATCACGGACGGCTCGCTTAAAGATTTCAAGCTTAATTGGAAAAAAGGATTTGCCGTAGCTCCAGTTGCAGTAAGCGGCGGATATCCGGGTGAATACAAAAAGGGCTGCCCGATTACAATCGACAAGGCAGCAATTGAAAAACTCGGTGCAAAAGTATTTATCGCAGGCGCAATCGAGGATCGCCGCGCCAAAGACGATTCAATCGTTACAAGTGGCGGACGCGTTCTTGCTTCATGTGCAATCGGAGAAACATTCGATGACGCATGGAAAAATGCTTACGAAGCTCTTAAATCGATTAAGTTTGAAGGAATGTTCTACAGAAACGATATCGGTTTACCGGGCGCGGCAGAAAGCGGCGAGCTTTAATCTCACCATATTAAGAAAGCGCGGCTTCGATAGCTTCAAAATCAATATTATCAATGGCGGTTTTTAAGGCCGCCATTTTTTTTGCAAACGCCTCAGGAAGCTCTTTTGTATCAAGCGTATCGCACAACTGCTCAATCTTATCCAGATCGCAGGCATCGCAAGCCATCAAAATCTGGTCTTTTATAAAATCAAGCTCGCCTTCTTCAAGCGGCGACTTTTCCTTTTTCTCGCCATTTATGTAATCAATTACAGGCGCAAGGATTGTCTGGTACGAACGGTAAAGACGAAGCATTACGGGAGTTTTTTTCTGAACATCCTGAATTACGCTTTGAGAATTTTCTGCCTGAATTTTATTACCGCATGCTTCAAGATATTCAGCCTGTTTAGAAAGCTTTTCTGCTCCGATAATCCTTGCGCTGCTTTTTAACGCGTGAACTAAAATCGTGTAATTCTTCCAGTCACCGCCTTCAACGCACATATGAATCCTGTCGGCATTTTCAGAAATTATGCGCGAAAAGGTTTCAGTTACTTTTAGCCAGTTCTCAAAACCGCCTGCACTCATGGCGGCCGCTTCGACAGAAAGCTTATTTTTATCTATTCCCGAAAGCACAGGCATAAAATCTTCTGGAACGCCTTCACCTTCCGCACTTACGCCTTCCCCAATCCCGCGCGCGCGAGAATCAGCTCCGGTATCAGAACCTGTTCCAGCCTGCGAACCAGTATCAGAACCAGCCGGCTTTAATAACTCTTTCGAAAGCCATTTTGAAAGGCATGAACCAAAATCTTTTCCCTGCACTGGTTTCGCAATAAAATCGTCAAATCCTTTATGCAAGAACATTTCGCGCGCGCCGTTAACTGCATTCGCGCTAAGGGCAACGACCGTACGGTGCTTTCCTTCGCTAAGCTCGCGCTCACGGATTTTTTCAAGCGTCTCAATGCCGTCCATGCCTGGCATCTGGTGGTCCATAAAAATTATGTCATAATCGTTCGCGCTCTGAGCGGCCAAAGCAGGCGCGCGCGTTACTTTATCCGGGCCGAATATCAGATCAAGCGCCGCGTAACCGCTTTGAGCAAGCTCTGCTTTTACTCCGAATTTTTTAAGGAGACCGTCTGCAACCTGTAAGTTTACATCGTTATCATCTACTACAAGAATCTTTGCATCTGGAGCAATAAAGCCTGCGGTCTCCGACTTTTCTGCAAACAGCGCGGCAAACTCAGGTTTATTTAAAAGAGCTGCAACCGGGATTACAGAAATCTGTTTTGAGAAAGTGTCAAACGGGGATTCCGGGTCTGGCGCGCGTTTAGATGCAGCTTCAAAAAGCGGCGCGTATTTTTTGTCGCAAGGAGTGGCGTCGACAATCTTTTGCGGAAGGTTAATATAAAAGCAGGAACCCTTTCCATATTCACTTGTAACTCCAATTGAGCCGTTCATTAAAGTCATCAGAGTTTTTGAAATTGCAAGTCCTAATCCCGTTCCGCCTTTCGTTCGGTTCATTTTCATATCAACCTGCTGGAATGCGCTGAAAAGTTTTTTTAAATCTTCTTCCCTGATTCCAACGCCTGAATCAACAACGCTTATTCTAAGACCGTCGCGCTGTTCGTATTCACGGAGATTTTCAACACGAATCGAAACAAAGCCCTCTTCCGTAAACTTAGCCGCATTTCCTGCAAGGTTAATCAAAATCTGACGAATCCTCATGTCATCGCCATGCATCACCGAAGGAAGCGCTCCGTCAATTTCAATTCTAAGTTCAACAGGCTTTGAACCAATGCGAACAAGAACGACATTTGAAATATCATTCATCAATTTCAGGACATCATAATCAACCGGAACAATTTCCATCTTGCCAGATTCAAGCTTAGAAAAATCAAGAATGTCATTTATAATTCCGACAAGGCTGATTCCTGAGCTTCTGATTTGACGCAGAATATTTTTTTCGCTGTCCTTCAAATCAAAATCAAGCGCAAGCTCACTCATTCCAACAATCGCGTTCATCGGCGTTCTGATTTCGTGACTCATGTTTGCAAGGAACTGAGATTTAAGCTCGTTTTCGTGTTCAGCCTGCTTCTGCAATTTGCGGATTATAAATTCTTTTCTGATCATATCGCGCATCTGCTTTGTACGCGTAAACGAAACTGTATTCGTGATGAACAAAATAAAAACAGGATACGGCGCGTATGTGTGATGTGAAGAAAATGTCGTAAAATGCGTGAATGCCTCAAAACCAAAAAACACCAGAATACTTGAAGCAAATACGACCCAGGAATTCACATAGAAAACGCTTGAGACAAGCATAAGGCATATAAAAAACATCGTGAGGTTTTCGCGCCCGCTTGAATAAGTTCCGATCATCGCATCGCAGATTGAACAGATTAAAATCAGGACTGCGTAAACACCAAGCGAATATCTGAAAAGCTTATAATGTTTTTCGTGACCACGGCGGAATAATACCGTGAATATAATCATGATTACAGAAAAAAGCGCCATTGCAATATTAAGCGCCGCGTACATCCACTGAACCGTGCTGTACTGACTGTCACGCTTTATTGCGTCAAACACAACTAAAAAAAGCTCGAACAGCGCGATTATGCTTACATACATAAAAACACGGCGGCTGTCTACATCAGCGCAGGCAATTCTTAATGCACGGCTTTCTTCCTTATCAAGAGGAATCCGCGAAAAAGGACTTTTGAAAAAAGGATTTGAAGGATTCAGCAAAAATCGATTTATCATAACTTCTGTTCAGTCATTCAGCGATTCTGCAATACAGAATTTATTTTGCTCAAAATAACATTGCTTCCGAGTGTTTTTAAAAGATATCCCTGCGGCTGGCACGAAAGCGCCTCGCGAACCATTTCCCCATTCTGGACGCCTGTCAAAAATATTACGGGAATCAAAGCATATCGCGGATTTTCGCGGATTTTCCGTAAAGTTTCTACCCCGGACATTTCGGGCATTGCGTAATCAAGCAGGATAAGGTTCGGTAAATCGCGCGTTAAATAATCAAGGCACGCCTTGCCGCTTTTTACGACTGAAATTATAAAATCACCTTTTAATATATTCATCATCTGTCGAAGGCACACGGCGTCATCGTCAACGATAAGAATTTTTTTCTTTGGCTTTTCGTAGATTATTTCTTCTTCTTCGGAATTTAATTTTTTTCCGAATGTATTTTTCCAGATAGTTTTTACGCGACGATTGAATTCTTCTTCTGAAACTGGTGTGATTAAATAGCCGACTATATCTGATTGCGCGGCTTTGTTAAAAGCGTTGCAGGCTTCACGCGTACCGGCTACGATAAACGGAACATTGTGGGTATTCATCATTATCGTATCAGCAATTTCTTTTTGTGAATCAAGAAGATAATTTACAAAAATTAAAATTAATTTTGGTTTTTCAAGTTCGATTGCGGAAGCCGCTTTTTGATCAAGTTGTACAAATGTAGCCGTATAATCTGACGCAACGCAGTCAAAATATTTCTGCGTTGTGGAATTTGTTTCCGCTAAGAATACAAGTTCACTCATAATTAAAATTATAAATCAAATTATACGGCTGTCAATTATATTTTAAATTAAACACGGAAGAGCAAATCTTCGTAGCAAGGGAACGGTTTGTATTCCTCGCCAAGAAGCGGCTCAATTTCGTCTGCAGCGGCACGAGTTTCTGCCATTGCAGGAATTACTGAGTCAACATAGGCGCGGGCTACTGCCATTCCATCACCTGAAGCTTTTGCAGCAATGTGCTTGTTTGCAAGTTCATCTGCCTTTTCAGCAAGCTCTGATACAAGTGAATCCAGCTTTGTAAGGAGAGCTGTCTGTGCCGATGCCTTTGCTGAAGGAAGCACTGCCTTTAATTCTGTAACATTCTTCGCTACACTCGAAATGTACTTGTATGCAGCAGGAAGGATATCCTTGTTTACCATCTCAAGCATTGTGTTTACTTCGATGTTCAGAACCTGTGCGTACTTTTCAAGCTTGATTTCGTAATGGCTTTCCATTTCATCTTTTGTATAAACGCCAAGCTGTGTGTAAAGCTTAACATTCTTTTCGTCCAGATAGTGAGCCATTGCATCCGGGAGAGTCTTAAGCTCAAGAAGTCCGCGCTTTGCAGCTTCTGATTTCCAGCTTTCATCATATCCGTTTCCGTTGAATACAATGCGCCAGTGTGCCTTAACCTCGCGGCTGATAAGTTCATTCAATGCCTTATCAAAATCCTTAGCGCTTTCAAGTTCATCTGCAAACTGCTTGAGTGCATATGCTACGATTGAATCAAGTGCTGTGTTAGGACCGGCAAGAGAAAGTGCTGAACCTACAGAACGGAATTCAAATTTATTTCCTGTGAACGCAAACGGAGAAGTTCTGTTGCGGTCTGTTGAATCCTTTGGAATTGGAGGAAGAACATCAACACCGATGTCCATCTTTCCTGCCTTGTTATTTGCATAAGGCTTTCCTTCGTAAATTGATTCAAGAACCTTGTAAAGCTCATCGCCAAGGTAAACAGAAATAATTGCCGGCGGCGCCTCGTTAGCTCCAAGACGGTGATCGTTTCCAGCAGATGCAACTGAAATACGGAGAAGATCCTGGTTTTCATCAACTGCCTTTAAGATTGCTGTAAGGAACAAAAGGAACTGAGCATTTGACTCAGGTGTTTTTCCAGGCTCAAGAAGGTTCTCGCCTTCCTTTGTAGAGATTGACCAGTTATTGTGCTTTCCTGATCCGTTCAAGCCGGCAAACGGTTTTTCGTGAAGAAGACATTCAAGTCCATGGCGTTTTGCAACCTTCTTCATTACTTCCATTGTAAGCTGGTTCTGGTCAACGGCAAGGTTTGTCGTGCTGAAAATCGGAGCCATTTCGTGCTGAGCCGGAGCAACTTCGTTGTGTTCTGTTTTAGCAAGGATTCCGTATTTCCACAAAGTCTCATTGAGGTCTTCCATGTATTTTACGATTCTCGGATTGAGGGCTGCAAAATACTGGTCGTCCATTTCCTGACCCTTTGACGGTTTTGAACCAAACAATGTTCTTCCTGCCATGCGGAGGTCTTTGCGCTGTGACCAAAGATCATGGTCAACAATAAAATATTCCTGCTCGGCGCCGACTGTCGTGCTGACATGTCCTGTCTCTTTTCCAAAGAGCTTGAGGATTCGCTTTGCCTGAGTATCAAGCGCTTCCATTGAACGCAAAAGCGGAGTCTTTTTATCAAGTGCTTCACCTGTGTATGAACAGAAGGCTGTCGGAATACAAAGTGTGTGCTCCTTTACGAAAGGATAAGAAGTCGGATCCCAGACTGTATAGCCGCGTGCCTCGAATGTAGCGCGGTGTCCGCCTGACGGGAAAGAAGATGCATCAGGTTCACCCTTAACAAGCTCCTTTCCGCTGAATGTCATTATTACAGTTCCGTCGTCCTGAGGATTGATAAATGAATCGTGCTTTTCAGCAGTGATACCTGTAAGAGGCTGGAACCAGTGAGCGTAGTGAGTTGCACCGCGTTCGATTGCCCATTCCTTCATTGCATGGGCTACAACATTTGCAACTTCAAGCTTGAGCGGCTCACCGTCATCAAGTGTTTTAAGAAGAGCCTTGAATGTTTCTTTCGGGAGACGCTCTTTCATTGTCTCGCGATCAAAAGCCATGTTTCCAAAAAGTTCTGGTACATCAGTCATTTATATCCTCCGGACTGCAATTTGCAGAAGTATAAAAAATAAAAAAAAGGCGATGCGGATAATTCCCTAAAAAATTAGAAAATTGTCCACATCGCCTTTGATGTTTACAAGTGAATTTATACAGCACTCAAAAAAAAATGTCAATAGCGCGATTTAAAAAATTTAGCCAGATTAATTTTTTAAATTAAGTTATATCGATTATTTTTTTTCTGCCTGATTTTTCCGACTAATTCTTTCTTATTCCGAAAACTACACGGAGCTGCCCTTCCAAATCCTTTTCTATTCCGACATCTTTAAATCCGTTTAATATCAGGCACTCGGACGCGCTCTGTGCATTGTACTCGCCGGTTTCCATAAACAGAACGCCATGTGATGATAAACGAGCGGCCGCCTGAACAATAAGCCGCCGGATAAGGGCAAGGCCGTCTTGAGTTCCTGAATAATCGCCGGTCTCGGAGACATCGCCGTCCAATGCAAGGAGCGGTTCCCGGCGGCCGTCGGACAATAAAGCAACGGCCTGATTGTGCGGTACATAAGGCGGATTCGATGCTATCATGTCGAACTGATACGGAACTGCCTCGAACAAGTTGCTCCGGACAAAATTTATTCTGTCACTAAATGGCGCTGGGATTAAGGCGGCCGCGTTCCGCCTTGCCATAACGAGCGCGTCCTCGCTGATATCGCAAAGCGTAAACTTGGGGAATTTTTCTTTTGGTACGCCATATTCTTCGATTAGCGAAAGAAAAATGCTTATCCCCACACAGCCGCTTCCGGTGCACATGTCGCATACAGTAAGGATTGAATCCTTGTGGCATAAAATTTTTTCGTATAAAGCTGCGCTTGCTTTTTCAACAAGAATTTCAGTATCAGGCTTGGGAATTAAAACCTTAGGCGAAACAAAAAATTTGTGGCCGTAAAATTCTTTTTCGCCTGTAATATATGCAACAGGTAATCCTGTTTTTCTTTTTTCAACTGCTTCAAGTAAAAATTTTTCCTGCTCACCAGAAAGCTGCTGTTCACGATGCGCCAGAATAAATGCCTTGTTTTGTTTCAGGATAAATTGAAGAAGGACGTCACAATCAAGAAGCGGCGTCGGGCTTTTAAATTCACCTTCACTTAAAGTGACTGCTGCTTTTGTGCGGAAATCATTTATCGTCATTTTTTTGTAAGATACTGAATGCGTGCATCAACGCCGCTCCAGTTTACGATTTTTGAGCGCATTGTAAATGTTCCGCTGTTTTCTGACGGCGTAATTTCCTTGGAAACAAATTTCTGATATGAGCGGCTTCCTTTAATGCAGAATTCGCACGGCTCATCCCTGCCCCAAAGAACTTTATAGCATTTTTGTCCTATGCAGTTTTTCTTTTCTTTTCCGGCAATGCGGCACGCTGTTTTGTTAATGTAGAATAAATCGTAGCTGTCTTCGTAACATACATAAACGGCATCATTGAATTCATCAAGCAGCCAGTCCATATTGCGGTAGAAAACATATGACGGAAGAACGCTCTGACCGTTATACACGATAAACTGATTTTTGCCGTAACGCTTTGCCGCAAGGAGCGCAAGATCTGCATTAGCATACAGCGTCTGATAATCCATTCCAAAAAGCGGCGACACGGCAACGCCAATCGAGCATGATACCGAAAGCGTATCGACAGTAAAATTAAGCTTTGAGCACAATTTATGGAGCATTGCCTCAAGCATGTCTTTTCCAATCTTGCGCGGAATAAAGATTGCAAACTCATCGCCGCCCATACGGCATACAGTTTCGTTTTCCGTAAAGAATTCAGAAAGGATTTTTGCAACGCGCTTTATCGTTTCATCGCCGATTGTATGGCCAAGCGTATCGTTAATCGTCTTAAAATCATCGACATCAAGACCGATAAACACGGCATCGTGAATTTCGCTTGTAGTAAAAAATTCCGCCATTTTCTTTTCAAGAATAATACGGTTACTGAGGCCTGTAAGATAATCGGTGTGAACCTGACGTTCTGTTTCAAGAAGCTTTTGTGTAAGGATTCTTTCCTGCTCAAGCTTTACGACTTTAGAATGTGCTACAACATTGCGGACGCGATGACGGAGTATTTCTGCATTATATGGCTTGCATACAAAATCATCTGCATCAAGCGAAAGTGCACGAAGCTCACTCTGCTGGTCGCCCTGACTTGTAACGATTACAGGAATCATGCTTGTTCTGTTATCCGAGCGCATGTTGGAAAGGAATTTAAAACCGTCCATCACAGGCATTACAAGATCAAGAAGTACGATGCTTATCTTATTGGCATTTTCAGTAAGATAGTCCCATGCCTCCTGACCGTTTTCGCAAGTCATAATGTCGTATTCCTGCTTGAACATCGCTCGTAAAATTTCGCGGCTGGATTCTGTATCATCAACAATGAGCATTGTACCGCCACGCATTTCATCCGGCATCGTCTGTTCATGTTTTGCTTCAGTTAAATTTTTAAGTGCACCTGACGGAGTAAAGACAGGGCCGTTTTTCAAAAGATTGAAAAAATCTTTTTTGTTCTGAGGATGTGCAAAATAAAATCCCTGAACAAAATTACATTCCATGTCCTTAAGCGAAAGAACCTGCGTGCTTGTTTCAACGCCTTCTGCAATAACTGAAAGATTGAGCCACTTTGCAAGCTTGATTACAAAATTAAGAATTCCCTTGCTGGAATTTTTTTCCATTCCGTTCCGGACAAATCCCATATCAAGCTTAAGGATATCAATCGGCATTTCGCTCAGCATATTAAGCGAAGAATATCCTGTTCCAAAATCGTCCATCTCAATCAGGAAATTATAGTTACGCAGCTGGCGCACCACTTTTATAATCTGTTCCGGCGCTTCGGTGTAAGCGCTTTCCGTAATTTCAAGGTGAAGATATTTTGGCGATATCTTATATTTTTTAATGAGCGAAACAAGAATCTGAACAAGGTTAGGATTATAAATATCAGCGCGCGACACATTTACAGAAACCGGAACAGGTTCATTGCCTGCTTCAATCCATTCATGCAGATCGCGGCAAACGGTTTCCCACACAAACATGTCGATTTGCGTAATAAAGCCGTTTCGCTCAAACAACGGAATAAACGAGCCTGGATTCAAAAAGCCAAGCTCAGGATGATTCCATCTTACCAAAGCCTCAGCGCCCGCAACTGCTTCGGAAGAGAGCTCATATTTTGGCTGGTAGAAAACCTCAAATTCATTTGCCGCCAGGGACGCTTCCATTGTGTCGGTAAGCCTCTGGTCGTTCATCAGCTGACTGCGGATTGAATCATCATAATGGCAGAACGAAACATCATAGCGGCCTTTAATTTTTTCGGTCGCCATTTGCGCGCGGTCACACATTACGGAAAGCGGAACGCGCATGTTGTGGATTTTATAAATACCGCAGCACAATTTTAACTTTATGTTCTTGCCCTTATGTCCCGGAAAATCATTTACCTTATCAAACCAGCCGCCTACACTTTCGTTGGTGTATTCTTCCGGACGCTGCATGAGTACAAAAAAAATATCTTCTGAAAAATGTCCTACGATTCCACCGCGCGCAGAAACTGTTTCTTTTAAGACCTTTGCTACATGACACAAAATCCTGTTGCTTACTTCAGTTCCCAGCGCATCGTTTACAAGTTTAAAATGTTCGATATCAATACAGATAAAATCGTATTTTTTAGGATTGTCGTTTTCTAATATTTCTTCCGCCTTCATCAAAAAGAACGGTTTGGTATAAAGGCCGGTCAGCTCATTGCGGCTCAAATTTGAAGCAACAAGCGTGGCCTCATTCATGTGAATTACATTGCGTACGCGATAATTTATTATTTCGGGAGAATAAGGCTGTGAAATAAAATCAATCGCACCGTTTTCCATCGCCTTAACTTCAAGCTTGTGCGACATTTCACGGCTGGTTACTATTACAGGTATACGCGAAAGGACTTTGTCATTCTGAATTTTTTTAAGGAACTTTGTACAGTCTAATTTTGAATCAGGCTCCTTTACTTCAGCCGCGATAATTATTGCCCTTACCATGTTCGGATTTGCAGAAAGGAATTCCATTCCCTTTACAATGCTTTCTACCGATAAGAGCGCAAAATTATCCTTGAGGATTTCTGTGAGCGAAGCAATGTTTTCTGAATCATTATCTATGACAAGTACAGTTCGTGAATTCATTACTTTGTGTTTATCCTAATTTCCGCCCAACTCTGTTACATCAGCCTTCAGCTGCTCTTCCTTTGCATAAACGTTCAGTGCATCGAGCATATCGTCCATATCGCCCATCATAAAGGCCGGAAGATTGTGCTGACTGAAGTTTATTCTGTGATCTGTAACTCTATCCTGCGGGTAATTGTATGTTCTGATTTTTTCTGAACGATCGCCGTTACCAACCATGGCTTTTCTTGTCGAAGCGCGTTCAGCGTCTTTCTTGCTCTGTTCCAGATCAAAAAGGCGCGCTCTCAAAACCATCCAGGCTTTTGCTTTGTTCTTAATCTGGCTTTTTTCGTCCTGCTGAATTACTACTATTCCAGTCGGGATATGTGTAAGGCGAACGGCGGAGTCTGTTGTGTTAACGCACTGTCCACCCGGACCGCCTGCGCGCATTACATCAACGCGGACATCGCCCGGTTTAATATCGATTTCTGTTTCTTCGGCTTCCGGCAATACGGCTACTGTTACGGTAGAAGTCTGCAATCGTCCCTGAGATTCTGTTGCCGGAACGCGCTGAACGCGGTGTACTCCGGACTCCCAGCGCAATGTTCCGTAAACAAACTTGCCGCTTATATTAGTAACAATTTTGTTAAAGCCGCCGACTTCAGTTTCCTGAGCTTCCATTGTCTCGTACTTCCAGCCTTTGCGGTCGCACAAATGGCAATACATTTCCCACATGTCGCGTACAAAAAGGCTTGCCTCATCACCGCCAGCAGCAGAACGGATTTCAAGAATAATATTTTTTTCATCAAGCGGATCTGGCGGAATAAGCTTAACCTTTATCTGCTCTTCCAGCTGCGGCTGTCTTGCTTCAAGTTCCTTAAGTTCTTCACGGGCCATTTCCTTCATGTCATGGTCATCTTCGTTTGTAATCATTTCTGTAGCATCTTTTATGCCTTTAAGAACTTTCTTGTATTCATCATAAAGCGACATGAGCTCAGACAAATATCCGTGCTCGCGCATTGTATCCTTATATTTTTTTGGGTCCTTTACAAGATTAGGATCGAGAACAAGAGCGTCAACTTCCTTAAAGCGCTCTGAAAGGCTTTCAAGTTTTTTCAGTAAGTCCATAGCGTATTATTTTATCTGTTAATAGAAAATAAATCAACAGACCTTGTATCGAGCTGATTGTATGCAATCCGGTCTTACTTGTTTCATGCGTTCCAAGCGGCTTACTGTTTAAGCGAATGACGGCGGCACCATTGATCAAATATTTTTTTGTCTTCACCTTTTGTCGGACTGTTATGATGTGCATATGCCTGGATAACCGTATTATGGTCGCTTACTTCGATGCAAATTGAATATGACCCCTTGCAGACGGCGTAAACAATCGTGCAGCCTTTTTTTACAACTTTGTCTACATACGAATAAACGCAATTGTTCATCGCGGCTCCAAGCTGATGCATTTCATCGCTGTCTTTTGGAAGAAGGAATTCATAATCGCCGATTTTATCTTCAAGCTGCTTCTGGTATTTGGAATATTCAAAAGTGATGTTTTTGTTTTTTATATTATTGCAGATTTTAGAAAGCAAATCATGATTCTCTTCCGTAAATCCACCATACAAAATCGCTTCCCGTTCAGGCGGGGCTAACTGCTCGTATCTGTTTACAAACATATTTGCAAGATCCTGCCTGAGTGCATCTGCAAGCCACGGTTCCCTTACAAGCGCATGAAGCGTTGCCTTTTCACCACGAAGCGGGATTGATTTTGCGCAGAAAAACAGAAACCCCGCCGCATTTTTTCCGGAATAAGGAATTTTTGTAAAATCATATTTTTTGATTGCGTTGAGCATTATGTTTTTGTTTCTGAATCCAAGATGAAACAACGTACGGTAACTTAACAGGGCGCATGGATTTTTTTCAAATTCCTTTCTTAACTGCGTAAAGCTTTCTATCCAGAATTCGCGGCACCATTCATTGTATATGTTACTTGATTCCCTGTTCAGCTTTTTCAATACCTCGCAAGATTTTGAATCTGCTTTCAGTGCAAGCATGTTCGCTTCATACGGATAATACGAAAGCGCCTTCAATAAATTTATTCCGTGAAAATAATTATTATTGATGCGGATTTTTCTTCCTGCAAAATTGTTTACAAGAATTTGCGACACCTGCTCGATATATTCATCAACGGATTCTGGAGCACATCTTTTATTATTATCAGCATAAAATTTATTAAATTGAACGCTTGATTTTAATTCGCCGCTATTTTCATCTGTCGGATTTCTTAAATCGTAATGAAGTGTTGCTTTTTTACTTCGAATTTTTGAAAGAAGAAAATTGCCTTCCTTATGCTTATTGAGCCACTTAACATCGAGCTCACGGGTTGAAACCGAACACGAGCAGCCTTTTTCATCATAATCAATTTCATACAAATAAATATTTTGATCTACATTATCAATATCTTTAAAAAAATTATATGAAAGTGAATCTAAATAATCCTCTTCGGAGTAAAACAGATATTTGCCAAAAATATGCTTTTTTAGAATCACGCCTCGATTACGAATAGCATTCTTTACATCACTTTTTGGCTTGTACGAAATTATTATGCCGCTTGATTTTTTTCCCTGCGGACATGTTATGGAAAACTCGTCATCAATCGTACAGTCTTCCCAGCGGCAGTGAACGGGGCAGAGAATCTTACCTGTTTTATAATGACGCAAGATTATTGAATCAATATATTTTTCGTTTCCAGAAATTATTTTTTTCCATGAACCATACAAAAGAGAATCATCCAAAACAGCAGAGCGGTAAAAAAATGTTTTCATATTTTAAATTACAAGTCCAGTTCTGTAAGTCTTCCCAAATCGCGTTCAGCCTGAATTGCAGTAAGGACATTATTCTGGGCGTCCTTTATTTCACTTTCCAATGCTGAATGTTTTACATTTTCAATTTCTTCCAATAATTCCGCGCCACCGGTTTTTGAAAGATTGTTCAATATTTTCTGCTTGAGTTCTTCTGATGAATTTAAAAGCGACAACGCCAGATCATGTGTCTCAACACGGCGCAATATTTGCTGAACGGCAGCATCAGGAA